>CBDUSE010000133.1:0-8561 GCA_965369835.1 uncultured bacterium
CGCCCCTGCGGGGCTTCGGAATCCTGCCGTTCGCTGATAGGCTCCTGCCAAACGCTCTTGAGGGCTCAACGATTCAACCGGACGTCGGTCTTTTTTAGCAGCCTGCTAGCGCTCCGCGCCGTTGCTCTTCCTGCGCCCCGGCTCGCCCAGGCGCAGAGCGCGGATCACGCCGCCAAGGAGCGCCCCGGCGAGGAACCCCCCAAGGTGTGCCGCCACGGCGACGTTGCTCGTGAACGGGATCGTCGTCTGCACTGCGAACCAGATACCCAAGTAGAGCAAGGCTGGCACAGGGATCGTCCAGTAGAACAGAACGACACGCACCGTCGTTATCGGGAACAGCACGAGATAAACCCCCATGATCCCGCTGACCGCGCCGCTGGCGCCAACACACGGCACCGCTGAGTGCACGTCAGCAAACACATGGGCGAGCCCTGCCACGACGCCAAGCAGCAGATACGACCCCAGGAACCGCAACCGGCCGATCCGATCCTCGACGCGGTCGCCGAACGCCCGCAGAAACAGCATGTTGCAGAGCAAGTGCCAGAAGCCCGCGTGCGCGAACTGGCTCGTGATGAGCGTGTACAGGCCCTCGCCGCGCACGATCTCCACCGGCACCATGGCCATCCCCACGACGTATCGTATGGTGAGCAGAAACACCAGTACGTTCGCGGCGATAAGCCCCCACGTCATCCACGGCTTGCTCGGCAACTCCTCGGCATCGCTCAACGGCATGAACGTGAACAGCGGGATCCCCAGAACCCACCGCTTCGGCCTGATCCGCGCCGCGACTCGTTCGAACTGCTGCTTCTCCCGTTCCTCCTCGACCAGGCCCTCGGCAAGGCGGTCGAGCACGGGATGACCTTTCACGTACCGGGCAATCTGGTTGATCTGGCCGCGTTCGATCCACAGCCCGCTACACTCAGGACACTTGCCCAAGATCACGTTTGAGTCGTACCCGTAATTGAACGGCTCCATCTCAGCCGCGCAGACCGGGCACGCTGGGTGTGGCGCATCGTCGGCAAACACCGACTGCGCCTTCCGGTCGAGGAGCTCATCGAGGGGCAAATGCTCCAACGGCAGCGTGCGCGCGAGATCAAGGTGCCTGCGGAACTCCTCGGCCCGGTAGTACGTCCCGCCGCACGAGCCGCACTCGCACGCGCTGAAGCGCTCGCCGCCCATCAGCGCCATCTCCTGCCTGCACCGAGGACACTGCATTGTCACGCTCCGCCTTGCCTCAGCGCTCGTCGGCAATCGTCGAATTCGTCAAGAGCGCCGGCCTTCACATCGCCTTCTTCGGCTCACCCAGGCGCAAAATGCGCACCAACCCGCCGACCCACGCCCCGGCAAAGAACCCGCCGAGATGCGCCGCCACGGCGACATGGCTCGTCACGGGGATCATGAGCTGGTAGGCGAACCACGCCGCCATGAAGACAAGCGCCGGGATCGGGATCGTGGTGAAGAGCAGGGCAACCCGAATGCTGCTGCGGGGGAAGAAGACAAGGTAAAGGCCTTGGATCCCTGAGATGGCACCACTCGCGCCAACGAGCGGTATCTCTGAATCAGGGGGCATTATGTAGGTGTGGGCGAGCCCCGCCACGACACCGAGCACCAGGTATGAGACCAGGAAACCGATGGGGCCAAGACGGTCCTCCACGCGATCTGCAAACGCCAGAAGGAAGATGATGTTCCCAATCAGGTGGCGAAGGCCGCCGTGTGCGAACAGATGCGTCACGTACGTGTGGAGGGCATGGCCCTGTGTCACGTCCGCCGGGACAACACCCCAAAGCTCCGCGCTGCGCGTGGGGCCAACGAACGCGTAGAGCAGCACGTTCATCACCACCAGCAGCCACGTCACAATGGGATAGCGTGACAACTGAGGGGCATTGCTAACCGGAACCGGCAAAATCGTGAAGCACCCGAGCGGGTTAATCCTCGGAAGCTGGCGATCGAAATCCTTGTCGTCGCCAACCGGCTCTCGGCGCTTCTCCCGCTTCTTCACGATACCGGCAACGAGGTGATCGGCCCCGGGATTGAGAGCACGATAGCGCGCGATCCGCAGCATCTGGCCCGGCTCGACCCACAGGCCCCGACACGCCGGACATTTCGCGAGGATGATGTTGGATCTGTAGGCGTAGTTGAACGGCCCAAACGGCGCCCCGCACGCCGGACACGGTAGGCGCTTCTCGCCGACGCTCAGCGCCCAGGCCGGTTTCCCGCTGACTTGCTCCTGCGGCGAACGCCGCGTCGGCAGGACAACCCTGACCACCTCGAGGTGCTTGTTGAACTCCTCCTCCGGATAGAACATCCCGCCGCACGACTCGCACAGCAGCGCGCTGAAGGCTTCTTCTTCAACGACCTTCATCACCTGTTTGCATTGCGGACAAAACATCCTCGCTCTTTCCGGAAACGGCGTGTGACGAAAAGGGCAAAACCCGCGCGGATGAGCAAAAAAATATTATACCACGGAATGACCTGCCCAAACAGGAGAATCCGGCCACGCGCTTCACAAATCACGCGGGCCGCTCGCGCCGACGAACTTGTAGAGCCCCTTCCCGACCCCTGTGGCTAGTCGAGCGCCTCCTCCGGATCCTGCGTCATGTCCTGCCAGGCGCGAAGGCGTTGCTGCAGGTCGGCAAGGGTTTCCTTGTGGGCCAGGTCATCAACGAGGTTGGTGAGCTCGTAGGGATCCTCGTCCAGGTCGTAGAGCTCGTGCATCTGCGCCCGCGTGGCCGTGTACTTGTAGCGGCCCGTGACCACCGTGCGGCCCACGACGTCCTCGCCGTGGCCGTGCGTCTCGCACATCACGTCATCGCGCCAGGCCCCACCCCTACCGGTGCAAATCGGCACAAGGCTCGTGCCGTCCGGCTCGTGGTCGAACTGCGTCCCGGCCGCGTCGAGAATCGTCGGCCCCACGTCAATCAGGCTGACGAGCTTGTCGCACGCCTGTCCCGGCTCGATCCGGCCCGGCCAGCGCACCGCCATCGGCACGCGCACCATCTCCTCGGGCATGTACGAGGCCTTGTCGAAATGGCCGCCGTGGCAGGCGAGCGCGTCGCCGTGGTCGGTCGTCCAGATGACGAACGTGTTCTCGCTGAGGCCAAGCTCGTCAAGCGCGTCGAGGATCAGCCCGCCGGCAGCGTCCACCATCGTCACGTTCGCGTAGGCGCGCGCGAGCACCTTCTGCCACTCGCTCCACGACAGCGGGTTCGGCACGATGAGCTTGCCGTCGCACGACGTCGGATAGTTGCCGTCGGTCCGATACACCTCCGGTTTCCTCGCGAGATCGTCGCGGAAGTTCGCATACTCGGGGATCTCTTCGGGATTGTAGAGGTCGGCAAACTCGCGCGTCGGGAAGTACGGCTGGTGCGGGCCCCAGAAGTCCACGCGCAACGAGAACGGCTGCCCGCTCTTCGCCGGCTCACGCAGCGCGTCGCACGCCAGGTTTGCCAGGAAGAACGCTTCGTGCGACTCCTTCGGCGTGACCGTGATCCCCGACGCGTGCTCGCTGATCCAGCTCGAGACGCTCCGGTAGAGCTTGCCCTCGTACATCTCCTCGTTCTGCCAGCGGGCAAAGACACGCTCAACGAGGTGTTCGCACCGCGGCAGCCCGCGTTGCTTGATGTAGGCCTCGTACTCGGGCTTGGTGTACGGGTTGTTGTAGCTCGTGTAGCTGAACCCCTCGCAGTGCTGGCCGTGCGCGTTGCCCGGCCCCGCGTGCCACTTGCCGAAGTAGAAGCACCGGTAGCCCAGCTCGGCGAGCTTCTCGAGGTACAGCCCGTGCGGCGACGGCACCTGCGTCTCGTCGTTTTGCAGCAAACGGTGCTTGTGCGGGAAGACGCCCGTGAGCAGCGTCCGCCGCGCCGGCATGCACAGCGGACACGCCGTGTACGCCCGCGTGAACGTCACACCGTCCGCCGCCAGCCGGTCGAAATTGGGCCGCATCGGCCGCGGCCCGCCATCCCACCCGTGCCGGTAATAGAGCTGGTGATCGTTCAGCAAGAAAACGATGTTCGGTCGGTTGCCCTTAGCCACGAGTTGCATCCTCTGCTGCTCGATTTCTGAAAGAGGATCTCAAATCCAGCGCCGCACCTTCCTCTTGTACCGCAAGAACTCCTCGCCGAACTTCTGCTCCAAGTCCCGCTCCTCGGGCATGATGAACCGCACTGTGATGACGACGATGAAAACGGGCACCATGACGACGGGGCTGAGACTCCCAAGCACGACAAACAGCCCGAGCAGCGCAAACACCATGCCCACGTACATCGGATGCCGCGTGATCTTGAACACCCCCGAAGTGATCAGGGAGTTCGACTGTTCGAACGGCTTCACCGTCGTCTTGAACTTCTTGAATGCGAAATCAGCCCACAGGTTAAACCAAATCCCCGCAGCAACCGGCACGGCGCCGAGGAACCTGTACGGGCCTGTGATGATCTGCTCGATCGGACACAAGAAGTGCAGCGTCACCATCAACACGACCGCCGACCAGAAGTACGTCGGCGGCATCGGCACCCAGCGCTTCATCTTCGTTCCCCTCCTCGACGGTGCACACAAAGCCCAACGAGCGGCCATAGTACTACAACCACAGCTTCCGATCCAGCGTCCGGTACTGGATCGCCTCGCTGATGTGGTGCGCGCGGAGCGCGGGGTCGCCCGCACTGTGGGCGTCCCCCCCAGCGCGCGACTTCTTGGGGATTTCTAGGCTTGCTCGAGGCTCGTGTCCCAACCGTCGAACTCGCAGTCATGTTCGAATCCAAGCCTACACATGGCCTTCGTCCACGCAACAACGGTTGTTTCGTCAGTGGGCATCTTCGTTGTCCAGCCAGTGATGACCAATGTCCCGCTGCCATCGGCTGATGGGCGGTGTTCGGCTGAGTAGCCCTTTTGTTGGAGAGCCTCTGCGAGAGCAGACGCTTTGTGCCCAGAATCCGTGTAGAAGAAGTACTCCAGCTTGAGCTGCGCCTGCTCGGTGATGCCGTGCTCTCGCAACACATTAAGCACCTGGGAACACATTGACGCTTGCCTGGCGAGATTGCTCTCGAAAGCTTCTTCGGAAACGAAGCGTCTGTTCCTCTTGCCAAATAGATCGAAGACGCTCATGACTCGATCCAGTCAATCCTGTAATCCTGTCAGAATCTTCTTCTTCCGAGACACCTACCCTACAGCCACAACTTCCGATCCAGCGTCCGGTACTGGATCGCCTCGCTGATGTGGTGCGCGTGAAGGGTCGGGTCGGCGGGGTCGGCGGAGCCGCCCGCGGGGTCAGCGCCAGTCGCCGCGCCACCTTCGGTGGCCGCCTCGATGTCGGCGATCGTGCGGGCGACCTTGAGGATGCGGTCGTAGGCACGGGCCGAGATGCCGAGGTCGCTCATGCCCCGCTTGAGGAGCTGCTGCGCCTCGTCGTCGGGCCGGCAGTACTTCCTCAAAACACGCGTCGTCATCTGCGCGTTGCAGTACAGCTTCCTAGGGCCGAACCGCTCGCGCTGGAAGCGCCGTGCCGCGTTGACCCGGTCACGCACGTCGGCCGAGCTATCACCCCCGCCGTCCGAGGCGATCTCGCGGTACTTGAGCGCCGGCACGTCCACATGGATGTCTATCCGGTCGAGTAACGGGCCGCTGATCTTGTTGACGTAGCGCTGGATCTCGCGAGGCGTGCAGCGGCATTCGTGCGTCGGGTCGGTGAAGTAGCCGCACGGGCACGGATTCATCGCTGCCGCCAGCATGAACGACGCGGGAAACGTGAGTGAGCCGAGCGCCCGGCTGATCGTGATCTTGCCCTCCTCGAGCGGCTCGCGCAGCACCTCGAGCGCGTCGCGCCGGAACTCCGGCAGCTCGTCGAGAAAGAGCACGCCGTTGTGCGAGAGGCTCACCTCGCCCGGCCGCGGAAACGTGCCGCCGCCGACCAGGCCCGCGTTCGAGATCGTGTGGTGCGGCGAGCGGAACGGGCGCGTGGCGATCAGGTAGTTCTTACTCGTGAGCAGCCCGACGATGCTGTGGATCTTCGTGGTTTCGAGCGCCTCCTCGAGCGCCATCTCGGGCAGGATCGTCGAGATGCACTTGGCCAGCATGCTCTTGCCGGCGCCCGGCGGGCCGATCATCAGGATGTTATGCCCGCCGGCGACCGCCACCTCGAGCGCGCGCTTCACGTGCGCCTGGCCCTTCACATCACGCAAATCAATCGGGTACTCGCCCGACTCGGCAAACAGCTCCTGCAGGTCGGTGGACGCCGGATCGGCGCGGTCCTCGCCCTCGATGAACTTGACCGCCTGCACGAGGTCGCGCACCCCGTACACCTCGACGCCCTCGACGACCGACGCCTCCGGCGCGTTCTCGGCGGGGACGATCACCCCGCGCTTGCCGCTCGTGCGGGCGCAGACTGCGATCGGCAGCACTCCTCTGACCGGCCGCACCGCCCCGTTGAGGGCGAGTTCGCCCACGATGATGAAGTCGGAGAATTCGCCGTTATGAATCTGGCCCGTCGAGGCGAGCAGGCCGAGGGCGATCGGCAGGTCGAAGCTCGGGCCTTCCTTCTTGATGTCGGCGGGCGCGAGGTTGATCGTTGTGACGCCGTGCACCGGGATGAAGCCCGAGTTGGCGAGCGAGGTCAGCACCCGGTCCTTGCTCTCCTTGACCGCCGCGTCGGGCAGCCCGACGATCACCGTCTCCGAGCGCGGCGACTGCCGGTAGTTGACCTCGATCTCCATCAGATACGCGTCAACGCCGAAGATCGCGCTCGAATACACCTGCGACAGCACGCGGCACCTCCTCCTCGACCAAACCGGCAGTGGGCACCCCTTCTAGCACATGCGGAAACAGGATTCAACAAGCCCGGCGAGAAGGACCCGTGCCTTTCGGGAGGCCCGCAAGGCGCCGGCCGATCCCGAAGCCGGCGAGCTCTTTCAGATCGCCGCCTGTCATCAGAGATTTCTTGGCTTGACCAACCGGCCGAAACATCACATAAATGGGTAATATGACAGGAAGGACCCTTTGGCGACAGTGGTGGCTGTTACGTAGCTTCCCCGAGCGGTCCCGCGCAGTAGCTCTCTCGTGCAACACAACACGACAAAGGAGACATGATGAAACGCAAGCCAACACCATACGTACTTATCGGGTTGTTGTTCTTGCTCACCACGGTCATGGCCGGTTGTGATGGGCCCGGAGCTGACGGTAACGATGGAGGCGAGGGAACATCAGCACTCGAAGGCAATGGCGGTGGAACATCTGCAATCCGAGGCAACATCGCCGCGTTTAAAACGGCGGACGCGAGCTTTGTGCCCGTCAAGAAGGAAAAGGAAAGTCTGCTCGCCAGAGTTGCCTCCTGGATATCCGAAGCATTGGTACCTTCGGCGTACGCCGCCGGAAACCGCGAAGGCATAATCGTGACCCTGGACGGTCCCGTCAGCCGGAGCACGACAACCGCAGCGGACGGCACGTTTTCCTTCTCTCAACTCCCTGCCGGCACCTATACGTTGCAGTTCGAGTATGATGGCGAACAGGTCAGATATCGCGGCAGGAGTGGGCAGGTTCCCACGATCACTCTGGGCGAAAACGAGATCGTCGAGCTCGTGAATCTCAGGATCAGCGGGGGTAAAGTAAACATCGGAAACATACGAGTGATCCCGCTCGATGACTCAGAGTAATCCATCGAGCCGGACATGTTTCAAATTGGCAATTCGTAGCGCCGCACTTCCCGGAAGCGCATTTGCCGCCCGATAGTACTGAAGCCTGGGCGCGCCTTCAAGGAAAACGCGCCGCCCCGCCGAAGAGCTCGACCAAAAAGAAACAGGCCGCCCGGAACGCACCGGACGGCCGTATCAGCAAGTCCGGGGTCGTTTACTCGCCCGTCAGCGTGGCGAGGTACGCTGCGCCCAGCTTGTCCACGTGGCCCTTGATGTTCTGGAAGGTGTCGAGGTGCGCCTCCTCGTCGGCGAGCAGCTCCTCGAAAAGCTGCTTCGAGACCTGGTCCTTCTCGGCGGCGCAGGTGTTGGCCGCCTCGTTGTATATCTTGACCGCCCCACTCTCCAGGCCGATGTCAGTCGCCGGCATCGCGGCAATCTCCTGGCCTTTCTTGATCTCGGCGTCCGGCTTCGATGTCGGCGTGCCGTTGAGGAACAGGATCCGCTCCGCCAGCTTCTTGGCGTGCTTCATCTCCTCGATGGCTATTTTCTTGAGCACCGAGGCCAGCTTGCCGAAATCGGTGTCCTCCAGCTCGTAATGATGCGCCATGTATTGCAGGATGGCCGTGAGCTCGCCGACCCGAGCCTTGTTGAGTATGACTTTCTTGCTCATCTCATCTGCCTCCCTCCTTGTCCGAAGCGTCCAACAACCCACACGGCCCGAAGGCCACGTCTTTCCCTGGCGAATGAGAGAACACGCAAGGAGTACCTCTTGCCGGCCGGGAAACATCAACGACCAAAAGCGGGGCGCGGAACCGTTTCTCCTACAAGGGCACCCGGGCGGTTCGCGAGGACACAGGAGGTCGCCCCAGTTCGCTCAGGGCGTCACCGGAGTCTTAGCCCGGATTTCTCACAAGTCCAGCGCGGCTTGTTCGAAATCCGCCACCG
>CBDUSE010000134.1:0-8507 GCA_965369835.1 uncultured bacterium
TTGACCTCTGGGCCGACGGAGATACAGCATCCTACACGCAAAAGTACTACCGCGTGCGCGAGCAATAACGGGCATTGGGAAGCACGGCCGATAATCTATGCGACTTGCTTCGGGATGGCGATCGCCCGGGCCGCCGGTGCATGGAGTTCGCGCTGAGCGTCAGCGTGCAACGGCGCGATGTTCACGCAGGGCGCGCCTTCTTCGCTCCGATCGTCTTTGCCAGCTGTCAGAGGATCATCCCAGAGAACCTTCAAGTAGCCAAAGAACGCCCTTGACACGAGGATGTGATTGGTGATATGATTTATTCTTAGAGTGAATGAGGTGAACCTGTATCCTTAAGCCATTCACCGTTATCGCCTTAGGAGTGAGGAGGGAATCATGAAGCCGCTACCGCTCGCCATCATCCTGCTTCTTCTGGCTGGTCCGCTCATGGCCTCCACGATATACGTGGACGCGTCGAACACGACTGGACCGTGGAACGGCACCGCCGACCAACCCTATCAGTACATCCAGGACGGCATTAACGCCGCCACGGACGGCGATACCGTCCTCGTCCGCGACGGCACCTACACCGGCCCCGGGAACCGCGACCTCGACTTCGACGGCAAAGCGATCACCGTCCGTTCGGAGAACGGCGCCGAGGCCACGACTATCGATTGCGAGAACTCAGACGGAGGCTTTGGTTTCAGTGCCGACGAAGGCGCGGACTCTGTCGTTGATGGTTTCACAATTCGCAATGCGCACGCGACCTACCATGGCGGCGGCGTCTACTGCTATGAGAGCAGCCCAACGATCACCAACTGCAGGATCATCGGCAACACCGCAAGTTGGCATGGCGGCGGCATCTACTGCAGGCGTAGCAATCCGACAATCAGTAACTGCGTAATCAGCGGCAATACGGCGATCAAGCGAGGTGGTGGCATCTACTGCTACGAGGACAGCGATCCGACAATTGCCAACTGCACGATCATCGGCAACTCGGCGAACGAGGAAGGCGGCGGCATCTGCTGCTACGATGACAGCGATCCGACGATTACCAACTGCACGATCACGGGCAACTCGGCAACGCACGGGGGCGGTATCTACTGCTTCGACTACAGCAATCCGACGATCACCAACTGCACAATCAGCGCCAATGCCGCCCCCAAAGGCGGCGGCATCTGTTGCGTGCGGAACAGCAACCCAACGATCTCCAAATGCATTCTCTGGGGCGATAGCTGGCAGGAGATCTATGTTCGCGATTCGGACCCTCTGACCTTAACCTATTGCACTATCGAAGGCGGCACAGGGCACTCGCGACTGGGTACAGGTTGCATCCAAGCGGATCCGAAATTCCGTAGCCCGCTCTCCGGCGACTTCCACCTGCTGGCCGTGTCGCCATGTATTGATGCGTGTCCCGACGGCCCGGCAGATGACATAGACCGAGAGGCCCGTCCCTTCCCCACCGACGGCGCCTATGACATCGGTGCCGACGAGTTCGTGGAGACGGACGGCGATGGGATGCCTGACTGGTGGGAACTCAAGTACTTCGGCTCAGCGACGGCGGCCGACCCGGGGGGCGACGAGGACTCGGACGGCCTAACGAATCTGGACGAATACGGAAACGTAACGGATCCGGTAGCCGCAGACACCGACGGCGACGGTCTTGAAGACGGGGCGGAGGTCAACACGTATGGGACCGACCCGCTCGATACCGACACCGACGATGACGGCCTCAGCGACAGCGAGGAGGTCAACACCTACGCAACTGAGCCAACCGACCCGGACACCGACGGTGACGGGCGGCTCGACGGATGGGAGATCGCGTGGGGTTCTGATCCGCTCGACCCAAACTCGCCTGGCCCGGTCACAGTGTATGTCAGCGCCGCCGAAGGCGACGACACCTTCAACGGGAAGTACCCGGCACATCAGGGCGGCCTTGACGGCCCGAAGGCGACAATACAAGCTGGCATTGACGGCGCTATCGGCGGAGACGAGGTAGCTGTCGCCGACGGCACCTACGCCGGCGAGGGCAACCGCGACCTCGACTTCCAGGCCAAGGCCATCACCGTGCGAAGTGAGAACGGGGCCTCCACAACGACCATTGACTGTCAGGGCACGGAAGCGGAACCGCACCGGGGGTTCTGGTTCGGGCCCTATGACGTGGAAGGCCAAGTGCTCGACGGCTTCGCAATCTGCAACGGGCACGCCGACTTCGGCGGCAGCATCTTCTGCGATCAGTACAGCAAACCGACGATCAAGAACTGTGTCATCACCGGCAACGCAGCCGTCGGGGGCGGCGGCATCTACTGCGAGTATGACAGCAGCCCGGCGATTACAAGCTGCATGGTCACAGGGAATACGGCCAACGGCGAAGGCGGGGGCCTTGACTGCTGGTTCAGCGACGCGACGATAGTCAACTGCGTCATCACAGGCAACACGGCTGAATGGGGCGGCGGCATCTGCCTCGGCGGCGGCAGCGAGACAATCGTCAATTGCACGATCACCCAAAACGCCGCCGATCACGCAGGCGGCATCTATTGCTACGCCAGCGAGCCGACTGTCACGAACTGCATCCTTTGGGACAACAGCCCAGAGGAAATCGTTGCCGACTCCGCCACACCGAGCGTCATGTTCTGCGATGTCGAGGGCGGATGGCCGGGCCAGAGGAACATTAACGCCGACCCGCGGTTCGCCGACCCGGCCTCAGGTAACTTCCACATTCAGGGCGACTCTCCATGCTTCGACATGGCAACTTGGGGAAACGCGCCGCCTGACGACATCGAAGGTAATCCGCGCCCCTACGCGTGGGGCCACGACATCGGCGCCTACGAGTTCGTCGGAACCGACGCTGACGACGACGGCCTGCCGGACGAGTGGGAGGAGCATTACTTCGGCCACACCGACTACGGCGCCGACGACGACCCCGACGGCGACGGCTTGACCAACTGGGATGAAGGTGCTGTCCACGCAAACCCCGACGATGCCGACACGGACGGCGACGGCCTGAACGACGGCGATGAGGTATTGCTCTACGGCAGCGACCCGCTTGATGCGGACACCGACGATGACGGAATGCTGGACGGCTGGGAGGCGGAACACGCTCTTGATCCGACCGACCCAACGGACGCTCTGCGGGACGCGGATGGAGACCTGCTGTTGAATAGCGAAGAGTACCTTTTCGGCTCCGATCCGCAGGATGCGAACTCGCCGGCCTTCATCTATGTTGATGACGACAATGCGGGCGATCCGGCACAGGACGGCAGCTTCGAGCACCCCTACGAGAGCATCCAGGCGGCAATTGATTCAGCGACGCCGCCCGCCGTGGTCAAGGTCCTCGCCGGCACGTACGATGAGAAGCCGGTCATGGCGAGCGATGTCTGGGTGATCGCCTCGGGCGCGGCCACGACGACGATCGCACCGTCGGTCTCGGGCATCGTCGTCTCGTTCGACGGGGTAGCCAACGGCCTGCTCGCCGGCCTCACGGTCACGTCCGATCCGACCAGCGTGCTGCTGCGATCGAAGAACTCGACTCTCAAGGTGCGCAACTGCGTCTTGACGGGGGCCAACAACGGCTTCGGCATCGCCGAGACGGGCTCGGTCGAGATCGTCAACTGCCTGCTGGCCGACAACGCGGGTTATGGCATCTGGGCGGGCTTCACGGCCAGTGTGAAGGTGACCAATTGCACCTTTGCCAACAACGCGACCACGGGCGCCTACTTCTGCGGCAGCGCGCCGGTCGTGATCACCAACTCTATCTTCTGGAGTAACGGCGACGACATCTACGTCGGCGGCTCGACGCCCGCGACGGGCTCGTACTGCGATATCGGCGACGGCGACTTTGCGGGCTCGAACGGCAACATCTCGGCCGACCCGCTCTTTATCGCGGGGCCCCGGCACGACTACTACTTGAGCCAGCTCGCGACGGGGCAAGCGGCCGACAGCCCGTGTGTTGACATGGGCAGCGACACGGCCGCGATGCTTGGCATGGACAGGCTCACGACCCGCACCGACGGCATTCGCGACACCGGCATCGTTGACATGGGCTATCACGCGGCCTATCCGCTGCGGATTGACTGGATGTTTCAGAGCGGCGACATCATCATCATCCACTGGAACGCGCAGCCGGGGCTGTCGTACACCGTCGAGTGGTCGGCGGACCGTGAGACCTGGTACCAGCTCTACATCGGCCCATTTGACCTCTGGGCCGACGGAGATACAGCATCCTACACGCAAAAGTACTACCGCGTCCGCGAGCAATAATGGGCATTGGGAGATAGGACCGATGAAGAACAAAGGAATCACACGGATCGAGCTCGCGGCGGTTGTCGCCGTTATTGTGGTCTCCGCTGCGGTGCTCCTACCGGTGCTCGGTGCCGGGAAGATCAAGGACGACCTGACACTGTGCCTCCAGCGTACACTGAATCTGTCCGCCGCTATTCTCCAGTACACGGAGGAGCACGACGGCATCCTTCCCCCCGGCAAGTATGGCCATCAAAGCGGCCATCCGGTGCCGAAGGTCTGGATGAATCTGCTGTACGACCTTGAGTACGTCGAGGAGAAGGAGGAGTTCCAGTGTCCGGCGGATGATGTGACCGACAACGAGGCGCTCTATTACGACTACGGGCCCGCGTATCCCGACTGGTGGGCGTCCTACGCCCTCCCGTTTAACGTGTGCGACCTGTTTTGGGGCGGAGACCACACACCCCACGCGGCAGTGCTCGCCAATCACGATGGATTCTTTGACAAGCAGATTCTGCTGGGTGAATCCGAGTCCAACTTCGTTCACGGGTCCTGGTTTGCTCCCGGGGGCGGCTCAGACGCATGGTCGTTCAGGGGAAGCTACGTCCGCCAATTCCCGTTCGAGCGGCACAAGGGCTTCTGTACGTACGCCATGCTTGATGGGCGCGCCAAAGTGATGAGGGTTCCGATGTCTGACGCTGTCGACGATGCAGTTTTCGAGACGGAGATCCAAGCACAGCTCGAGAATTGTGATGGTGAGCATTTGGGGTCCCCCCAAACGTGCCATGTCTGCTTCTGGAACAGGTACAAGCGGGGGATTTGGGCCTCCGATCCCTGGGGAGATTGATCCAGAAACAGCCGGCGCCCGACGAAGCAGCCTCACCGTGCCGATCTGGGTGATCTGTAGCTGCCTCTTCCGTCTCCGAATGCATGCCTCCGCCGAATTCGTTCTTGTCACGCGCCATTGGCCCACATAGTATACCTGCCTGAGGCGTTGCCGCCATTTCGCTTCGGACTTGCCGCGGGGAGAGTGGGCGATGGGCAAGCTCAAGTTCGGCTACGAGTCGCTCTGCTGGGTCACCTACGAGGCCGAGCAATACGAGGTGGACCGCGTTGCGCGCGAGATCGCCGAGGCGGGCTTTCGCGGCGTCGAGTTCGCCCACCAGCTCCAGCACTTCAAGCGCGTCGGGGACCTGGACGCGATTCTGCGCGACCTCGGGGTTGAGCTCGCCACGCTCTCGTGCAGCGTCTCGTACCAGGCGGACGACCCGATGGCGGAGACGATCGCCCGGGCCGAATACGCCGCCGCACGCGGCGTGACCGAGCTGATGGTCGTCGGGGGCTGGGGGACCGACTGGTGCGACAAGTCCGACGGCCAACTCTCGCGCCTCGCCCGGAACCTCGACGCCATCTGTGAGCGCTTCCGCGACCGCGGCCTCACAACGGCCTACCACCCGCACCTCGAGACCTGCTGCGAAAACACCGAGGACGTCGAGCGGCTGCTGCGCTTTTCCAAGCACACGCACCTGTGCCTCGACAACGCGCACTTCGACCTGACCGGCGACAGCTCGGCGGCGTTCGTGCGCGCACACGCCGAACGGATCGGGCTTGCGCACGTCAAGGATTTCAAGGCCGTCCCAGGCCAAGAGATGTGCGGGCGCGAGGGGCGCTTCTGCGAGCTGGGCGAAGGGGAGCTCGACGTGGCCGGCTACCTCAGCGCGCTCGTCGAGATCGGCTTCACGGGCTGGGTGATCATCGAGCTCGACCGCACCACGCGCACGCCGCTCGAAAGCGCACAGATCAGCGCCGCCTGGCTGCGCGAACACGGATTCATGGATTAGCCTCTCGCGCGGTGTCTCCGACGTCAGCGAGGAGCGAGCGAAGCAGCGCGCCGCTGAACTCGGCGGCGAAGTGCACCCCTCGTCCGAGGCGATGCTGAGCGACCCACGACAGAAAAAGGCCGCCGCAACCGCGCGGCGGCCGAAACGCTTTCGCTCGATGTGACTCGATCCGGTTGTCGTCTAGCTGTGCTCTTTTTTCTTCTTGCGCCCGCCGCGCAGGAGGTAGCCGACGAGGATTCCGAGCACCAGCGTCATGTAGATAATGCCCCAGACGGGGACATCGCTGACCGTCCACTTCTTCAGGAAGAACCGAATGTTCGTCGAGTGGGCCTCGCCGCCGTTGAACAGCGCAAACACGAAGAGCAGCACGATGATGATGATGGCAACGATCAACCGAACCTTGCCCATCGGGACACCTCCTCCAGCACGCGCGCGAGCCCCGCGCGGCTATTTGACCTCCTCGGGCACGCTCACCTTGAACTCGACGCGCCGGTTACGCTCGAAGTCTCTCCGGGTTCTTTCCTTCACCTTGAGGCGCGTCTTGCCGTAGCTGACCGCCCTGAGCCGCTCAGGCGCAATGCCCTGGCTCACGAGGTAGTCGCGAACCGCGTCGGCGCGCCGCTGCCCGAGGCCGATGTTATACTCCTCGGCGCCGATCGAGCAGGTGTGTCCCTCGAGGGCGACCGCCGCCTCGGGGTACTCGTTGAGCGCCGTGACGACCTTGTCGAGAATCGCCTTGCCCGCGGGCGTGATCTCGGACTTGTCGAACTCGAAGTTCACATCTTCAAAGACGAGCGCCTCGACCTCCTTGAGCCCGCGCGGGAGCTTCACCGCCTCTTCCTCGCCCGGCGTCGGCTCCCGTCCGGTGCGCCTGAGCACGTACACAAAGCCGCGGTTGCCCCAGAGCGGGTCATCCTCCTCGGCGCGCTCGGCGGGCCACCACCACTCGCCGCCCATATCGGGGCGCGGGTCCGCCTTCGGTGGTAGCTCGGCCTTGGTCGGCCACCAGCCGAGCGAGTCCATCCTGGTCGGGACCGGTTGCTTCTCGCCTCGCAGGCAGCCTGTCATCACGAGCGCAATGCCCACGACGACCAGCACAAGAAATGTCACTCGTTTCATGAGACCGTCCTCTCGCGCGAACGTGTGCCGCTCGGGCGGCTACTCTGCAGTTTGCTCGCTTATAGAACCGTCGCGACGGGTTGTCAACGGTTTGATTGCCAGCTTGGCGGCGCGCCGCTCGGTCGCCTCGAGCACCTCGATCGTGAGGCCGGCGATCTCGACCGTCTCGCCGCGGTGCGGGATCCGGCGGAGCCGGGCCACCACCAGCCCGCCGACGGTCTCGGCGTGCTCCTCGGGCAGCCGCTGCTCGAACCGTTCGTTGAACTCCTCGATGCGCATCCGCCCCTCGATCACCCCGGTGCCCTCGATGAGCTCCGGCTCGGGCGGCTCGGGCCGGTCGTATTCGTCGGCGATCTCGCCGACGATCTCCTCGATGATGTCCTCGCTCGTGATGACGCCCGAGACGCCGCCGTACTCGTCCACCACAATGGCAAAGCTCGTATTAGTCAACTGGAACTCGAGCAGCAGATCGTCTATCGGCTTGCTCTCGGGCACGACGCGGGGCCGGCGCATCACGCTCCGCGCGTTCGCCGGGGGGCGCTCGAGATCGAGGAAGTCGAACGCGGAGACCACGCCCACGATCTCGTCAACTCGCGCCTCGTAGACCGGCACGTGCGAGTGGCCGCTCTTGCGCATCAGTTGAACCACCTGCTCGGGCGACGCGTCGCCAGGCACGGCGACCACGTCAATAAGCGGGGTCATGATGTCCTTGGCGAAGGTGGTCCGCAGGTCGAAGATGCGGTGGATCATCCGGCGCCCTTCCGGATCGAGCAGGCCGGTCTGCGCCCCTTCCTTCAGCAGCAGCCGCAGCTCCTCGCGCGACACGAACGGGTTCTTCTTCTGCCGCGAGCCGCCGACGAGCGCCGCCACCGCCTTGGAGATCGCCGAGGCGAAGACGACGACCGGGAAGAGCACGTAACGCATGGCGACGATCAGCGGCACGATGTTCCGCCGCGAGACCTGCCAGCTGTGGTGGCGCGCGAGCGTCATCGGCACGACCTCGCCGAAGATCACGATGAGAATCGTCAGCGGCACCGACGCGAGCACGTCAACCTGCCAGCCCCGGCCCCCCGCGTTGTAGACAATCCCGTTAGCGACCGTGGACATGATGATCACCGAGAGGTTCACGCCGACCAAGGTGGTGCCGAGGAAGCGCTCCGGCCTGCCAAGCAGGCGAAGCACGGCCGCCGAGCGCCGGTCGCCGCGCTCGGCATGGTGCCGCAGCCGGAGCCGGCTGCACGAGACGAGGGCCATCTCCGACGACGAAAATGTCGCCTCCATGCCGAGGAAAAGGGCGATCAGGATCAGGCCGAGCGAAAGGCTCAT
>CBDUSE010000135.1:0-8437 GCA_965369835.1 uncultured bacterium
GCGCCAGAGGATGTCGGCCTTGCCGTTGCCGTTGAAGTCGCCGACGCCCTTGATTGCCCAGCCCGAGGCCGGATCAACCGTTGCGGAGATGCCGGCGGCGGAGAGTCGCAAGCCGCTCATGAGCCAGATGCCAACGTAGCCCGCCGTAGCGTCGCGCCAGAGGATATCGGCCTTGCCGTCGCCATTGAAGTCGCCGACGCCCTTGATCGCCCAGCCCTGGGTCGGGTCAACCGTGGCGGGGATGCCGGCGCCCTTGACGAGCCAGCCGTTCATAAGCCAGATGCCGACGTAGCCCGTCGAGCTGTTGTACCAGACGATATCGGCCTTGCCATCGCCGTTGAAGTCGCCGGTGCCTCTGATCGTCCAGGTACCCTGTCGCTCGTGTGCGCCCATGTCCACATAGTCCGGGGTGCCGCCGCCCGTGTTCGTCATATCCAGGTCGTCCAGGCGCGCGCAGCCTCCGATATCTGTGTCGGGGACCGTCGAGCCGTTATCGCCGAAGCCGCTGTCAATGCATGGCGATCCGGGCATCAGGCGGTAGTTGCCCTCGACCCACGTGCCGCCGTCCCACTGTCCCGCGTCGTAGAAGAGCGGATCCTGGTCAATGTTGTTGCTGCCCGCGCCAGCCCAGCCGCCCTCGATGTCGCAGTAGTTCAGTGTCGGCGCGGCGGTGCCGGCCAGCACAATCTCGTTCGGGCCATTGCTCCAGAGGATGCAGTTCGTCAGCGTCGGGTTGCTGTCCAGGCAGTACGCGGCGCCGCCATCGTCCGCGACGTTTCCGGTGATCGTACAGTTGATGATCGTCACATTGCTGCTGTCGCTAATGAAGAGGCTCCCGCCATAGGCGTTGACCGCCTCGTTGCCCGTGATCGTGCAGTTGAGAACAGTCGCGTCGCTTCCGGAGAAGAAGATACCTCCTCCGGCGAGCGTGGCCTCATTGGCCGTGATCCTGCAGTTCATGATCGTCGGGCTGCTGTTGGCACAGTAAACGCCGCCGCCGCCACCGCCGCCCGGGTTCCCGTTGCGGATCGTGAACCCGTCCACGATCGAAGCCGCCGTCTCTCCTGAGTCGAAATAGAAGCCGCAACCGGCACCCTCGCAGTCAATGATGCATGCGTCGGGACCGTTCTCCGAGCGCACCGTGATCGCCTTAGCGCCGAAGTCCAGGTCCTTGTTGCTCGCGCCTGTGTAGGTGCCGTCGGCGACGACCACCTCGTCGTCTTGGGCCGCATCAATCCCGTCCTGGATCGTGCGATACGGGTACGACCACGTGCCATTCCACGGACCCGAGGTGTTCGAGGCGTCCACGTAGATACAAGGCGGGCCGAGGCACACGTCTGCGGTGGCGTAGCCCGACGTGCCCGGGGTGACGGTCACCACCGGATCGGTCGAGGCGACGGTCTCATACGAGCCGTCGTCGTCGAGGTCGTGGGTGAAGTCAACGCTCGTGATTGTTCCGTTGGAAGAAGCGCCGGAGCTAACGGTGAGCCGGACGAACACCTGCTTCGGCTCGCCCTCCTCGAACAGGCTCGTGCCATCGGTCAGGTCAACCACCACGCGCTTCGAGTCGGCAATCGCCAGGCTGTTGCCGCCTTCGTAGTAGATCGCGTACGGCCCGTTGAACTCGGGGGAGCCGGTCGCGCCGACCCCGCCCCGCAAGGCGACACGGCCCCGCTGGCTGTGGTTGATGCCGGCAGCCGCGTAGAGCTTCGGTTCGTAGTCCGCGCGGTCGCTGTTGAAGTAGGCGTAGGGGCCGAAAGTGGATTCGAGGAACATCGTGTAGGCGACCCAGAAGAAGCCTTGCGAGCCCGACTCGGTGCTGTTGTACCAGCCCCAGCTCGAGCCCCAACTGTTGGCGATCAGGAAGGCGCCGTAGTGCGTCTGCCCGTCGCGGTGGTCAACGTAGCTTCGGTTGTCGTTGTAGCCGACGATGGTGACCGCGTGGCCCCCCGCGTACGCCCCGGCCTGCGCGTAATAGACGCGGTTGTTGATGCCGGTCGCATTGCTCGGATACTGGGTATACCAGGTCCAATAAACGGGAAAGCGGGTGACGGCGACGTTGCCGTTGGCCAGGTGCTGCTTGATCGCCGTGAGCCCCGCCTGCGACGAGCCGTTGATCGAGTAGCTCGCGTTCGTGCGCCACGTGAGCGCCTCGAGCCAGGCGGCCTCGGTCGGCCACGTGGTCCAGTCACCTTGGTCGTACGGCATTGTGGCCCAACTGGCGCAACCGATGTCGTCGAGCAACGCGACCACGTACGACGTGTACGCGCCCAGGTCCACGCCGTCGTTGACAATCGGGTAGAGGAAAGCCGGACTACAGATATTGTTGTTGTCCCCGCCCGAGACGTCCACCCCGGCGTCGCGCGCCTGCGTGAACGTGTTGTAGTAGTAGCCGGCAGCCCATGCCGTGCACGAGCCCTGCGACCCCTGGCTCCGGATCGGGGGGAAGTAGATCAGCGTGCTGTTGTCCACTGACAAAGGGAGCCCGTCCGACGGCGCGCCCGACCCACCCGCGGCAGCGCGCTCGGCCATCGCTCGGGCGATGGCGAGCGCGTTCGGCCTCACCTCGTCTACTTCCACGACGTTCGCGTTGACGTACGCTTCCTCCTCGGGCGTCGGTGGGCGGTCGCCGAGGCCGTACGTTGGGCTGTCGCCAAGGCCGAGGGGCTGGGCCGCGCTCGCCGCCGGGGCTGCGAGACAGAGCAATCCGACCAGGCAAACGGCGGTCCCCCAGAGCACGTGCCGGGTGTCGTTGAGACGGGGACACAAGAATTTGGACATTGTTGCCTCTAAGTGAACTCGATTATTTCTCCAAGTCCTGGGCGGAAACTACCGCCGATCAGGGGAAGAAGCTTCCCCCTGAATCGGGCATCTCGGCCTGTCTCGAACCTGTAGAGTCGTTCTTCGGCGTCCCGCTCTGTGCAAGCAAGACCCGAGCCATGCCGGGCACTGGAAGGGCGTGCCGGTGAAGCCATCCTTCAGGAGTCCGAAGCGATCAATCCGTGCCTTGTAGTGCTCGTCGGTGAGATGTCCCACCGCGTCGTAGCTAAAGTCGGCATACCCGCCGTTGGCGTATGTCATCTTGCTCCGCAACCCCTTGTTGTTGAAGGCGTACGCGTACCGGTTGAGCAGGACCCCCTGATTCGTCCGGTTCGCCAACACCACCAGCCGGTCAATGTCATCGTAAGTATACGCCGCCTCCGTCGCGTTCGGCAACGAAGCAATGGTGCTTTCTTCTTAGCGAGGGCTCAGCGGCTCTGTGTTGGAGTGTCCACAATGTGGGTGCGTCTGAGTGTTCGGGTAATGTACTGCTCACGGCGCGTGCTCTAGACCACAGCCGCTTTCTGTTCGAGCACGAACGCGATCAGCAATAAAGGACATAAAGCGAAGGAAGAAGAAGCCTGACAAACCGCCCCAAATAGTACTTCCGATTCGATGCCAAGTCTCAACACTGATGGGGCCGTTTGGATACGTAAGCAACTTCATGATACTAAGAATAAAAGAGGTCCAGAGCAAAGCAAGAAATACGGGCAAGCATATCTCGGGATGGACGTGGAGAGAGTCCATCTCCAGCTCTACAGCCACGACAATGCCTATTCCGAAGCTGCCAGTCCAAGAGAAGACACTGTGTTTCGAGTTGATCTTACGGCGTCCCAGAAGTGATTTGATAATTATTCCTTCTTCCGAAAATGACAGCTTGAACGAGAAGTCAAGACAGAACAAGGCTACACAGAGGAGGGAATATACGGCGCAAATGAGGAGAAGGCAAGGCGGCTCAGGTCTTGCGAACTGCCCTGCGAGAAGTGCAAGAATCAGAGCCAAGCCCATGCAAGACCCGAAGACCACAAGAGTTAGTAGGCTTCTTCGCCACGCGCTGAGCATCTGTTCTCCTTCACGGCCCAGCGGTTGGCGAGGCTGGTAGACGAGTGCGGTGTGAATCAAGGGCTTCGCGCCGGTTTTGGGTGTGGGTGCCCCGGATGAGGAATTGGGCCCCGCCCACCGTGGTCTTGTGAATCTCTGCGTCGCGGACTTCAGCGGCGTGCGCTTTCGCGTCGCGGGCCTTGGCGCCGATCGCTCAGCGTCGCGTTACGAGGAGGCCCTTCTCGTAACTGTTCCAGAAGCAGACGTGGGGCGTTACGCCGTCGGCGCCCCAGATCAGGTCTTCCTGGTCGCACGCCCGGAACTGCTTCCTGATGTCCGACCGGAACTCCTCGGGGTCGGTGTGGTTCGAGGACGGCACGCGCATCGCCATCGAACTCCCGTCGAGCATGACGTAGGAGCATCTCCCGGCGTGCCGGTCGAGCGGGAACTGGTGTAGGTAGGTCATCTTGAACGATTCCGCGTCGTTCCAGCCGAACCACTCGGCGTTGAGGAAGTTGCACTCGCTGTCGCCGAGCAGGATCTGCTTGTCTTCCCAGCCCCTGTGGCTGGCCAGGTTTGCGTTGACTGCATGGTGGAGCGCGCCATCGTCACCGAAGAACAGGTCATGACATCCCATGGAAAAGGCGTAGGATGCCCAGAAATACGGGTAGGGGGGTCCGGAATCATAGTAGCGCGAGGCGTTGTCGGTCACGTCGTCGGCGGGACACTGGAAGCCTTTCTTGTCGTCCACGTAGTTGCCCTCGTAGAGCAGTTGCGACCAGATCTTCGGCACCATGTTCCCGCTCTGGTGCATGTATTTTCCGGGCGGCAGGATGTCGTCCGATGTGGTGCAGTAGGCGCCGATGCCGACGGCGAGCTGGTGGCTGATGTTCAGGCAGGCCGTCAAGGTGGCCCTGCCCCTGGCGCTGTCGAGCGCCGGCAGGAGCAGCGCGGCAAGGATCGCGATGACGGCAATGACTACGAGGAGTTCGATCAGCGTAAAGCCGCGACAGCGAACCTTGCCCCGGGCCGTGCGATCCGCGATGAGCGTGAATCCCTTGGTCTTCATGATGGACGCTCCTTCCTCTGAAGGTGTACCACGCGTCAAACTCTCTCTATAATTGAGTATACCATGCCTCGGCCTCGCCCGGAAGGTGACTGTCTCCATTTTCTCGCACAAGCGGTCCTTGCAGTCAATCAGGGGGGTCTCTCGTATGGATGCATCTTTTAATCTTACCACGGAGGTCACGAAGAGTACGGAGACAGGTAACGCCCCTGTTTTTCCTCCGTGTTCTCCGTACTCTCCGTGGTTCGATGCTCAGAGGAATGGGAATAAGATCAGGGATAACCACCTATGTTTCAAGAGCCAGGGCCAGAGACAGATAGAGAAGGGATGGCGATGGTCGCACAAAAAAAACAGGCTGTCCCCATGTTCCCTCGAACAGCAGACTGTCGGACGCCAGCCTGTCGAGGTTCGGCGTCTTGACCCGCGCGTTGCCCATGCAGCCGAGATGATCGTTCCGAAACGTATCCGAGCAAATCCAGATCAGGTTCATTGCTGGTACCTCTTACGTCTTCCGCAATGCTCTATTCAGCGGGAATTACGTCCGCGTACTTGGTGCTCGTCCGTGGCTCGGCCATCATGTCGGCCACCGTATCGCGCCACTGCTGGTAGTGGGCCGTCTCCTTGTGGCGCGCCGGATCGTCCGGCGTACGGTACACCTCGACGAGCAGGAACCGCGTCGGGTCATCCTCCTGCTGCAAAAGGTCGAACCGCGCCACGCCCGGCTCCCGGCGGCTCTGGCGCACGTTCTCCATCGTCGCCGCCTCAAACGCCTCAACCAGCTCAGCCTTCACATGAATGAAAACGTGGACCGTCAGCACATCTCCCTCCCGCTTGTCGCGAAGAAGCTCCTCCCGAGGAGCTTCTTCGGCGCGACTGAGCCCGGCTCAGTCGCCCTCTGTGTTCTCTGTGATGAGACCTCCTCCTCCTAGCTCCCGAAGATGAGCCTCCAAAGCGCATTCAGCACCTTCTGCATGACCCACGCCACCAGCCCGATCGCCACCAGAAACCCGATCACCGCCTTCGGCGACAGCCTCAGATGGAACTTGCGCCGCTCGCGGAACTCCTCGATATCGCCGCAGATGATCATTTTCTCGATATGCCGGCTGTAGCGCTTCTTGAACAGCACCGTCGCGCCGCACTCGGCCAGCCGGTCGAGCGCCGGCCCGTCGAGCAGGTACGGCCCCTTCGACGTGTACGCGTACACGGGAAACGGCGGATTCCCTCTGAATAGCCTCGTCACGTTCCGGATCAGCTCGACGCCCGCCTGGCGGTCCTCGTCGAGCGCACCGATCTCGTGCGCGATTTCGTGGATGCGCACCTTCTCTTCCTCAATCTTCTCTTCCGCCGCCTGCGCCTCTTCCTGCGTGTCATAAAAGAAGATATCGCACAGCAGCGCGTCCGGCCGAGCCTTCTTGAGCCGGTCGAGCACCTCCTGCGGCGTTTCGAACATCTCGATGTTGAACGTGTCCCCGTGGTCCGCCGCGAACCGCTCCCGATTCTCCTCGAGATCGTCAACGAACCACACCACCGGCCGCCTGCGCATGAGCCGTTCCCCCCTCAACTGAGGCGCTAGTTTGTCGTCTGCGCTGTCTGCCTGAGAGGTTGGCAAAGGCACGCCGTCGGTGCAAGGCTTTTCCCTTGGTGACGGCGCCCTGCACCCATTGCGGACGTTGGAACTTTGCTTGAAAAGCCAGGCCTTCCGAACAATACTGTGCGCCTTGGATTCAGCGACAACCCCGGAGAGAGGACCCATGCCGAGCCGCCGCACGCAGTCTTCGAGCCGCATGCGGCTCGCGACGACGATCACCGTTGATCCCACACCGAAGTTCGACATTTCACCCCATCTCTTTATGCAGTTCATGGAGCCGCTCGGGGATTCCGACAGCTCGGTCGAGTCGGCCTGGGACTGGAAGAACCAGGCGTGGCGCGCCGACGTGGTCAAGGTGACCAGGGAGCTCAAGCCGGGCCTGCTGCGATGGCCGGGCGGCTGCCTGACGTCGTACTACCGGTGGAAGGAAGCCGTCGGTCCGCGCGACAAGCGCGTGCCGATGCACAACATCTGCTGGGACGGCATGGAGACCAACCAAGTCGGCACGCACGAGTTCATTGACTTCTGCCGCAAGACGGGCGCCGACCCGCTGATCGCGGTGAACTTCGAGGCCGACGGCCGGCAGCACTGGGCCCACCCCCCGAAGGGCGGCGTCCGGTCGGCGGGCCCGAGGGAGGCGGCCGAGTGGGTTGACTACTGCAACAACCCGAAGAACGCGACTCGAAAGGCGAACGGCGCGAAGAAGCCGTTCGACGTCCGGCTCTGGCAGATCGGCAATGAGACCTCGTACGACAAGCGAGGCTTTGACTGCGAGACCTCGGCCAAGCGCACGCTCGCTTTCGCCAAGGCGATGCGCAAGGCCGACCCGGACATCGAGCTGATCGGCTGGGGCGATTCCGGCTGGGCGCCTAGGCTGCTCGAGGTCGCCGGCGACCAGCTTCAGTACGTCGCTTTCCATCACCACTGGGGCGGCGGCAAGGCGTTCGCCGTCTTCAGCCAGGACGAGTACCGGAAGAGCTGGGCCACCACGTGGAGCGCGCTCATGAAGGTCCCGGCGACACTTGAGAAGCGCCTCGCCGAGATCCGCAAGGAAATAGCGGGCTACGACGTGAAGCTCGCCATGACCGAGGGCCACTTCGCCGTCCACGGCCGCCATCGCGGTGACCTGCTCTGCTCGTGGGCGGCGGGCGTGACGGATGCGCGCGTACTCAACGTTCAGATCCGCAACGGCGACCTGCTGAAGATCGCGACGCTCGCCGACTTCTGCGGCACGCGCTGGAGCGTCAACGCAATCATGATCCCCGTGCCGTACTGGCGCCGCCCGGCGTACATGATGCCCGTGGCGCGCGTCATGTCGCTCTACCGTCGCCACATCGGCAGGAAATGGTGCGAGGTCACCGCGCCGAAGGTGCTCGACGTGGTTGCCAGCCGCACGGGTAAGAAGGTCTACGTGCACGTGGTCAACACCAGCCGCACGAGACCCGCCAAGGCGAAGCTCGGCGTTGATGGCCTCAAGGTCGTGTCGGGTAGAGTGTGGCAGATCGCCGAAGACCCGACGCGCGAGATCTGGGAGGGTGTACCCGACCTGTTCGCACCGACCGAGCACAAGCTGCCCGGCAATGCAACCTGGACGTTTCCGGCCGCGTCGGTCAGCGCCGTCGAGCTAACGTGTTCCAGGAGTCTGCTGAAAAGAGTGGGTTCTAGCTGAATTGTCGAGCCCCAAAGGGGCGTTTGGTGATAGCCACGGGCGCACGCCCTCCGTCTTGTCTTCCGGAACCTTAGCGAAGGAGGAAGCCTTGGCGAAGGAGAGCAGGCCCGCGGAACAGGGCGACAGAAAGGTAGAGCCCCGCAGGGGCGGATGGTAGTAGCCTCGGGCGCATGCCCGCCGGAGCTCCCGTGAAGGCGGGCCAGCCCGTGGAACAGGGCGACAGAAAGAACAGAGCCCCTTTGGGGCGATTCAA
>CBDUSE010000136.1:0-8291 GCA_965369835.1 uncultured bacterium
GTAGGTATTGCCACCGGCTTCAGCCGGTGGTTGCCGAGCATCCCCCAAATCCTCACTAGCCGCCTTCAGCCATCCTGCCCCACGGGCAGGCCTTCTCGACCATGGCCTTCAGGCAGTTGAGCTCAGATGGCTGAAGCCACATGTCGAGCTTGCCCGCCGTAGCAGGACAGTGCGGAGGCGGGAAGCACGCTGAAGCGCGCTGGAAGAGCTGTTGCTGGTGCCCCAAAACCACCGGCTGAAGCCGGTGGCTACGAGGAATGGTGGACGCTGAAGCGCCCACAGCCTGCCGCGGATACGTGCTAAGATACCTGCCAAGTCAGTGAGAGAAGGGTGGTGAGGCCTGGTCATGTCAGACGAGGAAATCGGCAAGAAGATGGTTGAGGAGAGAGACCTTGAGCTGTTCCTCGAGGCCTATGAACACGCTACGGGCGAACGCATTCAAGTAGCCAGTCGTGGAGAGAGCCCGGACTTCCGATGCCTCCGTGCGGATGGCCAGGCTGTCGGCGTAGAGCTGACTCAGATCATGCAGAACCCTCTCGACACAATAGACGAGAAGAACATCGGCAAGAGCTTCGGCGACGATCCTTTCGAGCTCTCCGAGCAAGTCCAGTTCAGGTTGGAGGAGAAGGAAGCCAAACGCCTTCGGTATGACCCGGAACTCGCCGCCAACACGATCCTGGTCATTCAGTTCGTTCTGTGTCCGCTCTCCCGCCTCCTTCCCTTGCTGACCGAGGACACCCAGCAGGACTACTCCGGTCATGGCTTCATCGAGGTCTGGATTGCCGACTATACCGGGGTCGAGGCCTATGGCGATATCGAGTTGTTCTGCGTCTTTCCCGGAGATCTGTGGGGCCACTACCAGCGCCGAAACCCAGACCGCAAACCTTACGGATAGGCGCTGCTTTGTGAGCTCGCGTTTGTGGTCGGACGCGTATCCTGCTATCCTCCCTGTGCACTCATCACCAGAGGAGGAGCAGCTTCACAATGACCGACACACGCATTGAGCAACTGGCGGAGATACTGGTTGGGTACTCGACGGAGATCGGGAAGGACGACGAGGTGCAGCTCATCTCGACGACGCCCGAGGGCCTGCCGCTGCACGTGGCGTGCTACCGGAAGATCATCGAGCGGGGCGCGCACGTCTTCTCGCACATCGGCTTCCAGGAGCAGCAGGAGATCTTTTTGAAGTACGCGAGCGACGAGCAGCTCCGGCACTTTCCGGAAATCCTTTTCGAGGAGACGAAGCGCGCCACCGCCTATATCCGGATCGGTGCGGAGACCAACACCCGGGCGCTCACCTCGGTTCCGCCCGAGCGGACGACGCTGTGGCAGAAGACGATCAAGCCGATCTTCGACGAGCGACTCGACAACACGCGCTGGGTCTGCACCCGCTTCCCGAACGACGCCGTGGCGCAGGAGGCCGGGATGTCGCTCGCCGACTATGAGGCGTTCTACTACGGCGCCTGCCTCCTCGACTGGCGCGCCGAAGCGAAGAAGATGGCGAAGGTCAAGGCGCTGCTCGACGCTGCGAAGATCGTGCGCGTCGTTGCCGAGGAGACCGACCTCACCGTGAGCCTCGAGGGCCGACCCGGCGTCGCCAGCAGCGGTCGCCACAACATGCCCGACGGCGAGGTCTTCTATGCGCCCGTCGAGACCGAATCGAACGGCCACATCCTGTTTACCTATCCGGCGCGCTGCCACGGTCGTGACGTCGAGGACATTTTCTTGGAGTTCAAAGGCGGCCGGGTCGTCAACGCCCGCGCCTCGAAAGGCCAGGACATGCTCGATAAGCAGCTCGCGACCGACGACGATGCGCGCCTGATCGGCGAGTTCGCGTTCGGCATGAACTACGCCATTGACCGGTTCACGCAGAACATGCTGTTCGACGAGAAGATCGGCGGCACGATGCACCTCGCGCTGGGCCGCGCCTACAAGGAGTGCAAGGGCAAAAGCCGGTCGGCCATCCACTGGGACATCGTCAAGGATTTACGTCAAGACGGCCAGGTCTACGCCGACGGCCAGCTCGTCTTTGAAAACGGCGAGTGGCTCGTCGGATAGGACCTCACGCAAAGGCGCAAAGACGCCAAGGTCAACATCAGGATGTAGGGCGGGTCGCCCTCGGCCCGCCGCAACCCCACGCGTCGTTGTAAGCCCAGGGCAATTAAGCAGTACGCCGCAAATACCCGGAGAGGAAGGGGTGAGCGAAATGAGCGCGAGTAAGCTCGGTCAGCACATCAATACACTAAAACAGTGCGTCCAGGAGTTGAACGCCGGAACCCTCGACGACAAGGCCAGACGGAAATGGGCTAATTCGCTTAGAGAGATCGCGAACTGCTGGGATCCGAAGCAACCCATGCAGCCAACCCAAGACCAAATGAAGAAGGCATGGAAGCATCTGACCCACGAAGTACAGGCGCTCGAACAGCAGGGCAGTGAGTACTTGCGTCTCAACAAGCTTAAGGATGACGCAAAGAAACTCTCTGCATCTGAACGCGAAGCTCGAAAGGACGAAATACCACGACAGAGAGTGATTAACGGTCTCCTAGACGCCTTCTACGTTCACGCACGCGAGCTGGATGAGTTCCTCTACTTGTCAGGCAGGGGCGACAAAGACACAATGCTCGGCGAGGATTTCGTGCCCGGCTGGCCTCAGTCGAGGCCAGCGTCGCCTCTACGACAACCGGCGCTGAAACCCTTGATAGGCGAGGTCTCGCTAAGAGACGAGATCAACAAGATGATCTGCCATTTGTGCTACGGTCGCATTGACATGTATGATGTTATGTGTGATGTCGAACTCATAGACAGATGGCCCGTGGGACAGACCATGAAGGATATGTGCGTCCCTCTGCAGGCGTTCGCTAAGCATGTAGACGGCAATCCCGATGCGAAAGACTTCCGTGAAGCCGTGAGGCACTTCTGCGAGCTACACGGGTAAACCTCCCGGAGATTGCCTCCTGTGTCGGACACCGGCTTTGTTTACGACGACATCTTCTTGAAGCACGAGACGATGCCGGGGCATCCGGAGCGGCCGGAGCGACTCGAGGCGATCCTCGAGATGCTCGACGAGACCGGCCTCGCCGAGGAACTATCGCACATCGCCCCGCGCGAAGCGAGCCTGGACGACCTTACCCGTATCCACGAGCCACACTACGTTGACTTCGTCAGGCGCACGGTCGAATCCGGTCAAAGAATGCTCGACATGGGCGACACGTGCGTCGGCCCGCACTCATACAAGGCCGCGCTCATGGCCGCGGGCGCGGTGCTCGAGGCGATTGACGCCACCGTCGCCGGCAAGGCGCGCAACGCTTTTTGTGCCGTCCGCCCGCCGGGCCATCACGCCGAGGCCGCCCAGGCCATGGGCTTTTGTGTTTTCAATAACATCGCCATAGGCGCGCGGTACGCGCAGGCGGCAAAGAACATCGAAAAGGTTCTGATCGTTGACTGGGACGTCCACCACGGCAACGGTACGCAGCACGCTTTTGATGACGACGACACGGTGCTCTACGTGAGCACCCACCAGTCACCGCACTATCCGGGCACCGGCGCCGCCGGCGAGACGGGCCATGGGCGAGGCGAGGGCTTTTCGGTGAACCTGCCGATGCGGCCCGGCTCGGGCGACGCCGAGTTCGCCAAAGCATTCAACGACGTCGTCGTCCCGCGCGCCGACGAGTTCGGGCCCGACCTGGTCCTGATCTCGGCCGGCTTCGACGCGCACGACCGAGACCCGCTCTCCAGCCTCGAGCTCACTTCGGGCTGCTATGGCGAGCTTACGCGGATTGTCAAAGGCATCGCCGAGCGCCACGCCGGCGGCCGCCTCGTCTCCGTCCTCGAAGGCGGCTACGATCTCCGCGCGCTCAAGGAGTCCGTCGAGTCCCACCTGCGCGCCCTCATGTAAGAAGGAATGGGAAAACCACGGAGGTCACGGAGGACACGGAGCCTTGTACTCTCTCCGTGCTCTCCGTGTTCTCTGTGGTTCAATCTGAGGGCCTGTTGTTGAGACCCGTGCGCAGGCCTCTCGCCACTCATCGCGGCGGGATGAGCTTCGTCGTGAAGATCGGGATCAACCCAACCAGGCCGATGTAGCCAAGGATCACTTCGGCCCATTACGACGATCTCTCCAGTGTGGTTGATAGGCGTTACGTCACCGAAGCCAAGCGTGGTGAAGGCCACGGAGGCTCTTTTACTCTTGAGCCGAAACCCTCACAGGGCTATCGTCCCAAAGAACTGCCGGAACCGGAATGCGGAGAAAGCTGGTGGCCTCGCCTCTCTCAGACAAGCTCGCCCAGGGGATCGTGCTCTTCGACGGCGCGATGGGCACGATGATCTACACCAAGGGCATCTTCATCAACCGCTGCTTCGACGAGCTGAACCTGAGCGCGCCCGAACTGATCAGCGAAGTCCACCGCGGCTACGTCAGCGCCGGCGCCGACGTGCTCGAGACAAACACCTTTGGCGCGAATCGCTACAAGCTCGGCCTGTTCAGCTTCGAGGACCGCGTCCGCGAGATCAACGTGCGTGGCGTCGAGCTGGCACGCGAGGCGATCGGGTCAACGAGCGTGCTCGTGGCGGGCGCGATCGGGCCGCTCGGCAAGCCGATCGAGCCGGCCGACCCGGCGAGCGAAAAAGAGGCGATCGAGATATTCGCCGAGCAGGCCGGCTACCTGGTTGAAGGGGGCGCTGACCTCGTGTTGCTCGAGACGTTCGGGAGCGTGTACGAGCTCGAGCTCGCCATCCGCGCCGTGCTCGGCGTCTCGGAGAGCGTGCCCGTGATCGCCCAGCTCAGCTTCAACGAGGACCTCCTGACCGCCGCCGGCGACGCGCCCGACGCGCTCGCCGAGCTCGGCCGGCGGTATCCGCTGACGGCCATCGGCGCGAACTGCTCGATGGGACCACAGGGGCTGCTCGACGTCGTGCAGCGCCTCGCGCCGCTCACCGATCTGCCGATCAGCGTCCTGCCGAACGCGGGCGAGCCGAGATACGTGGACCAGCGCCTCATCTACCTCGCCACGCCGGAGTACTTCGCGGAGTATGCGCGCCGATTGGTCCGGGCCGGCGCGCGCATCGTCGGCGGCTGTTGCGGCACCACGCCGGAGCACATCCGCGCCATGCGGTCGGCCCTGAGGGCCGAGACGCCGATCAGCGTCGCCCGGCCAAGGGTCGAGCTCCCCGAGGCCAAAGCGGAGGTCCCGACAATCGAGCCGGTCCCGACCGCCGAAAAGAGCCCGCTCGGCGCCAAGCTCGCCCAAAAATTCGTCGTCAGCGTCGAGCTCGACCCGCCGCGCGGCGTGAACATCAAGAAGGTCCTCGATGCTGCGCGCGCTTTGAACGAGCACGGCGTGGACGCCGTCAACATCGCCGACGGCCCACGCGCGACCGCCCGGATGAACCCGGTCAGCATGGCGGTCGCCATCGGGCGCGAGACCAACATCGAGACGATTATCCACTACTGCTGCCGCGACCGAAACGTGCTCGCCATGCAAGCGGACCTTATCGGCTGCCACGCGCTCGGCCTGAGGAACGTGCTCTGCGTCACCGGCGACCCGCCGAAGCTCGGCAACTACCCGTTCGCCACCGGCGTGTTCGACGTGGACAGCATCGGGCTGTTGAAGATCGCCTCGAACCTCAACCGCGGGCTCGATCTGGCGGGCAACCCGCTCAAGAGCGCCACGTCGCTGCTGCTGGGGTGCGGCGCCGATCCGGGCAGCACCGAGCTCGAAACCGAGATCGAGCGGTACCGCCGCAAGGTCGAAGCGGGCGCGGAGTTCCTGATGACCCAGCCGGTGTACGAGACGCGCCTGCTCTTCGAGTTCCTCGAACGCGTTAAGGCGTGGCGCATCCCCACCCTTGTCGGCATCCTGCCGCTGGCGAGCTACAAGAACGCCGAGTTCCTCAATAACGAGGTCCCCGGCATCGAGATCCACGACGAGATCATGCAGCGCATGGCGAACGCGCCCACGGGCGACGCTGCGCGCGAAGAAGGCATCAAGATCGCCCAGGAGACGCTGCTGGAGACTCGCGAGGCGGTCGAGGGCGTCTACATCATGCCGCCCTTCAATCGGCACGAGATCGCCCTGCGCATCCTGGAAGTCCTCTAAGCGCGCGCCTGGGACAAGCGCGTGGCCCGCGCTAGAACCCGATCTCGAGGCCGACCAGGATGGCGAAGCCCTTCACGTCCACGTCCCCGATCTCGATCTCCGTCAGGTCCACGGCAATGCTCGTGTCGAAGTAGCGGCCCTCGACGACGACCGAGAAGTTCTCGCTCACCGCGATGTCAACACCCGCGCCGATATGCCAGCCGAGCGAGTTGTCCACGCCGGCCGTCGCAAACGCGCCGGCGTCGGCCCCGCCGAAGTCGTCGCCAATCATGAAGTAGTCAAGTCCGGCCGTGACGTAGGGATTGATCGTCCCCTCGTAGCCGATGTAGAAGACCGCGCCGAGCGAGAGATCGCGGATGTCGAAGTCGGGAAACGCGTCAATCGTTGCCGAGAACGTGTCGCCCTCGAAGTTCCAGAAGTCAATCGCCGCGACGAGGCCGAACCAGTTGCTCAGCATCAACTCGGCGGCCACCCCAAAGCCGACTGCGTTGTCTGCATCGTCGGGCAGCCAGTACGACAGCCGTGGCTCGATCGAGACCCGACGCCCTTGCTGCGCGTGTGCATCAGCGGCCATGAGCGCGACGAGCGCAATGGCGAGCGTGAAAACCAGCGTTCTTTTCATGCCTTGATCCTCCTTGGTAAGCCCCTGTCCCGAAGCGACTATACGCTCCACGACCGCGGTGTCAACGCACTTGTCGAGAGCCGCGCCCCTCCCAGCAAAGCGCAGAGCTCGCAGAAACCTGGGCCCCGCCGCGGCAGGGGGATTTGCCAATGGATTTCCCTCGGCGCTCGTGTATAATGAATATCAAAACCCGGAGGCGGCCATGAGGCACGTGCTCGAGATCATACGGCTCGGAATCCGGAACATCATCCTGCACAAGCTGCGCTCGTTCCTGACGACGCTCGGCATCATCTTCGGCGTCGCCGCGGTCATCAGCATGCTCGCCATCGGCGAGGGCGCGAAGTGGGAGGCGCTGCAGCAGATCGAGCTCCTCGGCGTGCAGAACATCACCGTGCGCAGCGTCAAGCCGCCCCAGGCGAGCCGCAGCACCGGCTCGGGTGTCTCCTCCGTCCGCTACGGCCTTACGGCTGAAGACCGCCGACATCTCGCGGACACGGTTGAGCTTGTCGAGCAAATCGTACCGATCAAGGAGGTGCGCAAGCCGGTCCTGTACGGCGACAAGAAGATGGAAGCGCGCGTCGTCGGCACGGTCCCCGCCTACACCAAGATCATCAACTTCCACGTCGGCAAGGGCCGCTTCATCAGCGCAATGGACAACGCACAGGCGAAGAAAGTGTGCGTCATCGGCGCTGACGTCCGGCGCGACCTCTTCGGCTATGAGCACCCGATCGGCCGACACATCCGGATTGGCCCGCAATGGTTCGAGGTAGTCGGCGTGATGGAAGACAAGTCCATCACCGGCACCACCGGCACGATCAAGGTCCACAACCTCGACCGCGACATCTATATCCCGTACGAGACCGCCCGGAAACGCTACGGCGACTGGATGGTCCTGGTGGAGACCGGCAGCTACTCGGGCGAGATGATCGAAATCAACGAGCTGATCATCCGCATTCGCGAGACCGCCCTCATCCCGCGCGCCGCATGGATGATCCAGCGCGTGCTCGCCAAGCGTCACCCGCGGACCGACTACGAGGTAATCATCCCCCAGGCGCTTCTCGAACAGCGTAAACGCACGATTCGCACCTACAACAACGTCCTCGTGCTCATCGGCTCAATCTCGCTGCTCGTCGGCGGCATCGGCATCATGAACATCATGCTCGCCACCGTCACCGAGCGCACCGCCGAGATCGGCGTACGCCGCGCCATGGGCGCGCGCCGGCGCGACATCGTGCAGCAGTTCCTCATCGAGACCGTCATGCTCTCGGCTGTGGGCGGCCTGGTCGGGATCTCTCTCGGCGTGGTGATTGCCCATCTCGTCCAGACCTTCGCCGCCCAAAAGACGATCGTCACTGTCCTCGCCATCGTCATCTCCGCAGGGATCTCCGTCGCCGTCGGCATCATCTTCGGCCTGCATCCCGCCATCAAAGCCGCGCGCATGGACCCCATCGAAGCGCTGCGCTACGAATAGGTGAGGGGAGAGAAGGGGGGCTCAGCCGCAGGCCCGTGATAGCAGCAGTTATTGATCTTTGCACAAATAATGCAGGTCTTTTCTCCTGTGATAAGCTGTCGCA
>CBDUSE010000137.1:0-8282 GCA_965369835.1 uncultured bacterium
TGTTAGAAGAGGTCCCATCTTCCTTCGCCCCCGGTCCTTTCGGACCGGGCATCCGCCCTACGGCCCGCTCACTGCCGCTGTATCACACTCCTTTCGTCTCGCCGGTTTTCCGATCACGGGTATTCATTGCCTATTCGCGTGCTGTATCGGCAGGCCGGCTGCCTGCTTTAGCCTAATTTGCACCCTCTGTCGCGCAGACCTACACCGCACGGCGGATGGCCTCTTCCATACGCCGGCCGCAGGAGTTGCCCGCCATCCCAGGAGCCTGTTGAAGAACTCCCGATCGCTTCATTTTCCCGAAGGCCTTGGTTGATCACTCCGCTTCCCCGAAGGCTCTCGCCGACTACTCCGGTTCCCCGAAGGGGGACAAAGTGAATAGCCGTGGGTGAAACCCACGGGAAGGGAGTCCACCACACAACCGACCCCGACGGGGTCGAACAAACAGGGCAGGCCGTGGCGGCGCGTGTTCAACCCTTCCAGGGTTGGGCTGTCTTGTTTGCTCCAAACCCCGAGTTGCACTCGGGGCTATTCATGTTGAATCCCCTCGGGATTCCTCTCCATCACCATCCTGCGATTTGGTCACACTCGTGCGTTCATGTCGGCCCCTTCGGGATTTCTCTTCATCCATATCCCGTTATTGGGCCACACCCATGTATTCGTGCTCAATCCCTTCGGGATTCTTCTCCATCACCACTCCGCAATTCGATCACACCCGTATGTTTGTGTCCGCTCTCTCTAGGATTCTTCCTCAGCACCATTCCGCAATTCGGTCATACCTACGTGCTCGTGTTCGATCCCCTCGGGGCTCCTTTTTCTTCAATACCGTGTCGTTCAGTCACATCGCTGCACGGCCCACGCGGTGCCGAGGATAATCAATCCAACCCGCCGCACGTGGCGCGCACGACAACGGGTCGGAGCAACAACCCCTGACCCGATCCACGCACTCGCGGCATGAAGGCAAAGACACGCTTTTTCAGCAGCCCGCCTAGCAGCCCGTGGTGAATGTGCGTTCCTGGCCTCGGTGCGAGCCCGCGCAGCGGGCGGCATCTTGTAGCCACGGGCGTTAGCCCGTGGACCAGGGTTGCTCGCACCGTGCGAGCCCCCGCAGGGGGCGGCATCTGCATTGCCTCGTCGTCACAGGTCGCCCCCTGCGGGGGCTCGGTTCTTCTCTTGCTCACGATCCACGGGCTGACGCCCGTGGCTACATCCTGTCGTCCCCTGCGGGGACTCGGTTGTCTCCACACTCTACGCTTCTACGAGGGAATTGACTTTTGCCACGGGCTGCTAGATCTGCAGCAGGCCCCGGACCTCGTCGAGGTCCACGGGCTGGCTCTCGGCGGCCCTGATGTTCTGCGAACGGATGATTTCGTAAATCTCCTTGCGATGCACCGGCACGCAGCGCGGCGCCTGGACGCCGATCTTGACGTGGTCGCCGCGCACCTCGGTGACGATCACCTCGATGTTGCCGATCATAATGCTCTGGTTGACCTTGCGATCGAGCACTAGCATCGAGGACCACCCCCCTCCCCGGTGCCGGCCCCCACCGGTTGGATCAACCGGTGCGCGGCCGAGTAGGTGCTGTTGTGGAGCACCACCTGTTTGCCGAGCCGTTTGCGGGGATTGATCACAAGAGGACCCAGCAAGTTGGCCGTGATCTGCTTCGGGTCCTGCGGCACCACGAGCATCACATGCAGTTCCGCTTCATCGAGCGTGGCGAGGCCGAGCTCGTCGAGGTCGCCCTGGGAAATCTGGGGCCGGTACTGCGGCACCACGGCGACGGGATCGGTCAGGATAAAGGCCACCTCGGGCCGGTCGAGCGACTGGAGCCACCAAACCGGCTTGCCCTCGAGCCGGTCCACGATAGCGTAGCGGGTGCAGTTCTCGAACCCGATCAGCCCCTCGGGGAATTCGAGCACCTCCTCGTCAGCAATGTCGAGCGTCCCGAAACGTGTCGTGTCAACCTTCATGGCGCACCTCGACTTTCGTCTCCGCACCGGTCACGGTGCGCGCCGACCTCCGGCCGGTTAGATGAAATCTACAAGCGAAAATTGCAGGATGCGCGCCGTGCTCGCCAGCGCGGCGTGGTAGATGTTTTCCGCCACGTTGAACTCAATGATCGCCTCGGCGATGTTGGCATCCTCGAGCTTTGAGCGTTGCGCGTCATACGAGAGCACCGCGGCGTCGAGGTCCTCGCCAAGCGATTCGAGATGATTGATCCGGTTCCCGACGCTGGAGTCGACGCTCGTGATGTGCAGGATCGCCTCGCGCAGCCGCTCCTCCTCGAGCGCCATCGCATCGAAGTCCTGGTCCTCGTGGGCCTGCCGCAGCCGGACCAGGATCTCGAAGACGTCGTCGTCCGCGCCCTCGCCGTTGGGTTGGAAGACCTCGTCGCCCGGCGTGTTGATCACAACGGTATCCACCTCGCTCACCAGGTAACCCCAGAGCCCGTCAATGCCGTTGGGGTTCTGGGTGACCCCGGTGATGAGCTCACCGCCCGCATCGTACTCGATCGTGAACGGCACGGTCAGCGTCTCGGTCCCGCCGAAGAGGTGCTTGTCCTTGAACCGGCGGTTCGCCGCCATGACCAGCTCCTCGAGCAGCGAGTTGATCGCGCTGGCAGCCTGCAGACGTTCGGCGCTCGTGGCCACGCCGCTCGAGACAGCGTCGGAAACGTCGAGAATCTCCGAGAGCAGTTCCTCGACCTGCATGAGCACCGAGCTGGTCATCTCGTTCCAGGCGATGCCGTTGTCGATCGAGCGCCGGTACTGCTCGCTCTCGGCTATCTTGCTGCGGAAATGCACGATCTGCGTTGCGGCGATTGGGTTTTCCGACGGGAGCCTGTAGTTCCGCCCCGTGGCGATCTTTTCCTGCACGCGCTGCAGCTTCCCGAGACTGCGCATCAGGTACGTGGTCGCCGTGTCGGTCAGGATCGAGTGCGTCACCCGCATGGGTCCATCTCCGTCATCTACGCAATGCTCAGCAACGTTTCGAGCATGCCGTCAATCGTACTGATGAAGCGCGCCGCGGCCGTATAGGCGTGCTCGATGCTGATGAGGTTCGAGAGTTCCTCGTCGAGGTTCACGCCGGAGTAGGCCTGGCGCTGATTCTTGAACGCTGCGACAACATTCTCTTGGTTGTAGCGCAGGCTCGACTCGCGCGCGCTCTCGGTCCCAAGCGTCGAGACCGTAATCTCGTAGTAGTCGTCGAAGGTGCGCGCCGCGCTGTCGGAGCCGATCACAAACGCCTGGTTGCGCAGGTTGCCTATCGCGAGCGCGATCGTGTTGTCGCCCGGCGCCGTCGAGCTCGCCGTGGCGATCAGATCGGGGTTGTCCTGGATCACCGACGAGACGTCAATCGTCTCGCCGTCCTGCCCGGTAAAAAAGGTGTTTAATTCCATGGCGAGCAGGAAACCGCTCGTGTCGCCCGTACCGTCGCTCGCCACGAAGGAGAACGTCGCCCCCGCGGGCGCGCTAGGTCCGAGATCAATCACGAGCTGATTGTTCACGACGCTCGCCTGCAGGTTGCCGCTGGCGAGGAAGTCGGCGCTGATTTCCGCCGCGACGGTGTTGAGCGTGGAGACGCCGGCGGTAATCGTGATCTCCTGCTCCTCGATCAGTGTGCCGTCGGCGTCGTAGACGGCAAGCCAGAAGCTGCCCGAGGTGATCTCGCTCTCGAACGGCAGGCCCGCCGCCGAGTCGAGCACACCATTCGGATCCGTGACGGCCATGCCGCTCGTGGCAGTCGTGTATCGCTCGAGGCCGTTACCCTGACTGTGGAGGCGATTGACCTCCTTGATGATCTGCGTGGCGAGCGCATCAATCCGCGTGATGTAGCTCGGGATTGTCACATCGCGCGCGTCCATGAGGCCCTTGAGCTCACCGCCGCTCAGCGCGACGTCGTCGCCCGTGTCCGCCCAACGGACCTGGTAGAGCCCATCCGTGCCGACGACGGTTTCGAGTGTCCGCACCGTGTTGGCCGAAACGAGCAGGCTGCCATTGAGGAACACCGCCATCTCGCTATCGCCGAAATCGCGCGTGGTGACCGCCCCGAGCTCGCTCAGGCGATCAATGATGAGGTCGCGGCGATCCCGCAGGTCGTTCGCTGTGTGCGGTTCGCTCTCGGAGCTGATGATCTGCATGTTCAAGTCCTGGAGCTCAATGGCGAGCGTGTTGATCTCGTCCACCGTCGTGTTGATCGCGGTGTTGAGGTCGAGCCGCAGGCCCTCGAGCCGGTCGCGCATGTAGCGGAACGTGCTGGCGAGCGAGACGCCGTTGCTCATCACCGTCTCGCGCGCGCCGGGGCTCTCGGGCTCGGTCGAGAGCGTCTGCCACGCGTCCCAGAACTCGGCCATCATCCCGCTCAGGCTGCGACCCTGGTCGGTCAGCTCGTTGAAAATCACCTCGATCTGCTTGTAGGCGGCATCGGATTTGTCAAGCATCCCCAGGGTGCCCATCTCGCTGCGTAGGTACACGTCGAGGAAGGTGTCGCGCACGCGCTGCACGTCCTTGACATTGACGCCCGTGCCGAAGATGAGACCCGAGCCGAGCTCGACCGGCGTGCTCGGCGACAGCACGATCCGCCGGCGCGTGTACCCCACGGTGTTGACGTTGGCGATGTTGTTGCCCAGCACGTGCATCGAGTACTGCTGGGCGAGCAACCCGAGCCGCCCGATGTTCAAGCTGCTGAAGATGGTAGCCATGGCGCCCTCCTAGCCGACGCGGTCCACGAGCGCCTTGCCCGGCGCCGGCGCGTCGGTGTTCCCCTCGGGACTGTAGGTGGTCTTTCCCGTGCGAGGCTGGAGCAACACCCACATGGTCTGGTTGATGAACTCGATCGAGCTGTTGATGAGCTGCGCGTTGCCGGCGTTGAGGCGGTCGAGCTCCCGCACCACCTGCCGGACCTTATCGCGCAGCGCGGTGATCCGACCGGCCTCGTCGTCGTAGCCGAGCTCGATCAGGCGCGTCAGCGTCAGGTCCCCGTTCGACACGCCAAGCCGCCCGGCCAGCGTTCTGCCGATCTGGCGGCGCGTCTCCTCGAGCGCCTTGGTGCTCGCAATCAGCAGCTCCTGCGCCTCGATGGCGAGTTTGAGCTCCTGGAGCTTGCCACGGATCAGCGCCTGCTGCTCAGCGCGGGCTGATTGGATCAGCTCCTGGTAGCAGTTCACCTCGCGTTCAAGCACGGACGAGAGTTCGTCGAGCAGTTCGTTCATGGAGACATCCTCCGGGTCGCTGTGTCGTGCACCGCCTCCATGACGCGATTCGGCACGGTGTCCGTTCCGTGCGCATCCGCTCCGTGCGCATCCTCAGTGGGCGCTCTGTCGGCCAGCGTCGCCGCCTCGAGCTGATCGTAGAGTAGCTCGGCGACACCCGTGCTGCCCGTGGTGGCCATCTCGCCGGCGAGCTGGTCGTCGAGCAACTCGCGATAGATGTCCTCGGCCATGCCGCCGCCGAAGAGCTTATCGTCCGATTCGCCCCGGCGCATCACGCGCATGAGTTGCGAAAGGAAGATCGCCTCGAAGCTCTGGCACGCGGCCATCAGCTCGGGGTACCGCGCGCGCGCTGCCTGTGGATTGTCCACCCGGGCGACGAGCGCCGCGCGGTCGAGCGTCGGTACGAAGGCAACGCCGGAAACGGGCCATGCATCAGTCACGGGTGCGCTCCTATATGATGTGGAGTTCGGCCTGGATCTTGCCTGCCTCTTTCAGCGATTGCAGGATCATGATGATGTCGCGCGGCGGCACGCCCATCTCGTTAAGGATGCGCACGACGTCGCCTACTTTCGCCCCGTCCTCGAGGCGCAGGCTTTGGCCCTGCGGTTCCTCGACCTTCGTGAAGATCTTGTGGAAAAACACCGTGATGGCGCTCGTGAACGGCGCCTCCGGCTGCGACACCTCCGGCACGGAGTCAATGGTGACGGTGATCGAGCCGTGCGTGATGTCGGCCGCCGCGACGGTTGCCTCGTCGCCGGCGATGATCGTGCCGGTGCGCTCGCTCACGATGATCACGGCCGCATGGTCCGGCTTGAGGGTAAGCCGCTCGACCTCCGACATGAACCGGATGAGGTGCCGCTCGTCACGGTATCGTTTCGGGATGGCGATCTTGACGGTCGCACCGTCAATCGGGTGGGCGGCGTCTTTGAACTTGGCGTTGATGGCGTCGGCGAGCCGGTCGGCGTTCGTCAGGTCCGGCCTGCGCAGCGTCAGGTAGAGGGAACGGCCGTCGGTGAACTCGCTCGGGATCTCGGCCTCGATCGTCACGCCGTTCGGCAAGCGCCCGGAAGTGGTTTGCCCCTTGGTCACCGTGCTACCGCCACGCCCGCCGCTCCCGGCAAAGAACCCGCCGACGGAGACAGGGCCCTGGGCCATCGCGTACGCCTCGCCGTCAATGCCGTTGAGCGTGGTCATCACGAGCGACCCGCCCTCGAGGCTCGTCGCGTCGCCCAGGGCGTGGACCGAGGCATCAATCCGCGTGCCTTCTTTCGCAAAGGGCGGCACGGTGGCCATCACGATAACGAGCGCGGAGTTCTTGACCTTGAGCTGCCCGCGCGGCAGCGTGAGGTTGTAGTTCCCCAAAAAGTTCTCGACTGCCTGCGTTGTAAACTTCGTGCTGTTCTTGTCGCCCGTGCCCCGCAGGCCGACGACGAGGCCGATCCCGACGAGCTTGTTGTCGCGCACACCGTTGAAGTCGGCGAAGTCCTTGACGCGCACCCTGTTTGCCCACGCCAGCGCCGGCGCCAGCAGTGCCGCCACAGCCAGGATGATGACCGTCCGTTTCATCTTTTCGATCCTCCCGTGCTCGATCGCATCCGTGCGATGGGAGCCGTACGCGCGATCAGAATATGTTCAGGAAGTCCATCAAGCGCTCGAGCAGCCCACGCTTCATCACTTCCATCATCGGCCCTTCGTACGTGATCTTCGCGTCGGCGATGAAGGTGGACTCGACCGTGTTGTCGGCCGCGATGTCGTCGGGCCGGACGATGCCGGTCAGCACGATCTTCAGGGCCGAGCCGCCGATCTCGATCTCGCGCGTCGCCTCGATCAGCAGGTTGCCGTTCGGCTGCACGTCAATGACGCGCGCCGTGACCTTGGTTTCGATCTCCGCCGAGCTGTCGCTCTTGCCCTCGCCGCTCGACTCGCGCTTGCCCGACCACTTGAACGCCGGCTTCTCGCCGTCTTTGACCAGGTGCTTGTCGCTCGGAAAAAAGAAGGTCGTGATCGAGGCGTCCGTCGAGGATTCCTTCTTCCGCTCGATCGAGGTGTCCTGCGTCGCCTTGCTCGACTCCTTGATGAGGATCGTGACGAGGTCGCCGACGGCGCGCGCCTTGCTGTCGCCGATAAGCGAATCCTTGGTGCGCCGCTCGAAGAGGCTCGCCGCATCCGCACTGCTGGACAGGCAGGCGCACAACGCTGCAGCGCCGATTGCCATCGCCACTCGTGCCACTCTCGCCTTCATCGTTCGTTCTCCTTACGGCTCCGTGCGGGGCGCCTACAGCTCGAGCTCGACGAGGTTCGGCGCCACAACGCGCGCCCGGATGACCTTTTTTGAGTCGGTGTTCATCACGTCAACGCTCTCGCCGACGCAGGCGTCCTTGAGCGCGATGCACTTGGTCCTGACCCGCACCGCACCCCGGCGCGCGCACAGCGTGACGCAGTCGTTGCGGCGCACCGCGAGCGGCTTGCCGACCATCACGTCGGTGAGCAGCACGCCGGCGCTTACCGACCGGGTGGCGCGCTTGCCCACCACGTCGGCGCTGCGCGTGAAGTAGTTGCCGACCGAGGTGGTGACTTCCCGGCGCTCGAGTCGGATATACTCGCCCCGGATGACTTCGTCGCGCGCGATCCGCCGCCGCACCACCACCACCGAGCGGAACAGGCGGATCTTGACGGCAACGCGCCTCGTCTCGGTCTCGATGCCGTCGGTGCGCACGCATACCGAAAACGCCTGGTAGCCCGAATAGGGCTTATTCGAGACTGGCACGACTGAATAGGTCACCTCGCCGCAGGCCACCGCGAAGGCGCGCGGCGTGCGGACAAACTCGCACACGACGTCCTCGGCCGGCAGCCCGGTATGCTCGATCACGTGGCGGCGAACGGCCGCCTTGAGGTTTTCCGGGGTGATCGTCTGGCCCGCACGCGACACCGCCACGCTCTGCGCCCCTTCGATTGCGATGCGGCTCAGGTCCAGCGGGAGCTTCGCCAGCCCGGCGCGCACCTCGTCGGCGGTCACCTTCTTGCTCGTGTTGATCTCGGGTGCGTCGGCGACGGTGACGTTCGCAATCAGCTT
>CBDUSE010000138.1:0-8272 GCA_965369835.1 uncultured bacterium
CTTGGCGTCTTTGCGCCTTTGCGTGAGGTCCCTATGAGCTCGACCGGGTTGCTGAGACGATGAGGTGCATGCCGCGCGTGGGCACAAGGAGGTCGAGTCGGGAGAGCAGCCAGAATGCGGGGTAGAGGAGCGAGTAGACCTTGAGCGTCTTGCCCGCTGCGGCGAGGTCCCCTCCGGTCATGACGGTTCCCTTTGCGCCGCCCGGTCCCTTCTTTTTTCTCGACGCGAAGCGGACGGCGACGTCCACGCACTCGGAGAAGAATCGGTTGTACGTGCGCGCGGCCGTGATCTCGAACCGCGGCCGGAGAAGCGTGCGCAGCGCGTCGAGTGTGTAGCCCTCGCGCACGTGCCCGTGCTCCTCGTCCGTCAGCCCGAGGCGTCGCTTGAGCGGGCCGAGCACCGACCACTTCCGCACACGCGGCACATTGACGATCAGGCGGCCGCGCGGCTTGATGATCCGCGCGCACTCGCCCACAAAGGCGCGGTCGGTCTGCACGTGCTCGAGGAAATCAACGATCGCCACGACGTCGAACTCCGCGTCGCCGAACGGCGTTGTTGTCCCGTCAATGAGGTGGACGTCGGTCTCGACGAGCGCCCGGATCGCCTCGACCGTCTCCGGCTCCAGGTCGGCGCTTGCCCACAAGCCCCCCATCCGGCGGAACAGCAGGCTCAGCACCCCGTTGTCGGCGCCGATGTCGAGGCAGCGCTTTCCCTCAACGTCCCCAAGCATTTTGCAAAAGCGCTTGTACTTCGCCTGCTTCAGCACCGATTTGCGGAACAGCCTCAGCGCCCAGTTCTGATCGGAGTTTTTCATATTGATTTATTAGCCACAGATTTCACAGATCGACACAGATTCAGGAGTTCTTGATCAGTGTTCATCTGTGTGATCTGTGGCTTCTTCTCCTTGTCTTTTCCTCAACCCATGCGTACATCGCCTCGACCTTGCGGCAGTAGGCGGGCATCGAGTACTTCGCCTCAATCTCTTTTGCGGCGGCCTCGGCCAGGCGGCGGCCGAGCGCGTCATCACCGAGGAGTGACGCAATGCCCGCAGCCAGCGCTTCTGGTGTCGGTGCCACGAGCAACGCCGAGTCCCCGTCGAGCACCTGCGTGTGCGTCGAGAGGTTTGTCGCCACGATCGGTCGTTTTGCAGCCATGTACGTGTAGATCTTCATGGGCGTGTTCGTGCCCGTGCGCCGGGGCGAGACCAGGACGTCGGCCAGCGCGAAGTGCGGCGGCGTCTCATCGGGCGGCACGTGGCCCGCGAAGATCGCCCGGTTTCCGACACCGAGCCGTTCCGCCAGGGTTTTCATCACCGCGACCTCGCGATCGTTCCCGCCCATAAGCAGCAGGCGCGCGCCATCATGCTTCCCGGCCACGCGGGCAAATGCCTCGAGCAGCAGGTCCACGCCCTGGTAACTCGAAAAATTGCCCATGTAGAGAACGACCTTCTCGTCGTCGGCTATCCCGAGCCGCCTCCGCAGCGGCATCGCTTCCTCGCGCGTGCGCACGCCGCCCGGCAGCACGGGCGGGTCCTCGAGCTGGAAGACCTTCTTGCGCGGGTGGCGTTTCTTGACGCCGTTCGTCAACGCCCGGCACATCGTGACGACGCAGAGGCTCGCGGCGATCGCTAGATCATCCACCAGCTCGAGGAACGGCCGGACGACGCGCCATGGCAGGTTCTTTGCAGCCATCTGGTCCGGGATGGACGAGTCCATGTCGAGCACGTAGGGAACCCGGTAGAAGAAGTACTTCATCAGCATCGCCATGTAGGCGCCTTCCTCGACGGCGTGTACCACGTCGTAGCGGCGCGCGTAGAACTGCTCCTCGCATCGGAACTGCAGCAGCAGGTCGAGCGGCAGCTTCTTCCACGAGAAACCCGTACCGACGTGGCGGATCGGCGTCCACGGCGTGCGCAGGATGCGCGTGTTCGGCAGCGCGACGTCCCGCCCGAGGTGGTACGTCACGAGGTCCACCCGGTGGCCGAGGTTGCCCAGCGTCTCGACGAGGTTGCGCGTCGCGATCGGCGTGCCACGCTCTTCATAGAACGGCTGCGGCGCTATGAACAGGATGCGCATCCGACGCCCCGTCCCTCCTCTGACATGATGTGGAACCTTCCCGCTATGCGTTGACTATAAAGGAAAGTATGCTAGAAGGAAACTGCTCCGAAACGGAACGAACGGTCGCCGACGGAAACGCATGAGCTTTTACGGGCAAGAGCACTCCTTCCAGCAACGTCCGGCCTTCGGCTTTCCCAGGCTGACGCCTGCCGTAAAGACGATCCTCTACGTCAACATCGGCTGCTTCATTCTCCAGCTTTTCCTTCGCAAGAGCCAGATCATGGAACGCTGCTTCGCCCTTTGGCCGGGCGACTTCTTCGGCCGCTTCTACGTTTGGCAGGTCGTCACGGCCACGTTCCTGCACGGGGGAGTTCTCCACCTGCTTCTGAACATGTTGCCGCTGACGATCTTCGGTTTCGGACCCGGCCTGGAGCGCCATATCGGCACGCGGCGGTTCTATTGCGTTTATTTCCTCTGTGGGATCGGGGGCAACGCACTTTTCCTCCTGGCCAATATCAAGGGAACCATGCCCGTCGTCGGGGCTTCGGGCGCTGTCTGCGGCGTGCTTGCCGCGTATGCGATGGCCTTTCCGGAACGCTGGGTCTTCCTGCTTTTCCCGCCGATGCCGGTCAAGGTCAAATGGCTGGTCTTGGTGTTCTTCGTCCTCGAGGTCGTCAGCGAGATCGGGCACGGTCGCGGCAACATCGCCCACAGCGCTCATGTCGGCGGCTTCGTCTTCGGCTGGGCGTACATGAAGATTGTCTACAAGCTCAGCCTGCCGTTCGCCTGGACTGAGCGGCTCAAATGGAGGGTGCGCTCCTGGTTTGCGAGCGTGCGTCGCCCGAGGCTTCGCTCCAAATCGTCGGCGCGGAAGTACCGCCCTATTGACGACGGGAGCTTCCTCGACGAGGAAGTGGACCCGATCCTCGAGAAGATCTCCAAGCAAGGCATCCACAGCCTGACGATGCGTGAGCGCCGCATCCTCCGGCGCGCCCGCCAGCGGATGGGAAAGGGGTAAGGCCTCGCCTCAGCGTCGGTGTCTGTGCCACGGCAATGATGGAGCGTGAAGTCTCCCCGAAGGGGAGCAACGTGAGTAGCCGTGGGTGAAACCCACGGAAACGAGTAGCACGATACGACCGGCCCTGAAGGGGTCGAACAATTCGCCGGGAGGCGTGCGAGGTCTCTTGCCGGGATGTTCAACCCTTTCAGGGTTGATGTACTTGGTGGCGTTGTGCTGTCCGCAGGCTGGCGCCTGCGGCTATTCATGTGGATCCCCTTCGGGGATCGGGCGCGCTTCGGCCCACGCTCACTTCTTCCTGCGCGGGCGTGGCCCCCGGCCGCGTCCGCCTTTGCGAGGTTCCCTCCGCTCCTTGGCCGCGGGTTTTTCCCTTGGCGCTTCTTCCTCGGGCTGTTCGGGCGGGGCGTGGATGCTGGCGCGGTAGCTCTCCTCGAGCAGCATGGCAATCAGGTTGAGCTCGTCCTCGCTCTCGGTGAGCGACTTCGCCAGCGGCATGAAGCGCTCGATGCGCTCGCGCTCAACGCCGCCGAGGTCACGCCGCTTGTCCTCGAGCAGCACCGTCAGCCGCTCGGCCACGAGCTGCCGGAGCGCCTCCTCGTCGGGGAGCTGGCGCACCTCCATGTTAATCTTGTAGTGGCGCGCGATGCGTTGGAGCTCCGCTTCCTGCGATGCGGTCACGAGCGAGATGGCGATCCCGCCTGCGCCCGCACGCCCGGTTCGCCCGGAACGGTGGATGTAGCTCTCGAAGTCCTGCGGCAGGTCGAACAGGATCACGTGCGACAGGTGCGTGATGTCAATGCCCCGGGCGGCCACGTCGGTGGCGACGAGGAACCGGAGCCGCTGCTGGCGGACGCGCCGCATCACCTTTTCTCGCTGGATCTGCGTGAGGTCCGCTGTGATCTGGTCCGTATCGAAGCCGAACCGCTCGAGCACCTCGGCGAGGAACCGCACCTTGTCCTTTGTGTTGCAGAAGATGATGGCGCTGTCCGGGTTCTCGGTTTCAAGGATGCGCACGAGGGCCCGTTCCTTGCCCATCGAGGGCACGGCGTAGTAGATGTGGTCGGTCTGCTCGAGGTGCACGCGGCCGTGGCTCAGGCTCAGGAAGTCCGCCTCGCGCAGGAACTCTTTGGCGAGCGCACGCACCTTCGGCGGGATCGTCGCCGAGAACATCGAGCTCTGGCGTTCTCTGGGCAGGAACCGCAGGATCCGCAGCATGTCCGGGTAAAACCCCATCGAGAGCATCTCGTCCGCCTCGTCGAGGACGAGGAAGCGCAGCCGGTCGAGCGAGAGCTTGCGCCGCGTGAGGTGGTCCAGCATGCGGCCCGGCGTGCCGATCACGATCTGCGTCCCCTTCTCGAACGCCTCGATCTGCGGCCCGTAGCCGACACCGCCATAGACGGCCACCGCGCCGATCCCCGTGCCCTCGGCAAGCCGCACCGCCTCGCCATGCACCTGGAGCGCCAGCTCGCGCGTCGGCGCGAGCACAAGCATCTGGCAGTACGCGCCGCCCGCATTAATCCGCATCAGGCCCGGCAGCATGAACGCGCCGGTCTTGCCGCTGCCGGTGCGCGACTGCACGATCAGGTCGCGGCCCGCGAGCAGATAAGGCATCCCTTTGGCCTGGACAAGCAGCGGTCTCGCCCAGCCGCTCCGGGCCACCGTGCTCCGGAGCGGCTCCTCGAGCTCGGCGAACGCGAAGTCCGGGAGCTTGTCGTCCGGCTCGATGATGTCGGTGACGTCTTCCTGTGGCGCTTCTCCGTTTCCCACGTGCCGATCCTTTTTTTTCGTGGCGAGCGGGCCTTGCAGCGCCGGAGTGCTACCGGCGTCTGCCCATGCCCACGGCGATCATTCGCATGGCGGTGGGCATTGTCAAGAGGAAGGCTCCGATTGAGAAAGGCCGTGAACGATTTCGCTTGACGCGCCGGTCGCGCGGCGCGTATTCTATGGCAGCCCAGAGACGCCCGACGAGACAGAGGCTGGTCGTCGAGCGCCACCGCGGTTTGGGGCTGGCCGCGCGCATGGGAACCCGGATGACGCACGTCTCACGTTCACGCATAAAGCGGATTCTTTCTGCCTTTCCCCGTACCCGTGTCCTCGTCATCGGCGACCTGATGCTCGACGAATTCGTCTGGGGCGAGGTCTCGCGCATCTCGCCGGAGGCGCCGATTCCCGTCGTCGAAGTCACCTCGCGCTCCACCATGCCGGGCGGCGCGGCGAACGTCGTGAACAACCTGTGCGCCCTCGGCGCGCCGGTCTCGATTGCGGGTTTCATCGGCACCGACTCGGCCGGCCGGCACCTTCGCTCGCTGCTCGAGAAGGAGGGCGCCGATACCTCGCTCATCGTCGCGAGCCGCAGCATCAAGACCAGCGTGAAGACGCGCGTGATTGCCCACAAGCAGCACGTCGTCCGCGTGGACGACGAGCGCCCGCTCGCCGACGGCAAGCGGATGCGGTCGCGCTTGCTGGCCAAGCTGCGCTCGAGCCGCCGACAGTTCGGCGCGATCATACTCGAGGACTACGGCAAGGGCGCGCTCTCGCAGCCGTTCGTTGATGAAGTCATCGCGCTGGCACGGTCGAGGGACATCCCCGTCGTCGTTGATCCGAAGAAGGAGCGTCCGCTCAAGCTCGACGGCGTGACGCTCGTGACGCCGAACCGCGAGGAGGCGCACGTGCTCGCCGGGCTGCCGGCGCGCTCGGACGTGCCACCCGAGAAGGTCGGGCGGCAGCTCTCGCGCAAGTGGGGCGGCGCCGCGGTGCTCGTCACCCTTGGGGCCGACGGAATGTGCCTCGTCGAGAAAGGGCGTCGCCCGCGTCATATCCCGACGCGAAAGCTCGAGGTCTATGACGTGGCCGGCGCGGGCGATACGGTCGTCGCCGTCATGGGGCTCGGGCTCGCCAACGGAGTTGCTCTCGCCGATTCAGCCGTGGTGGCGAACATCGCCGCGGGCGTGGTCGTTGGCAAGGTCGGCACGGGCACGGTCACCCGCGCGGAGCTTGTGAGCGCGTTGGAGGCCGGCTGATGGCGCGAATCGTCGGCATTATCCCCGCGCGGTACGAATCGAAACGGCTCCCGGGCAAGATGCTGCTCGACCTTGCCGGCAAGCCGCTCATCATGCACACTTACAGCCGCGCCTGCGAGGCGGAGCTCATCGAGCGCGTGATCGTCGCCACCGATGACCGGCGGATCCTCGACGCGGTTACCGCGTCCGGCGGCGAGGCCGTGATGACCACCGGCGACCATCGCTGCGGCTCGGACCGCGTTGCCGAGGTCGCCTCGAGGCTCGAGTGCGACATCGTCGTCAACGTCCAGGGGGACGAGGCGCTGATCGAGCCCGACGTGATTGACGCGACGGCCCAGCTTCTCCTCGACCACCCGGACGCCGACATGGGCACGATGGCGTGCCCGATCTGCACGAAGGAGGAGTACGCGGACCGCAACGTCGTGAAGGTGGTCTTTGCGCGCAGCGGCGAGGCGCTCTACTTCTCGCGTGCGCCCATCCCGCATTCGAAGACGGGGCGCTTCAGCGCGAAGCGGGCGGCGCACCGCCACATCGGGATCTACAGTTTCCGTCGAGACTTCCTGATCGAGTATGCCCTGCTGCCGTCTTCGCCGCTCGAGCGGGCCGAGGATCTCGAACAACTGCGCGCGCTCGAGTATGGGGGCCTGATCGTGGTCGGCGTTACCGAGGAGCACACGAGTCTGAAAATCGACACGCAGGAGGACCTGGAAAGGGCACGAGCGCTTTTATGCCGAAGTACATCTTCATAACCGGCGGCGTTGTCTCCTCACTTGGCAAAGGGCTCACGGCCGCGACGATCGGCATGCTGCTCGAGAATCGCGGCCTCAAAGTGACGCTGCAGAAGTTCGACCCCTACATCAACGTTGATCCCGGCACGATGAACCCCTACGAGCACGGTGAGGTCTACGTGCTCGACGACGGCGCCGAGACCGACCTCGACCTCGGCCACTACGAGCGCTACACCTCCGCACAACTCTCGCAGCTCAACAACAGCACGTCGGGCCAGGTCTACGAGCGGGTCATCCAGCTCGAGCGGGAAGGCAAGTGGCTCGGCAAGACCGTGCAGGTCATCCCGCACATCACCGACGAGATCAAGCGCCGCGTCCGGGCGCTGAGCGAGGGCGTGGACGTGGTGATCACCGAGGTTGGTGGCACCGTCGGCGACATCGAGAGCTTACCGTTCCTCGAAGCGATTCGGCAGTTTCGCCTCGACGTGGGGCCCGGCAACGCCCTGAACATCCACCTGACCTACGTGCCGTATATCCGCGCCGCCGACGAGATCAAGACCAAGCCGACACAGCACTCCGTCACGAAGCTACGCGAGATCGGCATCCAGCCCGATCTGCTTATCTGCCGGACCGAGCGCCCTCTCAATGAGGAGGTCCGCTCGAAGATCGCGCTCTTCTGCAATGTTTCTTACGACGTCGTGATCGAGGAGATGGACGTCGAGACCACCATCTACGAGCTGCCGCTGATGCTGCGGCACGAGAAGGTGGACCAGAAGATCGTGGACCTTCTCGGCCTCGAGTGCGATAGCGGCGACCTGCGCAAGTGGCGCCAAATCGTCGAGATCATCCGGAATCCTGAGCACACCGTACGCATCGCCGTCGTCGGCAAGTACATCGGCCGCCAGGACGCCTACAAGAGCGTCTACGAGTCCATCGCGCACGCGGGCATCCACAATAGGGCCCGCGTCGAGATCAAGAAGGTGGACCCGGAGAAGATCGAGAAGACCGGCGCCGCCGCCCAACTCAAGGGCGTGGGTGGGGTCCTCGTGCCGGGCGGGTTCGGCTTGCGCGGCGTCGAGGGCAAGATCGCGGCCGTCCGTTACGCGCGCGAGAGGAAGGTCCCATTTCTCGGGCTCTGCCTCGGGATGCAGTGCGCCACGATCGAGTTCGCGCGCAGCGTGATGAAACTCAAGGACGCCGACAGCACCGAGTTCCGCCCGGAGACGCCGCACGCGGTCATCAGTCTGCTGAGCGAGCAGCGCAAGGTCGTCAGCATGGGCGGCACGATGCGGCTCGGCGCCTACCCGTGCCAACTCAAGAAGGGCACCAAAACGTACAAGGCCTACAAGGCGCCCGAGATCCGCGAGCGCCACCGCCATCGCTACGAGATGAACCCGGAGTATCGCCACCTCTTCGAGGAAGCGGGCATGATTATCAGCGGCAGCTCGC
>CBDUSE010000139.1:0-8261 GCA_965369835.1 uncultured bacterium
GGCTTTCGGGCGTCGTGCCGCCGAGCGGCCCGAGGCCGATCACCTCGACCTCGTAGGCGCCGTCCTCCGGGAACTCGATCGTGAACTGCGGGGCCGGCTCGCCGCCCTGCCACTCGCCGCCGTTCAGGTGGTAAAACAGGCGCCAGCCGGTCTGCGGTTTCTCGTCAAGGACAACGTGTACGTTGGCCGTCGCGGACCCGGCGGCCTCGGCCGGAATGCTTGCCGGCTTGAGCTCGAAGCCCGACACCTGCTTCATGAACATGTGGCGCGGCGTGCCTTGCCAGCCACCCTCAATCCAGACGTTGCCCGCCGCGTCGTTGAAGATCCACCACGGGATGTACCTCGAGGGGAATGGCGTCTCCGAGAAATCGCATCGGATCATGCGCTCCCCGAGCTGCCTGTGGAACGGGTGTCCCTTGGCGGGCTGTCTCCAGCAGCCGCCGGTCCTGGAAGCGAAGCTGCCGGGCACGTACTTAGTCGAATCGGGAGGCCCCTCCACATTGCCGACAAGGGTGAGTTGGTGATCCGCGTACGCGTACGCCTTGCCTCTGGTCGTCACGAGCACGACGTCGTGCTCGTCGTCACGCCGGAACTCCCAGACTCTGTCGTGGCCGAGCTTCACAGTTCGCCAGTTTTTCCCGTCGAAGTACGAGGGCGCCTCGTGCACGTCGCGCACGTACCAGATCCGCCCGTCGTCGAGCACGACGACGGATGGGTATCGCCCGGCGAACCTGAACTGGCGCGCGCCCTGCTCGACGGCAGCGCTGATGGCGTGCCGCACGCTGAAATAGCCTGTGGCACCCTCAGGCCCGACGAGGTACGCCTCGCTCTTGCGCGACAAGACTCGAGCAATGACCCGCCCCCGGTCGTCCACGCCGAGCCAGCGCACCTTCGCTGTGTCGAAGGGCACGGCGGTGTCGTGCCACTGCTTGCCGTCCCACCGCGACAGCATGCCGGGCCGCTCCTGCAGACACATCCAGACGCCGCCCGCGAAGTCCGGCACAGCAGTCCCGGACGCGAAGCGGAACTCGTGCCAGAAATCCATCCACGCCGGCGGTCGTTCCTTGTGCTGGGTTTCCTTGAAGGCATAGACCACATCGGTCCCGATCTGGGTCGCGCCGGCACAGATCGTGCCGTCCGGTCCCTCGGCGAGCCAATTGCATGCAGTCCTGATCCCGTCGCGCCAACCGAAGTGCGTGAACGTGCCGTTACGGTAGGCGACAATGCCGCCGCGTACCTCGGCGAACCAGATCTTGCCGTCCGAGGCCCTCAGAAGGGCATCGGGGCGGTAGGCGAACCGGGACTGCTGCCAGTTGATCTCCGCGGGATCGACCCGACGGACGATCCGTCCGTCCGTCCCCAACACCAGAAACCTCCAACCTCTCTCGCTTCGTCTCCCACCCAGGACATAGAGCCAGACCGAACCGTCGTTCATGCGCACGGCGTCGCCGACGATCATCCCTTCGAGCATCTTCCTGACGTGCTCAACCCCAACCGCTTTCCCGGTGCCGAGGTCAAATGCCCACACCACCTGGCCGGGAGAGCTGAAGAGCAAGGCCGAGTTCTTCTCCCACAGCACGCCGTGCGCCGATGGACACATGCCGACGGTTTTCGTGAGCGGATCGTCTAGCTCGCGGGTTGTGAGTGCGCCATGCTCGTCAACCGTGCACAGCCAGCCGGGTGTGTAAAGATGGACGCGGCTCCCCGTGTCGAACACCAGGGGCCGGTCGAGGGCTGTGGGCGACTCGACACGTGACCACTTCCCGTCGGCATAGGCGGCGACGAACCGCTTACCCCAATTGATGAGGCGGCCTGACTTCGTCACGAGGATCGTCGGGGGCCGACGCGCGTCCTCGCAGTAGAAGTCAGTCACGTGCTCCGCTTCGCCGCCCCCGAGCCGGTAGAGCTTCGCCTGGAACGCCTCGCCGGCTTTGTCAACGATGTACAGGCCGCGATCAGGCCCGCTGACGAACCGCTCGACGGGCGATGCATGTGTCGTGGCCAAACCGACGATCGGTGCGAACTGCTCGCCGTCCCAGTAGTACAGGCGCCGATTGGCGAGCAGGTAAACGATGCCGCCCTCATCGATGCCGATGTCGTACACGAGGCTGACGCCCGTCCGATATGAGATGGCCCCGGACCGGGAATGCGGACCCGGTACAGGCAGTGCCTCCCAGCGCCCCACGACGGCGCCCTCTGCCCTGGGGGCCTCTTCGACCCGGCCTTTTGAATCGCGCCCTGAGGTTCCCATTGTGCCCGCGGCCTTCGCGCACGAAGCGGCGAAACACACAGCACAGCAGACGACTGCGCGCACGACGCCAAACACGACCCAACACACGCTAATTGCTCTTACCTCCCGCACGGTTCCTTGCGAACCTCAGTGCCTTAGACGCCACGGTAATCGCAGGTGTTCCGCTGGGAGACAAGGAGAAGCGGGACCTTCACCTGGAGGCCGCACGCGGATGCGATGCCCAATGGACGCCCGCCGTTAGCCGCCTTACGCGACGACGGTCACACGCAGCCTGCCATGTCTGGTCTTTCTTGATCGGCCGCAGTTTGCCTGACGCCGCTCGCCTACAGGCGTGCGGCCCATCTATAGATTCGCCTTGATCTTGTCGTGGATGAGGCGGGAGAGGTCTTCGTCGCCGAAGATGTCCACGCGGATACGGATTTGGGTCAGCTCGTCGGATACTCTCTTGAGGTTGATCTCGATCCGCTTGTCGTTGGCCGTCTGCGCGGTGAACTGGCCGGAGACCGCGTCCGCCTCGCTGCCGGTAAGCGTAAACCTCAGGTCCTGGATGGCGGCTCGCGTCGCCTTGACCACGGCATCGAGCGGCGCCTCCTCGGTCGCTTTCAGCTCGCCCCGCACGTAGGCGACAGCGCCCGCCCCGGCGGCGGCGCCCACGACGACCGCACCGCACCCAACGAGCATCAGCATCGTGAGCACAAGGACTGAAACACTACACCACCGTCTCGACTTCATCAGACCTCCCTCCGCCACAGACCGGTGCCTGTGCCAATGGACTGACTGCTCTTCTTGAAACAACGTACGCACACGTTGAATCCTTAGTCAAGGGGCGAAAGCACACACGGCTTTGTGCTTCTGATAGATGACTCGGTGGACTCGGCGCTCCTGATCCCGTAAGGTGTTGCCGGCTTCCGGGCAAGTGATACAACATGCGATACCGGCAACCGTTGGCTGCGAAGTCGGAAAGGATCGGCCACTATGCCGGCAGGATCCGTCGAGAAAGGAGCGTTACGAGATGCGGTGTAGCGACTGCGGAACGGAATGTAGCGATGAGTCGTCGCGACGCATTGACGACAAGCCGGTTTGCTTCAATTGCCTCTACGGCGACGTTGACCCGATAGCAGTGTGGCCCATTGGCCTTGTCGTCAGCGACAAGAAAAGGCCGCAGAGCCATCATGGATTCGGAACTACGGGTGGCGGTGTTTCCGAGATTCGTCTGTCACCCGGCATGGCGAGGTTCATGAAAGGGCTGTCGGACGAGACGCATCTGACCATTCTGTGGTACCTTCACGAGGCGAGGCCGCTGAAATCCATCTTCGCTCGTGGATGGGACGGCAAGCAGGTGGGGCCGTTCGCTTCGCGCACGCCCGACCGCTTGACGCCGATAGCCGTCTCTGACGTTGAGCTCCTGGAAGTCAAGGGGACAACGCTTCGCGTTCGCGGCTTCGATGCAATTGACGGGACGCCGGTTCTCGATATTAAAGTCGGCATGGCAAGTCTAACAGGCTGCTGAGAGAACGCAGAGTCTCAAGAGCCGGGGTGCATTTGTCTTCGGCAAACTCAGCCGGGCCGTTTGCCCGGAAAGATCCTCTTTCACCAGCGTACCTCCCCGAGCCGCTCCAGTGACGACAGGCTCACCGGCTCATCGCACGAGCCGCCCGAGTCGCAACACGTTCACAAGCGCACCGCATCGAGTGGCCTCGTCAAGGACAACATGGCGCCGCGGCTGCGGCGATCAGCCCGCAGGCAGCCGAGGCAGTAGCCGCTGTCAGTGGGTGTCCCCGGGAGGCTGTGCGTCCGCGTCGGCCGGCGGCGGCGCCCACGACGACCGCACCGCACCCGACGAGCATCAGCATCGTGAAACAAAGAACCGAAAGCGCCCACCACAGTCTCAGATTCATCGGCTTTCCCTCCGCCAGCGAACCAACGTGTCCTCTTGCCGATGCCATACGCAGGCACCAGCCTGGAAGCCAAGAACAAGATGGCTGCGCGAGCACATCAACCGGGTCTCGTGCGTTGCACCGTTCCTCACGCTTCTCTCACTTTCTTCTCCAGCCCACGCAGGTACTTAAGTCCCTCGGCATAGAGATAGTCCGTCGATTTCGCCAGCGACCGCCACATGCACGTCGCGGCCCGCAGCGCCTCCGTCACCTCGATGAACGACTCCAGACCAACCGTGCCCGTGTAGTCGCACTCAACCAGCGCCCGGTAGATGCTCTTCCAGTCAACCGTCCCCGTCCCCGGCACGCCGCGATGGCTCTCGCTCAGGTGGTAATGGCACAGGTGCGGCGCCGCCTTCTTCGTCGGCTCGTAGAAGTTATCTTCCTCGATGTTCATGTGGTAGGCGTCGAGATGGATGCCCACGTTCGGCTCGCCAATCATCTCCCGGAGCCGGAGCGCCTGCTCGCACGTGTTAATCAAGAACGTCTCGTAGCGGTTCACCGGCTCGAGACCGATCGTCACGCCGTGGTCCCGCGCCATCCGCGCGACGCGCTTCAGGCCCTTGGCCGATCGCTCCCAGTATTCCTCGCCGGGCTTGCCCTCGATCTTGCGCCCGATGGCCGAGAAAATCACGCCCGTCATCACCGTGGCGCCCATCTCGGCCGTGGCCTTGACACAGCGCGTGAGGTACTCGACGCCGCGTTCGCGCGTCGCCGCGTCCTCGGCCGTGATGTCCGTCTCGTCCGAGATCGCGAGCGAGCCGATGGTGCCGATCCCCGCCGCCTCGAGCCGCTCCTTGATCCGCGGCGGGTCAACCTTCTCGATCTCCATGATGGGGATCTCGATCAGGTCGAAGCCGAGCTCCTTCGCCTTGTCAATCAGGTAGAGCGTCTCGTTGCTCCAACTCGACGTCCACCCGTACGCATGCGCCGCGTACCGCACTTCAGACATAATCTGTACCTCCTTTCAGCCGCAGCCAGAGGACTCATTCGGAATCGCCTACGGACGATTCTCTTCTTGCGGTGAACTCATGAATCCCCCGGTCATATTCCCCTTCTTCCGCAGCCGCAGATCCGCATTGAAATAGGGCGTGCAGGGCAAAGGCGCGGCCCAGCACGAAACACCCTCGCGCGGAACGTACACTTCCAACCCAGACCGCGTCGTCCGCACGCGCATCTCGACGGTCGGAATCGGGTGAAACCCTCGTGCCGATCCGGGCGGAACAACCAAGCCCTCGTGCTTGTAGTGTGCGGCCCAAGCGCAGGCGGTGAGCACAAGGACGCCGAGCGTGGCGCGCCGTGACCACGTTGCGAAGCCCCATCGCATGCAGGCAGTCAGGACGCACGCGGCGGTTATCCACCATATCGCTGCGCCGGCAAAGCGCGGGTCCGGCGCCGTGAAGAACCAGAAGACGAGCGCGAGCACGGCCGGTGCAAGCAAGGCGACCATCGCGCCGACTCTCGCCCGGCCGCGACCACGCGAGCACAGCGCTGCGATTGCCCCGACGGCGGCAAGACACACGGGGATCACCATGTCGAGCCATTCGCCGGCCATCCGCTTCGCCCATGATCCGAGCCAGTGCGCCTGGCCGCAGTTGCTCTCAACGCGCGCCCAGTGGCGTATGAGGTCCACGTTCTTCTCCGCGTGTTCCTGCAGAAGCCGCCAGTCAACGTCGAACGCGACGGCCGTGCTCGGGTAGACGAGGTAGCCGGTCAACACGACGCCGCGCGCCGCCCAGACGACAACCATCGCCACGGCGGGCGCAGCAAGGGCGGCCAGCCCCAGCGCGCCAATGCGTGGACGCTCGCCGCCGCTCTGTCGGATGAACAGCGTCGCCGCGGCGATCAGCGATGCCGCCATGCCCAATGGCGCGAAGCTAAGCTTGACTGCCAGTCCCGCCGCCGAGAGCCCCATCACCACGGCCACGCCGAACGTGCGCTCGGCGGCGTTCGCGTCGTCAAACAGCAGCTTGCACAGCTCACCGGCGATGACGACACCAAGCACAAACACGGGGAGATCGGGCGCCGTGCCCGACGCGTGGACGAAGCACAGGTGCACGACGGGGATCGCAAACACGGCCCGCACGAGATCAGACGGCCGAGCCGCGCCTCTCTTCGTCATCAGTCGCCAGAGACTCAGGCCGATCTGCAGAGATAGTGCGAGAAGGAGGAGGCCGTTGGCGACGTGATGGGCCATGTAGCGCCACGGCCCGACGTCAAGTAACGCGATGAACAGGAAGTGGGCGCTGTTGTAGCCCAAGGCGCTGTGCAGATTCGCCAGTCCCGGCACGAGCGAGTATTCCGACGCCCACCGGATGCTGCTCAGATGGTAAAGACCGGCGTCTGGCGCCCGGAGCCGCCCCAGCGCCCGCCTCGCCAGCCACGCAGCGACAACGACCAGCCCCACGGCGACGGCGAGCCGGGGGCGCGCTGCCGAGGCCGCGATCCGCCACAGCGCCCGGGCGTTCCAGACGAATCCGGCCATCCCCACGGCCATGATCACGACGACGGCCGCCACGTCTATCGGCGCCACGCAATGCCACAATTGGATCACCAGCAGGGCGACCGCCCACCCAATCCAGAACGAGGAGAGCAGCGACTCGCCGCCGCTCACCGGCGCCCGGACCCAGCGTCGTACGGTCCACCCAAGACCGCTCAAGGCGACCCAAAGAACGAACCACGTTGCTAGAATGCCAAGCATCCCGAGCAGCATGGCGATCACGACTTCATCTCCTCGTGGCGATGTGTCTTCCTTCGGCCCCTATGGGGTGAAGCGGCGGCCCTCGTCGAGCATGGCGAGGTAGCTGTCCACGGGCACGTAGTTGGCGATGCTGTTGCCGCTGCCGAGGCAGTAGCCGCCGCCGGGCATGCACCGCTCCAGCGTGTCTCGCACCCTTGCCCGGATCCGCCCGGCGTCGGCCCGGCACAGGAAGTCCACGTCTATCCCACCGAGCACGGCGATCCGGTCGCCATACCGTTCTTTGGCAACTGTGACCGGCTCGATCACGTCCTCGAACGAGTGTCGTGCGTCAATGCCAACGTCGTTGATGAGATCGTCCATGATCTCAGTGATATCACCGCATGAGTGGAGTAGGTAAGGACGACCGGCCTCGTGCGCCAGCTCGGCCAGCCGCTTGTGGCCGGGCAGGACGAACTCGCGCAGGTCATCGGGGCTGATCAGCGTGCCACCCCGGAAGCCCATGTCGTCGCTGCCCCACAGGATCTTCACTCGGTCGAACTCGAGCATCGCCCTGGCGGCCGCCTCGAACAGCTCCAGATTCCGGTCGGCAATCGCCTTCACGAGGTCGCGCCCGTCGTACAGCGCGTAGCACAGCGTCTCGTAGCCCATCAACCACGACAAGTGCTCGGCGAAGTGGCCGAACCCGCCGCTGCCGATGATGCACATGTCGTCCGGCAGGTTCTTATCGTACCACTCGAGCGCGCGCGTCGAGATATCCTTTGGGTCGGGCCACGGATACGCCTCGAACTCGGCCCACGACGTGATCGGCCCCGCGTGCTCGTCCATGTAGCTCCGGCCGCCTTCACGGGCCAGCTCCGCTGAGTCGTTAACCGCGCCCTTCGTGAACACCATCTCCTGGTTCTCGACGCCGCACCGCACGTAGTCGTAGCCGAGGAACCGCTGCACACGAGCGAGGCGCTTCTCCGCGAAGTACGCATCGCCCTCGTCCAGCCCATCGAGAACGCTGTACTCTTGGATGATCGCGTCCTCGATCTCCGGATCGAGGAACAGCTCGATGTGGTGCACCCGCTCCGGCGTGCCCTGGCGCCGGATGCACGCGACAAACGCCTCCCAGTCAGGCGTGCCTTCCGTGCTGAAAGGGCCATCCTTCAAGGTGTCTTTCCTCCCCTCCGGCGTGCTGCGCCGCTCTCCCGGGCGCACTCAGCCATGGTAAGCTCAACGTCGGCATGGAAGCACAAAAGAAGGGGAACGGCAAGCGTCCTCCTCGGGGTCGGCCTGAAGAGCTGGAAGTAGTTGCGATCAGATATGAAAGCAGAGCGCTAGCAGGCTGCTGAAAAACTCGCCCGTTTCCTCTTATATAATATGATGGCTG
>CBDUSE010000140.1:0-8253 GCA_965369835.1 uncultured bacterium
CGGGGCAGGCTCCCTCGACAGGCTCGGGGCAGGCTCCCTCGACAGGCTCGGGGCAAGCCTTCAACGGGGCGTGGCGCCGCTCGTGTGTGCTGAGGATGATCCCAGTAACAGAGAACTGGTACGCGAAAGCGCACTACAACCTGGCGCTGACCTACCATCAGCGCGGTGAGCTCAACGAGGCCCGCGCCGAGTACGAGCGGGCGATCGAGATCGCACCGGATTACTTCGATGCACTCAACAACCTCGGGGTGCTGCATTCCGCGCTCGGCGACGTGCAGGCGGCCCTCGACCTGGTCAAGCAGGCGTGTGCGGCCGAGCCGACGCGCGCGCAGGGACAGATGAACCTTGGGCAGCTCCACTTCCGGCGCCGCGACTTTGGCGCCGCCGCCAAGTGCTTCGCCGAGGCGCAGCGCTTGAACGACGGCCGCGTCGAGCCGGCCTATTGGCTCGGGTGCGTCGTCTTCGAGGACGGCCGGGCGCGTGAAGCAGCCGAGCAGTTCCGCGCCGTGCTCCGGATCGAGCCTGAGAATAGCGGGGCGCGGCTAATGCTCGCGCGGTGCCTGATCGAGATGGGCGATCTCGAGGCGGCGCACAGCGAGGTGCGCCACGTGCTGGCGCGCGAGCCCGCGAGCGCCCCGGCACATAACCTGGCGGGGGTAATCGCGCACAAGGCGGGCCTAACCGACGAGGCGGTGGCGAGCTTCGAGCGCGCGATCGAGCACGACCCTGAGCACGCGCCGCCGTACAAGAACCTGGGGATCGTCCGCAGCGAGCAGCACGACTACGCCGAGGCGGCGGTTGCGTACCGGCGCTACATTCGGCTGGTGGCGGATGCCGAGGAGCGGCGCCGCACCGAGGTGCTTGCGCAGCGGATCGAGCACTTCTATATTGGGTCATCCCGGGACGGGGCGCCAAGCCCCGACGAGGCCCGGCAAGCGACCGGAAAACATGCGAGCGTCTGACGCGCATCGAACGGAGGCAGAGCGATGACACCATCTGACAACGCGCCACAGGGCGGCGGGCCGCAAGGTGGCGGGCAGAAGCACGAGCCGCCGGTGGCCCGAGTGCCGAGGCTCTCGCCCGCAGGCAGCCGGCTTTCCGAGAAGGTGATCATCACCAACCAGCGCCTGCTCGAGATCCAGCGTGAGGAGGAAGAGGCGCTGCTCGAGCTGCTGCGCGAGAACGAGGCGCTGAGCCGCGACACGGTGCTCACCGAGATGGAGATCCGCCGGCTCAAGCGGCTGCGCGAGCAGCTCGATGCCGACCGGGCCGAGTACGAGCGCGAGCTACGCCGGGCCAACGCCGAGCGTGAGAAGCTGGCGGCGGCCAAGCGTGAGAACGACTTGGAGCTCCAGCGGCTGCGCGAAGGTTTGGGCGCGCTCAAGGGCGAGGTCGCCAGCGTGATGAGGCAGAAGGAAGAGTTGTTGCGCGCGCACGGCGAGCTGCAGAACGAGATAGACCGCCTGTACGACCAGAACGAGCGGCTCGGCGAGGACATCGAGCGGCTGCACGACCTCAAGGCGGAGTACCTCAAGAGCATCGCCAAGTACAAGGAAGTCCAGTCCGAGGAAAAGGGGAGCGATTTGTTGATCTGAACCTCTCGTCCACCCGCCTTTTCTCCTCAACTCCTTTTTCTCAATTCCGATAATCCTAGGTGAGCCCCTTGTGCCCCCGAACAGTGGCGTGGCTCGAGCGAATGTGCCGGGCCGCGGACAGGCCCCACGCGTGCCCTCCCGAGATGCGCGCGGACCCTGCCGCAGGCTTGAGCTGAGGAGAAACGGAAAGAGATCATGCTGCCGGCGTTTTCCCCGGACGAGATGGATCAACTCAAGCGCGCGGCGCAGATGTTCGAGATGATCCTCGACACCGGCGCCCAGTCCGACGAAGCGTACGAGACCCTCAAGGACGTCTACGCCAAGCTCTGCATGCCGGACGAGCTCAAACGGGTGACCGCCCGTTTTGCCGACTACCTGCTCGCGCGCGGCGAGCGCGAGCGAGGCATCGCGCAACTCAGCGAGCTAGCGGCACGCTATCCGGACGAACCGCAGTGGCGCGAGCGCCTCGCCGAGCTTGGCGCGCCGCCGCCGGCCCCAAGCGCTCCGGCCGCCGAGCAGGAGTCTCCCGAGCCAGTCGAGGGAACCTGTCCCGAGCGCGTCGAGGGAGAGGGTCCGCCGGCCGAGGAGCAGCTCGTCAACGATGCCGCCCAGCCCGAACGGGCGGCTGATGACCCTCCCGAGCCCGTGGACCGCGAGGCGGTCCAGGCCTTCAACCAGCTCAAGGCGATGGCCGAGTTCCGAGCGCTCGAGAAGCTGCGCGGGTCGGCCGAGGACGACCTGGATTACGCGATCGGCGAGGCGGAGAAGATCCTGTGCGATCTCGACCAGCCCAGCTCGGAGGAGGTGCTCGAACCTGAGAGCGCCGAGGCTGCCTTGGAAGGCGAGGAGCACGAGGAGGCTGTGCCGCATGAAGAGCCGATGCTGGAACCGGTGGAATCGGGGTTCGAGCCAGTGCCCGAGACTCTGGCTGAGCCGGTCGCGACGACTGCGGCCGCGCCAGGAGAGACCGCCGTCGAGGCGGAGCCGCGGACATCGCCCGAGCGGCTTGAGGCGAAGCCACACGCAAACGTGGCGGGCGAGCTGGGGAGGGTGTTTCAGCAATCGCTCCGGCTCGGCGAGATGCTCGTTGAGCAAGGCGTGATTACTCGCGACAACCTCGAGACCGCGTTGGAGCGGCAGCGCGAGAGCGACAAGCGGATCGGCCAGGTGCTGATCGAGCTGGGCTATGCCACCGAGGCGGACGTGCTGAACTGCCTGGCGCAGCAGGCGGGCGTTCCGTACCTGCCGCTCGCGCTCTACGAGGTGCAGCCGGAGGCTGCGGCGTTGCTGCCGGAGTCGTTTGTCAGGAAACACCGGGTCGTTCCGGTGGACGTGATCGCCAATAGCGTGCTGGTGACCATCGCCGCTCCGCTCACCGCGGAGGCCAGGGCGGAGCTCGAGTCGCTGCTCGGCGAGCGCAGAGCCAACTACTACATCAGCGCGCAGAGCGAGATCGACAAGAAGATCGAGGAGTTGTATCCGCGCCCATGAGTTCGCCCGGCGGGTGCGGGGAGGCGTGAACAATGGTCGCAGCATCACTCAGAGACCGGTTGCTGCAGATCCTGATTGACGGGGATCTGGTCACCGAGGAGCAGTTGCAGCACGCGCTCTCGATCCAGAAGGAGCATGGCGGGCGCCTGAGCGAGATCCTGTCGCGGGAAGGCTACATCACCGAGTCGGAACTGATGGTGACGCTCAGCGAGCACCTCGGCATCCCGCCGATCAACCTCTCGAAGATCAAGATCCCCGAGAGCGTGGTGGGGCTTATCAGCAAGCAGCTCGCGCGCTTCTACCAGGTGGTGCCGGTCTCGCGGATGGGCAACACGCTGACGGTGGCGATGGCCGACCCGCTCAACGTCTTCGCGCTCGACGACCTGAAGCTGATGACCGGCATGCAGGTGCAACCGGTCATCAGCAACGCGCACGACGTGGCCGACAAGCTCCAGGAGATCTACACGCCGACGGCGGGACTCGACACGCTGCTCTCGGACCAGGCCGCCGATCAAGCGGTCGAGATCGCCACCGACGATGAGGAGGAGATTGACGTGGACGCCCTGCTCGAGGCGACGGGCGACACCTCGATCATCAAGATCGTCAACGTGATCCTGGTCCAGGCGATCCAGGAGGGCGCGAGCGACGTCCACATCGAGCCGTTCGACAAGGAGACGAAGGTCCGATACCGCATTGACGGCGTGCTCTACGAGCGGACCGCGCCACCCAAGCACATGCACCCGGCGCTGGTGTCGCGCATCAAGATCATGGCGAACCTCGACATCGCCGAGCGGCGCATGCCGCAGGACGGGCGCTTCCGGATCAAGCTGATGGGCCGGGACGTAGACTTCCGGGTCTCGGTGCTGCCGGTGGCGTTCGGCGAGAAGGTGGTGATGCGCATCCTGGACAAGAGCGCGCAGTCGCTCGATATCTCACAGCTCGGGTTCAACGACGAGGCGCTCAGCCGGTTCCGGGCGGCGATCGGCCGTCCGTACGGCATGGTCCTGGTCACCGGCCCGACCGGCAGCGGTAAGACGACCACGCTCTACTCGGCGCTGAGCGAGATCAATCACCCGGACGTAAACATCGTCACCGTCGAGGATCCGATCGAGTACCAGCTCCACGGCATCAACCAGGTGCAGACGAACGCCGAGATCGAGTTCACATTCGCGGCGGGGTTGCGCTCGATCCTGCGCCAGGACCCGGACGTGGTGATGGTGGGCGAGATCCGCGACCACGAGACCGCCGACATCGCGGTGAAGGCGGCGCTTACGGGGCACCTGGTCCTTTCGACGCTCCACACCAACGACGCGCCAGGCGCCATGACGCGGCTCGCCGACATGGGGGTCGAGCCGTTTCTGATTTCGTCGTCGGTCTTGCTCGTGCAGGCGCAACGGCTGGTGCGGCGCATCTGCAAGCACTGCAAGCACGAGGTCGAGATCGAGCCGGCCGTGCTGCGGCGGGCGCAGGTGCGCTGGCCCGAGGACGAGCCGCCGCCGACGTTCTGGGCCGGCACGGGATGCTCGAAGTGCAGCGGGTCGGGCTACGCCGGGCGCTGCTCGGTCATAGAGGTGCTGCGGGTCAACGAGTCGATCCGCAACCTCGTGATCAAACAGGCCAACACCGCGCAGATCAAGGAGGCGGCGATCGCCGATGAGATGTGCACAATGCGCATGGACGCGATCGAGAAAGCGAAGCAGGGAATCACCACGCTCGAGGAGGTGCTGCGGGTGACCGCGCCCGACGAGCAACCGGCCGCCGCGACGGCCTGAAGGCCGGCGCGGGCCGCGCAGCAACAAGGAGACACACTGGCATGGCTACTTTCCGACATGTCGCAAAAGATGCGTCCGGCAGGACGTTGACGGGGCAGAGCGAGGGCGAGAGCGAGTTGAGCGTCGTCCAGCACCTGCGCAAGCAGGGGCTGACGATCCTGTCGGTCGAGCTCGACGAGTCGAGTGCGGGCCGCACCAAGCGGCGGCGGCGGCGAGTCAAATCGAACGACCTGGTGATCTTCAGCCGCCAGCTCGCCACGATGGTGGACGCGGGCCTGCCGCTGATCCAGTCGCTCGATGCGCTGCACGAGCAGGCGGACAACACGGGCTTCAAAGCGATCATCGGCGAGCTGATCAACGCGATCGAGCAGGGGGCGAGCTTCAGCGAAGCGCTGGGGCAGCATCCGAAGGTGTTCTCGGGGCTGTTTGTCAATATGGTTCGTGCGGGCGAGACGAGCGGTACGCTCGCCGAGATCCTCGACCGCGTGGCGAGCTACCTCGAGGCGAGCGCCGCGCTGAAGCGCAAGGTCAAGTCGGCCGTCATCTACCCGGCCGTGGTCTCGACCATGGCGGTGGCGATCACCGTGCTCTTGATGGTCAAGGTCATCCCGGTGTTCGAGAACATCTACAAGAGCTTCGACTCGGCGCTGCCGATGCCGACGCAGGTGCTGCTGTCGGTCAGCAGGTTCATGCGCAAGTGGTTCCTGGCGGGCCTCGGTGGCCTCGTGGTGGGCATCATCGGGCTGAAGATGTGGATCAATACCGAGGGCGGCCGGTTCCGGTTCGACCGCTTCAAGTTCCGGCTGCCCGTCTTCGGCGAGTTGATCAGGAAGATATCCGTGTCGCGTTTTACCCGCACGCTCGGGGTGCTCGTGCGTAGCGGTGTGCCGATCCTGAGCGCGCTCGACATCGTCGGCAAGACGGCGGGTAACAAGGTGGTCGAGGCAGCAGTGGACGAGGCGATCGAGGAGATCAAACGGGGCGAGAACATCGCCGATCCGCTGGCGGCGAGCCAGGTGTTCCCACCGATGGTGACCCGCATGATCAGCGTGGGCGAGTGCTCGGGCAAGCTTGATGTGATGCTCGAGAAGATATCGGACTTCTACGATGACCAGGTCAACGCGACGGTCGCGGGGCTCACCTCGCTCATCGAGCCGTTGCTCATTGCGTTCCTGGGGATCGTCATCGGCGGGATCGTCATCTGCATGTTCATGCCGCTGTTCAAACTCTCGACGATCGTCGCCGGGTAAGGGGGACGCGACCGTGGTACGCCGACACTACGACATCCTCGATCCGGAGCGCTCGGCCTTTCGGGCGCTCGTGGTGTCGCGTCTCTTTCTGGCGACGCTGTTTCTCGTCGCCAGCATCCTGATCCGGGGGGAGCACTACCCGTTGTATCTCTTGGTCGGGCTGTTCTTCCTCGTCACCGGCCTCTCGCTGGTGTGTGTGCGGCGGCGGTCGGTCGCGCGGCTGATCTCGGCGGGACAGATCGCGGCCGACCTCGCGGTGATTACCGGCCTGGCGGCGTTCTCGCAACACGGCGGCGGCCTGTTCGTGTTCCTGTATCTAGTGCCGATCATCTCGGCGAGCCTGCTCTTCCGGCGCGCCGGCGGGCTGCTGGTGGCGGGGCTGTCGGGCGCGGCGTACGCGGCGGTGGTCGTGGCCGGCTATGTCTCGCTCGCGCTCGAGGATCGGCCGTACGACCCCGCGCAGTGCGCCTACTCTGCCGGCATGACGTTCGTGGTCTTCGTCGCCGTCGGGATGCTGGTGCGGCAGCTCGTGGAGAGCATGCACCGGCACGGGCACGAGCTGAGCCGGCTCCGCTCGCTCCACCATGCGATCCTTGACAATATGAACAGCGGGCTGGTGACCACCGACGCGGCGAACCGGGTCATCTACGCCAACCCGGCGGCGGTGGCGATCCTCGGCCGGTCGGGCTCGGCGCTCGTCGGACAGCACGTCGGCGCGTTCTTCGCCTCTCGCGGCGCCGAGGGCGAGCTGGTGCCGTTCGATCCACCGCCGGACCGCGTCGCCCGCGGGCGGCGCGAGGACGCGGAGCTGATCGGGCTGACCGAGGCGGGTGAGGAGGTGCCGATCGGCTACAATCTGTCAGTCATCCCGGCCGAGCACGCCGAGGGGCACGTTGGCAAGATCATGCTGTTTCAGAACCTGACCGAGGTCAAACAGCTCGAGCAGCGCGTGCGCCAGGCGGATCGCCTCAGGGCGGTGGGCGAGATGGCGGCGAGCATCGCCCACGAGATCCGCAATCCGCTGGCGTCCATCGCCGGCTCGATCGAGCTGCTCACCGAGTCGGCGGCGCTCGACGCGCGGGGCCAGAAGCTGCTCCGGATCATCATGAACGAGTCGGACCGGCTCAACCATATCATCGAGGAGTTCCTCGCGTATGCGCGCGAGCGGGTGCCCCAGCTTGCGCCGCACGACCTCCGGACCATCATCGAGGAGGTCGTCACGCTCTTCCGCAACACCGAGACGGCGGTCCGGCGCACCGAGATCGAGCTGCGCGCGCCGGAGGCACCGCCCTATGTGTTGGCCGATCACGAACAGCTCAAGCAAGTCTTCTTCAATCTGCTGCGAAACGCTACCGAGGCGATGCCCGGCGGTGGTAGGATCGAGATCGAAATCGAGCCATGCGTGCCCGAGGGGGGCGAGATCTGCGTGCGGGTGCGCGACACCGGCTGCGGCATCTCGCCCGAAGCGCTCGAGCACGTCTTCGAGCCGTTCTACAGCACGAAGCGGCGGGGGACCGGCATCGGCCTGGCGATGACGGAGAAGATCGTGCGGGCCCACAACGGGACAATCAGCGTCGAGAGCGTGCCGGACTGCGGTACGACCTTCACCATCACGCTGCCGCGACCGGACACCGCGGCGGTCCGGCTCGATGCACCGGCATGGGGGAACGGATGAGCACGATCCTGGTCGTTGACGACGAGTTGAGCATGCTCGAGGTGCTCTCGGAGATGCTCTCGCGCGAGGGCTACGCCGTCGAGACCACGCCGAGTGCGGAGGAGGCCGTTGCGCTGGTCGAGCGGGGCGAGATTGACCTTGTGGTCAGCGACCTGAAGATGGAGCCGCTCGACGGGCTCGACCTGCTGCGACGCCTCAAGCGGGTGGATCCGGAGATCGTGGTGATCGTGATGACCGCGTACGCCTCGTACGAGACGGCGGTCGAGGCAATGCGCGAGGGCGCGCTCGAGTACGTGATGAAGCCGTTCAAGCGCGACGAGATCCTCCTCAAGGTCAAGCTCGGGCTGCAACAGCGGGCGATTCTCGACGAGAACCGCATGCTCAAGCGCGAGATCGCCGGCCGCTACCACTTCGAGAACATCATCGGCACGAGCAAGCCGATGGAGGCAATCTACCGCCTGATCGAAAAG
>CBDUSE010000141.1:0-8157 GCA_965369835.1 uncultured bacterium
CGCCGGGAAACCGCCCGGCGGCGCTCGTTATCTCGCGGTAGTCCACGGTCAGGGGGAAGAAGTCAACCCCCCCGCGCGGCGCTGCCATCGTTGCCGCGGCAAAGACGATTGTCTCGCCGCACTGCACGGTCACGGCGCCGTTGGCCTGCCGGCCCATCTTGCCCGTCTCGATGATGATTTCCTTATCGCCGACGGGCACACTGACTCTCTGTACTGTCGTTTCCAATTCAGATTCTCCCTTACACATCACATCAGGTAAGTTGGCTCGATGCGCCGTTACTTGCGCAGGTTGAGCCGTTTGATCAGGTCCCGGTAACGTTCCGGGTCGGTCTCACGCAGGTAATCGAGGAGCCTACGCCGTCGCCCGACGAGTTTGAGCAAGCCGCGCCGGCTGTGGTGATCTTTCTTGTGTTCTTGCAGGTGGTTGGTAATGCCGTTGATGCGTTCCGTCAGCAGCGCCACCTGCACGTCCGACGAACCGCTGTCGCGATCATGAAGGCCATAGTCCTTCATGATCTCAGCCTTTCTCGCCTTGTTCAGCACCGTTTGTCCCTCCATCTCACGGTGTGCTTCGTAATCCCCTTAGACCACGGACAGACCTGTCGGTCCTCGGACGTCGGCGAATCGTCAACCGTAGTCTAAGGCTCTGTGTGCTGCGCGGACTCGTCCGCCGATAAATCCAGCCCCGCCATCTTGGGCGGCGGCAGGTTCAGAAACCGGCTGGCCCCGAGCACATCGCGGCGAATCTGCTCGCGCAGCAGCGCTCCGCTCTCGAACCGAAGTTCCTCGCGAAGCTTCTTGACAAAGATCACTTCGATCTCACGGCCGTAGATCGCTTCGTCGAAGTCAAAGATATGGACTTCGACAGCCCGCGAGACCTGGTTCGGGTCCTCGAACGTTGGTCGGAACCCGATGTTCAACACGCCGCCCAGCACGCAACCGCTCAATCGAACACGGACCGCATAGACACCGCTCGGCGGCACGACTTCGTTGTGTGGGTCCAAGTTCGCCGTCGGATAGCCGATCCGGTGGCCGCGCGTCGCGCCCTGCACGACGGTCCCAAGCACCGAGAACGGCCTGCCGAGGAACGCGGCCGCCTGCTCGAGCTCGCCGCCCTGGACGAGCGTGCGCACCACAGTGCTGTTGACGACCATGTCGTCAACCCGGACCGGCTCGACAACCTCAACGTCGAAACCGAGCCGTTGCCCGCATTGTTGCAGAAACTGCGCGTTACCGGAAGCATTTTTTCCGAATCGGTTTGTCGCCCCGATAATCACGGTGCGCAGGCGGAACTTGGCCGCGAGGAGCTCCTCGACGAAGGCCCCGGCATCAATATCGGCGAATGAGCGGTCAAACACCACGACGATGCATAGGTCAATCCCCTGCGCTTCAATCAGTTGTAACTTGTGCGCCGCGGAGGTCAGGAGCAGCCCTTCTTGGGGGTATCCGAGCACCGTGCGCGGATGCGGCTCGAAGGTGACCACGACGCTGCGTGCATGGCGGGCCTTCGCCACCTTGACCACCCGCCCGAGAATCGCCTGGTGGCCGATGTGCAGGCCGTCGAACGTGCCGATCGTCAACACGGCCGGCTCATCGAGCGGCTTCATGGTGCGCAGGCCGCGGATGATCTTCATCCAGGTCGCACTCCCCGTTTGCGGATCGCGCGCTCGGTCGGCATGAGCAGGGTGTAGATCTCGTCCGTGTTTCTCGTCTCGAGCTCGTCGAGCGTGACGGCGTCTTCGATGGTAAAGAAGCCGGACTTGGTGCGGCGGAGCCACGCCATCGCGCCGCCGCAGCCGAGCGCCTCGCCGATGTCGGCGCAGAGGGTGCGGATATACGTCCCCTTCGAGCAGCGGACGTGGAACGTCGCTTCAGGCGGCGAGAAGTCGCGCAGGTCAATCTCGTAGATGCGCACCTTTTTCGGCTCGCGCTCGACCTCGATTCCTTGCCGGTGCAGCTTGTAGAGCCGCTTGCCGCCGACCTTCTTGGCGGAGACCATCGGGGGGATCTGCTCGATCTCGCCCCGGAACCGGTCGAGCGCTCGTTCGAACTCGTCGAGAGTGACGTTGACCTCGCGCTCCTCGAGGACGGTGCCGTCGAGGTCCTGCGTGTCCGTCGTCACACCGAGCCGGACGGTGGTCGTGTACTCCTTGTCATCGTCAACGAAGTAGCGCACCGCCTTGGTCGCCTTGCCGACGGCGAGCACGAGCACGCCGACGCCGAGCGGGTCGAGCGTGCCGAGGTGCCCGATCTTGCGAATGCCCAGGATGCGGCGCGCGCGATCCACTACGTCGTGCGACGTGATGCCTGCGGGCTTGTCCACGACAAGGAATCCGTTCACTCGTTGCCTCTTGATTCGTTTAGAGCCCGTCGTACTGTGGCGAGTATGGTGCGTTCGGCATCGTCGAGGCTGCCTTCGACCGTGCACCCCGCCGCCCTGGGGTGCCCGCCGCCGCTCAGGCGCGCCGCGATGCGCCCCACGTGAACCGCGGACGTATTCGAGCGGAGGCCGACACGCACGCTACGCCCGTCCGGCTGCTCGCGCAGGACGGCCGCCACCTCGACACCGCGCACCGTGCGGGGATAGTGGACGAAGCGCTCAGTGTCCTCCATACCAGCGCCCGTTTCGGTAAGCATTCCCTGTGTCACGCGCATCGTGGCGATCCTGCCGTCGTCGTGGAGGTGAAGCGTGCCGAGCGCCCTGCCGAGCAGCCTGTGGCGCCTGAGCAGGAAGGAGCCGAACAGGTGTCGCCACATCGTGAAGGGGGCCGCACCGTGCTCGACGAGCGAAGCGGCGACCCGGAGCGCGCGGGGCGTCGTGTTTGAGAACGCGAACCCGCCGGTGTCGCTGACGATCGCCGCATAGAGGCAGACGGCGATCTCGCGCGTCAGCTCGACGCCCCATTGTTCAAAGAGCCCGAAGAGCATCTCGCCGACGGACGAGGCGGCCGGCTCGATCCAGTCGAGCGTGCCAAACCGCTCGTTCGACTCGTGGTGGTCAAGGTTGATCAGCGTCGAGAAATCGGCGGGCGCAAACGGCGGTGTGTCACCCAAGCGGCCGAGCGCGGCCGTGTCGAGCGCCACGGCCACGTCAAACGAGGCGTCCGCCGGGTACTCCGTCGAGATCTGCTCGATGCCCGGCAGAAAGCCGTATTGCTCGGGCAGCGGCAAGGGCGACCAGAGCCATACCTGCTTGGCCCGTAAGCGCAGCACGGCGGCGAGCGCGAGCTGCGAGCCGACGCAATCGAGGTCCGGATCCACATGGCCCAAAAGCATGAATCGCCGCCCTCGATCGAACGCGGCGATCAGCTCGTGAAGCAACGATGGGGCGTAGCCCGGTTCTCTGTGCGGGAGTTGTGTCATTCCTCGGACCCGTCGTTGGCCTCCGGCGATCCGTCATCTTCAATGTCTTCGGCGTCGGGCCGTTCTTCGCCGTCCTGTGGCGCATCATGCTCGTGGATCTCGTCGAGCAGCTCCTCGACCTGGTACACGGCGTCGAGGCTGCGGTCGAGCTTGAACTGCAGGCGCGGCATCGAGCGGATGGTCACGCGCTGAGCAAGCAGACGCTGAATAAACCCGGCCGCACTGTTCAGCGCAGCAATCGTCGTGCGCTGCTGTTTCTCGTCGCCCATGACGCTTATGCGCACCGTGGCGTGTTTGAGGTCGGCTGAGATCTCCGCGCGCGTCACCGTTGTGAACCCGATATTCGGGTTACCGAGGTCGCGCTGGATGATCCGGCCGATCTCGCGCTTGAAGAGCGCATTGACCTTATGCAGACGGACGGAAACCATTTGAACCGGGAAATCCTTCCTGCGCGCCGACTAGATAAACACGAGGCGGTAGTCCACCAACTCGATCCCGCGCTCGTTCTCGACCAGATCCACGATCTTGGAGAGCACCCGGTTCGAGAATTTTTGGTCGTTGCTGACGTGGGCGACACCGATCATGCCGTGGCGGCGCGCATCGCCGCCGTTCACCTCGGCGACCGAGACGTTGAACTTGTTCCGGATGCGGTCGCGGAGGCTGCGCATCAGCATGCGCTTCTCCTTCAGGCTCTGGGCTTCGGGAATGCGGAGCTCCAACTCGAGCAGGCCGACAATCATGGCTCAGCGGGGCTCACAGCGTCTGCGCTACCTTCTCGTGCTTGAAAACGCGGATGGTGTCGCCGACTTCGATATCGCCCCAGCCCTCGAGGCGGATGCCGCACTCGTAGCCGGTCTGCACCTCGCGTACCTCGTCCTTGAAGCGCCTGAGTGAAGCGAGGTCGCCCGACCACAGCACTTCGTCGTTGCGCATAAGCTTCGCCTTGGCGCTGCGCTGCACGAGGCCCTCGCGCACGTAACAGCCGGCGATGAGGCCGAACGAAGACGATTCGAACACCTGGCGCACTTCTGCCTGGCCGATCTCGACCTCGCGGATTTCCGGATCGAGCAGGTTCTCCATCGCCTGCCGGATCTCCTCGATGGCCCTATAGATGACGTCGAAGAAAAAGACCGGCACACCGTCGCGCCTGGCCGTTTCTTCAGCATCGGCGTCTACCTTGACGCGGAAGCCGATGATCAAGGCCTCCGCGGCGGAGGCAAGCATCACGTCGGAGACGTTGACGTCGCCGACGTTGGAATGCACCCCCCTGAAGCCGACCTTGTCCGTGCCAAGCGATTCGAGGTTCTTGGCAAGCGCCTCGACCGAGCCCTGCACGTCAGCCTTGATAATCGCGTTCAGTTCCTTTTTCTCGCCGGCAACCTGTAACCCGAAAAGCTCCTCGAGCGTGGTGGGCCTCGGCCGTTCTGCCGCCGGGACGGGCTTCGCCATCCTGGCCGCTTCGGCCGCGCGGCGCGCCTGTTTCTCGTTCCTCAGTACGCGGAACGCCGCCCCCGCGCTTGGGACGCCGTTCAGCCCGAGGATCTCGACGGGAACCGAGGGCGCCGCTTCGCTCACCGACGCGCCACGGTCGTCCATCAGCGCTTTCACCTTGCCGAAGTACTCGTCGCTCGCGACGAAGTCGCCGACCCTGAGCGTGCCCTTCCGCACGATCACCGAGGCGACGGCGCCGCGGCCGGGGTCGAGCTTCGACTCGATCACGGTTCCCTCAGCGCGGCGCAGCGGGTTGGCGCGGAGCTCGAGGATCTCCGCCTGCAGCAAGATCATCTCGAGCAGGTGGTCCAGCCCCTCCTTCGTCAACGCCGAGACGTTGCACATGATCGTCTGGCCGCCCCAGTCCTCGGGCGTAAGCGCGCGCTCGGCGATCTGGCGCTTGACGCGCTCGGGATCGGCGGCGGGCAGGTCGCACTTGTTGATCGCAACGAGGATCGGCACGCCGGCGGTGGTGGCGTGGTTGATCGCTTCGACTGTCTGGGGCATCACGCCGTCGTCGGCGGCCACGACGAGCACGACGAGATCGGTGGTGGTCGCGCCGCGCTGGCGCATTGCGGTGAACGCCTCGTGGCCCGGCGTATCAATGAACGTGATGATTTGATCGTTGAAGACAACCTTCGAGGCGCCGATGTGCTGCGTGATACCGCCCGATTCGCCGGCGACGACCTGCGTGTCGCGGATCGCATCGAGCACCGATGTCTTGCCGTGGTCCACGTGGCCCATCACGGTCACCACCGGCGGCCGGGGTTCAAGCTGTTCGGGCTCCGGCTCGGGCAGCGCGAGCTCGATCTCGATGCCCATCTCCTGGCCGAGGATGAGGATGGCATCCTCGTCGAGTTCCGCCTCGGGATGCGAGTCCACGCCGAGGTCGTCGAGGGCAGCGCGCAGCGCGTCCGTGCTCTTGTGGAACATACGCGCGAGGCCCGCGACCGTCGGCAGCTTCTCGATTTTGACATGGGTGACCGCCGGCTCGCGCTTCTTCGGCGGCTCCTTGACCCGGGGTCGTTCGGCGACGGGGGCTGCCGGACGGGTCGGCCACGACGGCCTCCGGCGAACCACCCTGCGGATAATCTTCTTGATGACCTTCTTCTTGACGACCTTCCTGCCGGGCACAGTCGGCGCGACCTGTCCTGCGCCGAGCTCGGCCGCCAGCGACTCGAGATGCTCCTTGACGACAGCCCGTTTCGGGGGCGCTGGTTTCTTCGGGTGCGCTTCGGCGGGTTTGTCAGGCCACTTGACGACGACCGCCTCGCCTCCAGGCCCAAGACCGTCTTCACGCGCCGGCCCCTTCTTCTCCTTCGGCGCCTTTTCCACTTCGGGCGGCGCTTCGGCTGGGGCTTCGACAGGCTGCTCGACCGGGGCTGCAGCGGCAACCTCTTCGGCCGGGGCCTCGACGAGCGGTTCCGGCGGCGCCTCGACGGCCACGGCAGGCTCTTCTGCGGCCTTCTTCTTGACCATTATCTTCTTGGTGACCTTCTTCGTGACCGCCTTTTTCTTGACGACCTTCTTGGCCACTTTCTTGGCGAGTTTCTTCCTGGCGGGCTGTTTCCTGATCTTGCTCTTCTTGGGCGTGCGGATTATCGTGGCGCCCACCGGCACGCCCGCGAGCTTCATGGCCACCTTGACGCTCAGCTCGTTGACGAGCCTTTCGTCCAGCGGCGTCGTAGCAGACTTGATCTCGTGGCCGAGCTCCCGAGCATGCTTCAGAAACTCCGGCGCCGTGATGCCGAGGCTCTTTGCAACCGTTGTGGCGGTGCGTTTACTCAACGGCGCTTCCCCCTTCCTCAGGGATTGGACCCGATGTGGCTCGCTTCCGATCATCGTCGTCGGCGCTCCCTTCGGGGGTCTCAGGCTCGACCGCCTCGCTAGTGGTGGCCTCTTCGGTGGGAGCGCTTTCCTCATCCTCGTCCTCGGTCAAGGCAGCTTCTTCAGGAACCTTATCATCAGATGGGGCCTCGATCCTCGAAGCATCCTCTTCCGCCACCCCGTCCGCGGACGGGGCCACATCGGCCGCCTCGCCTGTCGCGGCGGCCTCGGTGTCGGCTTCGTTGTCTTCCGACACCTCCTCGTAGACCTCGACCTCGACGGTTTCGTACTCGACCTCTTCACCCTCGGCGCCGGGCTCGACTTCCTCGTACACCTCGATGATCTCCTCGCTGACCAGGGCGGCCTTCTCGGCCTCGAGCTGCTCAACGCTCACGATGTCCACGTGCCAGCCGGTGAGCTTCGAGGTGAGCCGGGCATTCTGGCCGCGCTTGCCGATGGCGAGCGAGAGCTGGTCGTCGTGGACGATGACGCGGACACGCTGGTTCGCTTCGTCAATCTCGATGTCCTTGATGTGCGCCGGGCTCAGGGCCTCTTCGGTGTACTTACGCACGTCAGGATGCCAGCGGATGATATCAATCTTCTCGCCGCTCAGCTCGCGCACGATGTTCTTGACCCGAGAGCCGCGCATGCCGACGCACGCGCCGACCGGATCAATCCGATCGTCGGTGGACAACACGGCGACCTTGGTCCGGTGGCCGGGCTCGCGAGCGATGCTCTGGATGACGACGGTCCCCTCGGCGATCTCGGGAATCTCAAGACTGAACAGCTTGACGATCAGGTCCGCCGTCGTGCGAGACATGATGATCTCGGGCCCGCGCGGGCCTTCGCGCACGTCGGTGATCACGGCGCTGATGCGACTGCCGATCGGGTAGCGCTCGCCGTGCACTTGCTCTCTCGGCGGCAGGATTGCCTCGGCGCGCCCGATCTCGACGATCAGCGTGCCGTGGCTGTAGCGGCGCACGATGCCGGTGGCAAGGGTCCCCACCTTGTCGGCGAACTCGCTGAGAATGATGTCCTTCTCGGCCTCGCGCAGCTTCTGGATGATGACCTGGCGCGCGGTCTGGGCGGCGATGCGCCCGAAGTCCTCGGGCGTCACCTCCATCTGCATCACGTCGCCGAGCTCGACGGTCGGGTCCTGCTCGCGGGCGTCGGCGAGGCTGATCTCTTCCTGCTCGTTCTCGACCGACTCGACGACGCGCAGGTTGGCGAAGACCTTGATGTCGGCCGTTTTGGGGTCAATCGTCACGCTCAGGTCGTGGCTCGTCCCCAGGCTCTTCTTGGACGCACTGATGAGCGAGGACTCGACCGCTGCGATGATCGTCTCGCGGGAGATTCCCTTCTCGCGCTCTATGTAGCCCAGCACTTGGAGCAACTCGCTGTTCATGCCACCTTTGCCCTCACGTCGCCAGAAAGCACAAAAGAGCGGGTTGCTACCCACTCTCGGCATAGCAATAA
>CBDUSE010000142.1:0-8150 GCA_965369835.1 uncultured bacterium
AAGGCAGTTCCATCGCATCGAACGCCCTCGCGCGCTCGGCGTATGAGAAATGCGGACTAGAGAGCCTCGCCTCGATGTTCGAGGTCGTTCAGAACTTGCTCGAAGAGCGCGTCGGCCAGATCCACCAGGGCTTTCGCCTCGTCGGTGCCGATCTCAAACCACTCGCCGGGGTATCGGCCCTGGACAGCCCAGAAAGACAACTCCGCCAGATCCGGGAACGTGTCCCGCACAGCCCAACCGTCCGCGATGGAGTCCCGGAGCTCATCGAGGTCGTGGATACGCGGTGGGTCAACGCCGTTCCAGACAAGGAGCGCCTTCAGGCTCTTCTCGGCGACCTGTTGTGCATGAAAACATGCGATGTGATGAAAACGCCCGCCGCTATGTTCTGGCGCGCCGCTTGCAAGTCGGCAAGCGCAAGCAGGAGCCACCGGCGCGCCTCCTCATTGTACGTTGCGCTCATAGAGGACCTTCCCCTCTCGCAGCGCCGTGCGATAAAGCATGCCCGGCGAGTCGCCGTAGCGCTCGAGCAAGCCGGGCGTCACCACCACGACATCCTTGGCTGCGCCGCTTGCTGCGAGCGCCCGGAGCATCTCGACCGCCGTCCGGCGTGTCGGGACGCCATCGGGCATCACGACAAGAAAGTCCACATCGGCGCACTGCTCGAGGCGGGCGCGGGCGCACGAGCCGAACAGGATCACCTTGAGCGGGTCGAACCGCGCGACGAGCCGCCCCACCATCTTGCTGATGACTTGGTCCGTAATCATACCGCAGCGCCTCAGCCGATCGGGTCCGGAAGGTACAATATCACGCTCCTATCGGCAGGTCATCTGAATAAGAGTCGGAGCGGGGCGACAACTGAAAGGGCGTTCCCATGAGGAACGTCGGCATCAAGAAAGGGAACCGCGCTGAAAGCCAAAAAACAGGCCACCGGACTAAAGCGAACGCGGCGCCACCTGGCCAGACAGAACACGATTAGGGGGCGCTCGTTCCGCCTGTGGTGGCGGAGAGCGAACCCCCTCTTTCCGGTAAGAGTAGACGCTGTGCGTCTCGAGGGCGGGCCTAGCCCTTCTTGAGCATCGGGAGGCCGGTGCGCTCGTTCTCGATCACGACGCGGTCGGCGGGCAGCGCATCGAGCGCGCCGTCCTTGACCTCGCCGGCGAAGAAGTAGATGACCTGCTTCCGGCCGCCCTTGAGAGTAACCTCTTTCGAGTGCAGGAAGTAGGTCTTGCCCGTTTTCTTGCTTACCACGCTATAGGCCATCGTTCCCTCCTTGAGATCGCTTCCCAAATCAGCTTGCTTCTCAACCCAACCAAGAGGGCGGCAACCGAATCCGCACCGGCAGACCTCCCGGCTCGGGCGCATCCTAGGAGGCACCTCGGGGCGTGTCAACACCATTTTCCGAGATTATCTCCCCGTCGCGCGCAAGCGCAACACGTCCCGTCGCGCGCGAGTGCCACGACGCCGTAGACCCGAGCGCGTGCCGGCGTGTCGGCGAGCGGCGTTTGACGAGGCCCCGCCGTTGACGGGGAGCCGCAATCGCCGCTAGACTCCTGCTGTCCTCAGACGCACAGGCGAGATGGAATGATGTCGAGGCTCTTTTATAAGCGCTCCTTGCGCGACGAGCTTGCGCGGTATGCTGACACACGCGTGTGGACCGTCTGTTCGGCTCTCGCGTTCGCGAAGGGCCGCCTTGCGCCGATCGTCCTGGCGCTAGCATGTGCCGTGTCCCTCCCAAGGCCCGCGCATGGTGCGGACAACGGTGGCGCCGAGGCAGTTGGCCCGCCCGTCGAGGCAAAGGCCACGCCGCCCCCCGAACTGACGGAGCGGCAGGCCGAGGCCGAGGCGGTGCGCGAGCTCAAGTTCAAGAAAGCGCCCGCCTACAAGGCGCTCAAGCGCGATGAAATCCTACCGTTCCTCAAGAAGGAGGTGCTCGAGCAGTACGACGAGGGCGAGCTTGAGAATCTTTTGTGGGCCTACGAGAAGCTCGGGCTGATCAAGTCCGCCGACGGGCTGGCGGAGCGGCTCGTCGAGGCGTACGCGCGCGCGGTGATGGCCTTTTACAACGAGAAGACACACACGGTGTACCTGATCGAGGACCTGCCGGCGCCGGCCGTGATGCGGAAGATCGCAGAACTGCACGAGCTCATCCATGCGCTCCAGGACCAGCATTTTGATCTGAGCTCGCTGCCGCTCAAGGAGACACACTGCACCGACCGGGCGAACGCGGCGATGGCGCTCGTCGAGGGAGACGCGACGCTCGCCACGTTTGACTACGCGATCGAGCACGCACGGCTCGCGCTCGCCGATGTGCTGCAGATCGCGTTCGGCACGGAGCAGCTCGCGCCCGCGATGCCGTATCTGTTCCGGAGAGAGATGCGGTTCGTCTACTTCGACGGGCTCAAGCTCGCCCGGGCGCTCCACGCCAAGGGAGGCTGGGAGGCGCTGAACGAGGCGTTCGCCGATCCACCCGCCTCGACGGAGCAGGTGCTCCACTACAAGGAGAAATACCTGGAGGAGCGCGACGAGCCGACGCCGGTCGAGCTGCCCGATTGCACCCCCGTGCTCGGCGAGGGTTGGAAGCTCGTAGCCGAGGACACACTCGGCGAACTCGGCACGCAGGTGCTGTTCCGCCAGCACCTAAGTTTCGTGCGAGCCGGCAAGCCGTCGCGCGGCTGGGACGGCGACCGGCTCCACTTGTATCGTTCCGACGAGGGCGAGGGTGAGGCGTTCGTATTGATCTGGCGCAGCGTGTGGGACACCGAAAAGGATGCACAGGAGTTCGGCCACGCGTACCGCAAGGTGCTTGTGCGAAAGCTGCGCCCACGCCCGGAGGGCGTCGCGCACAACGAGCTCGGCCTCGTCCTGAGCGGCGAGCGCGGGGTGGCGATCCTGCGCATCGAGAGGGTCGGCGCCTTGATCGTCGAGGCGCCGTCGGCGCGCGTAGCGCGCGCGGTCGCGCGGCATCTCCTGGCCGGGGATGACAAGAAGGGGCAACGGACCGCTGAGGAGGAGAGCGCCCGATGAGACTCGTTCTCCTGATCGCTGTGGCCGTGCTGATCGTGGCCGGTGCGGCGGGATCGTACTACCACTATCAGTCCTGGCGCGAGAACCGCTATGACGACCTCATCATCGAAGCGGCGAAGCATCACGACGTGGACCCGGCGCTTGTGAAGGCGCTCATCAAGGTACAAACCGACTTCAACTTCGCCGCCAGGATCGAGGAGGACGACTCGAGAGGGCTCCTCCTTGTTCCGAAGCGCGTCGCGGACGAATACCTCGAAGCCCACGAGCGAGAGGCCTGGGGCTACATCTGCATGCACCGGGACTTCCGCAACCACGACCCCGATAAGCCCGAGGAGTTCACAAGCGACAAGCCCGGCGTGTGCAAGGCGCGCGGATGCAACCAGCGGCTCATTGACGAGCTGCGCGACCCGGAAACGAACCTCGAGGTCGGGTGCTGGTACCTGGGCAAGGCCCGCCGCATTCTGAGAATCTTCAAGCCGGACCGGACCGCCGAGGAGTTGCGAAAGCTCCTCGTGGTGGCCTACCGCTGGGGTCTGCCGGAACGAGGGCACAATATCCAGCTCACCCGAGACCAGAGGGCGTTTCTGCGCGCGGTCCTAAACGCGTACGAGAAATACAAGCCGACCTTCGAGCGGCGCGCCCGCCGAGCCATGCGTCGCTAGCAGGGCTCCGTTGTTGCCCGCCTCTGGCGCGGCGTGCGATGGCCGCGCCTTCAATTCGTGTTGCCGCCGGGTAGTTTGCCGTTGCGAGCGGCCGCGCTTTCTGAGAGCATTGACCTGCTGAGCGACGGGGAACGATCCCCGAGCACATCCACCGCCGGAAGACTCAGGAGGGCAGCGTGATCAGGAGCATGACGGCATTCGGCCGGGGTGAGCGGACCGATGAGCTTGGATACTTCCTGGTGGAACTGCAAAGTGTCAACCGTAAGCACCTCGAGGTGGACGTCAACCTGCCGAGGGAGCTGTGCCAACTCGAGCCGCAGGCGCGAAAACGCCTGAGCGGCACACTCGGGCGGGGCAAGATCACCTGCTACGTCTACGTCCGGCTGGCGCCGGGCGAGGCACAGAGCGTCGAGCCCAACGAGCCGCTCGCACGCATGATTAAGGCGAGCTACGAGCAACTGCGCGACGCGCTGGGCTATACGGAACAGGTCCCATTCGAGATCATCGCCCGGAACAAGGAGATACTCACGTTTCGCAATGGCGCGGACGACATCGAGCGCTTCTGGTCGTCAGTCGAGGCGCCCCTCGCGATCGCAATCGAGCAGCTCATCGCCATGAAGATCACCGAGGGCAAGGCGATTACCGAGGACTTCCGCGGCCGCTTCGAGGCGATCGTCGAGCACATCGGCGCCATCGAGGCGGCGGCCCCGCTCGCGGTCGAGCGCTACCGCGAGCGGCTCACCGAGCGGCTGCGGGAACTGGCGGTCGAGCTGGTGGACAACGAGGACCGCCTCGTACGGGAGGCGGCCATCCTCGCCGAGAAGCTAGACATCACCGAGGAGACCGTGCGGCTGCGCAGCCACGTCGAGCAGTTCCGCTCGTACCTCGAGAGCGACACAACGAGCGTCGGGCGGACGCTCGAGTTTCTCACCCAGGAGATGCACCGCGAGCTGAACACGATCGGAAGCAAGTCGCAGGAGCTGGAGATCACCAAACGGGTGGTGCTCGCCAAGAGTGAGCTCGAGAAGATTCGCGAGCAGGTGCGAAACGTCGAGTAGCAGGTATGAACGAGACGCTCAAGGATCGCCGGATTGTCGTCGGAGTTACAGGCTCGATCGCGGCCTACAAGGCGTGCGAGCTCGTGCGCCGGCTGCGGGAAGCAGGCGCGGAAGTGCAGACCGTGCTCACCGAGCACGCCAGGGCGTTCATCGGCGAGCAGACGCTGCTCACGCTGTCGGGCCGGGCGGTGCTGACTGACCTGTTCTCGACGGGGGACCGCTGGGCGCCGGAGCACGTGGCGGTTTCCGACTGGGCCGAGGCGTGTATCATTGCCCCGGCCACTGCCAACATCATCGGCAAGGTGGCCGCGGGAATCGCCGACGACGTGCTCACGAGCCTGGTGATGGCGATGCGCTGCCCTGTGGTCTTTGCGCCGGCCATGAACACTAGGATGTACGAGAACCCAATCGTCCAGACCAACATCGAGAAGCTGAAGGACCTGGGATACTCCTTCGTGGAGCCTGAGTCGGGCTACCTGGCCTGCGGCTACGAGGGGAAGGGCCGCCTGGCAAAGACGCAACTGTTGGTGGCGGCCGTCGCGAGGGCGTTGACCAAGGCCTGAGCCGGCGCAGAGCTGACACGCCGTCTTGTGTTCGGTGCATAACGTATTCGGGGGGACGAGAGTGCCGCTGAGATTCCTCATAACCGCCGGGCCGACGCGGGAACCGCTCGATCCCGTCCGCTTCATCTCCAATCCCTCGAGCGGCAGGATGGGCTTCGCGCTGGCCGAGGCGGCAATGTCGGCGGGGCAGACCGTCTGCCTGGTCGCCGGGCCGACATGCCTCGAGCCGCCGATTGCGAGCGAGGTGGTGCTCGTCACCACGGCCGAGCAAATGCGCGACGCGGTTCTGAGCCGACTTGCAGCGACAGATGCGCTGATTATGGCGGCAGCCGTGGCCGATTACCGCCCCAAGGTGTTCTCGGCGAGAAAGATAAAGAAAAAGGATGGGGCCCTTGAGCTGGCGCTCGAGCGGACCCCCGACATTCTTATGGAAGCGGGGCTCACTAAGGGGAGGCGCATGCATGTCGGCTTCGCCGCAGAGACGGAGGACCTGATCGAGAATGCTCGAGCGAAACTCGAAGCCAAGAACCTCGATCTCATCGTGGCGAACGACATAACCGAGGAGGGCGCCGGGTTTGGCGCGGAGACAAACCGCGTCACTTTTTTATGGCGCGACGGTAGAATCGAGGCCCTGCCTCAGATGAGCAAGCCTGAGCTGGCCGAGCAGATCATCTTGGCCGTGGTGGACTACTGTGGCGACTGAACACACCCTGGAGGATGTACGGCAGTACCTGCAGCGGACGATCGCCGTAGAGCGGATAGTGTTCTTCGTCAAGATGGCGGTGATCGCGTTCGCCTTCAGCGTCGTCGTACTCGGCGTCGGGCCCCTCGGCGCACCGCTCGTGACGGAGCTTCAGGAAGGGGTAAGTCTCGAGCCCTCCTCGAGCCAAACGATCTTCCTGAGAAGCGTGCAGTACTTCAAGCTGCAGCTGCTACTCTACACCGTCGGGAACGGGATATTCTGGTTCTGCCTCTTCGTGCTCGGCCGGCGCATCTCCCGCTACGCCTTTATCAAAACGACAGCGTTCTTCCTGGTGATTATAGACATCCTCTTCGTTTCGCTGCTGATCTGGCTGCTGCCCGGTCTTCAGAAGTCGCTCTTCTGGCTCTACTGCTTTGGGCTGGTTCACGCGGTGCTCCTTTTCCCGGACGCGCTGACTATGGTCGCGCTGACGGCACTTTCCGCCGCTTTCTACGGTGGCGCAGTCGGGTGGAGCATTGCCAACGACGCCGTGGAGCTCCCTGCGCCCAACGATCCGTACTTCGCGGAGAGTCAGCGAGTGCTTGCCGTGCAGGCGGAAGAGGAGCGGCGTGGCGTGATCCTCAATATCGTGATTCTCGGAATGACAGGGGCGGGTTGCTGGGGCGCGAACACTCTGATCCAGATGCGGCTCCGGGCCCTCAGCGAGGATCAGGAGCGCATGATCCGCACCGAGAAGCTCAACATGGCGGGCATGATGGCCTCAAGCATCGCGCACGAGCTGAAAAACCCGCTTGCTATCATGAACAACGCCGCCTTCATCCTGCGGCGCAGCGAGGAACAGCTCGACGCGAAGCTCCGCAAGCAGGTGACGATCATCACCTCGGAGATCCAGCGCTCGGACAAGATCATCATGGATCTGCTCGGTTACGCGAAGCTCGTCGCCGGTAGGATTGACAGCGTCAACGTCAACGCGGTCCTCGACGAGGCGCTCCAGGACCTCCAGAACGAGACCGCCAGCCGCCGGATCGTCGTGGCCAAGGAGTACAAGCGCCACCTCCCACGCCTCCTGATTGACCGCACGCAGTTGCGCACGATGGTCTCGAACCTGTTGCTCAATGCTTGCGAGGCGATAGACTCTCTTGGTAGAATTACAATCACGACCGATTACAGCGACGACGGGTTCATCGAGATTTCGATCGCCGACACCGGCAAAGGGATCTCCGAAGCGAACCTGCCCAAGGTGTTCGACTCCTTTTTCACCACCAAGGAGTCGGGCACCGGGCTCGGTCTCAGTATCGTGGATACCATCACGAAGGCGTACGACGGTACCGTCTCCGCCAAGAGCCAGGAGGGCAGCGGAAGCTGCTTCACCGTGAGGCTGCCGACCCGCACGATCAGAGCACGATAGCAGGTGTACGATGCCGAAAGAGCGGATACTTGTCGTTGATGACGAAGCGAACATGCGCGAGTCGCTGCGTGAGATCCTCGGCGCCGAGGGCTACGACGTCGTGCTCGCTGAGGAGGGGCGCGCCGCGCTCAAGGCGTTCGACGACTCGATTCTTCTCGTCATCACCGACGCCAAGATGCCCGGCATGGACGGGTTCGAGCTGATCGAGCAACTGCACGGGCGCGCTCCGGACCTCCCGGTTGTGATGATCACCGCCTACGGCACGATGGAGCTCGCCATCAAGGCAATGCGCGCCGGTGCGTACGACTATATCACTAAGCCGTTCAACCCCGAGCAGATCCTGCACGATGTCCATAACATCGTTGACCACTACCGCAAGACGAAGGAAAACATCCGGCTCAAGAAGCGCCTGGCCCAGGAGTTCGACATTGTCGAGATCGTCGGCGAGAGCCCCCAGATCCGCAACATCCTCGACGTGGTCAAGCGCGTCGCCTCGACCCCCTCGAGTGTGCTCATCTTCGGCCAGAGCGGCACCGGCAAGGAGCTGATCGCCAAGGCGCTCCACTACCTAGGCGACCGCGCCAGCCAGCCGTTCGTGATCGTCAACTGCGCCGCCATCCCCGACACACTCCTCGAGTCGGAGCTCTTCGGCCACAAGAAAGGCGCTTTCACCGATGCCGTGGCCGACAAGAAGGGGCGATTCGAGGAGGCCGACGGCGGCACGATCTTCCT
>CBDUSE010000143.1:0-8110 GCA_965369835.1 uncultured bacterium
CCAGCGCCTCGAGAAATTCCGTTGGCACCATCACGACCCTGTCGGGCGCGCCGATGCGGTCGGTCGTCGAGGCCTTCAATGCCGCGCAGATCGTCGCCCTTGTGCGAAACCGACCCGACCACCTTTACGATCCGGGCCGGGTTGTGGACGGAGCGATCGACAGTGACGGTGCCATCGTCGGAGCGCTTTGCGAGCGCCTCGAGCACGCGCCGCACGGTTCCCTCGTCGTCCGCCGGCAGATCGATGCGGTAGAGCAGGTGGTAACCGTTGCCCGACATGACCTTGATCGGCGCCGGCCAACCCGATTCGGCCAAGTGCCCGGCGACGGCGCGGGCGCGTTCGAGCGCCAGCGCCAGCTCGGCGTCGGTCGAGCTGATCCCGGCCGGCCGGACCGGATCGACGTCGATCAGCAGCCAGCGACGGCGCACGATGTCCTTGTCCTGCGTCGTCTCGCGAGCGCTCGTCCTGATGCGGTTGACCGACCTGGCGAGCAGTGCGGGCGCGACCGGGTTCATAGTCACGTAGATGGCTGGGGCGATCCCCGCCCGGTCCATCTCGGCGATTTCCTGCGCAGCGCGCTCGATCGTCTCGTACGTGAAGTAGCCCGAGCAGACGTAGGTGTAACGGGCGTTCGGCCGGTCACGGCAGTCGGGCGCGCGCACCTCGAACACGTCCCCGGGCTCGAACAGAAGCTCGAGGAAGCGTCGAATCGTGTCTCGCTGCTCGGCGGCGGCCATCTAGAATGGCACCTCCGCCGCCCAGCGGGCTTCAGCCTCCGCCTTCGGCACCCAGCGCAACCAGCGGCCGCACCAGGCGCAGACCTCCTGGCCGGCGTGTGGTCCCTTGCCTGGCTGGAGCGATCGCTCCGCCTTTCCGCACCCAGAGCACGGAAGCTCAGAATCTGTCTCATCCACCTCGGGCTTATCGCCGAGGCGGTACGCGACGACGCGATCGAAGCGGTCGCCTTCGCGGCGCTCGACGGTGACCGCGACCGTTGTTGCCAGCGCGCCCACCTGGACCCGTTCGACGGCCTCTTCAGCCGTGTCGGGCACCGGGTCGTCCGAGCGCGTGCGCCACCACATCTCCGCCTTCTGGCGCGGGAAGCCCTCGTGCTCGAAGCAGACCCACTCGGAGACGTACTCGTTGAAGCCGATGCGGTACTCGACGCGCATCGTGCGCGGCGCGTCGGGCGGCGCGTCGCGCTTTGTGTGAACCGCGTAGAAGACGTCGTTGACCTCGTACTCGGTGCGCGTGACCTGATCGGACAAAATGGCCTCGGTGCCTGCCGTCGCCTCGTGCCTGCTGTGCTGGCGCTCGGGGAACTCGTGGCCGCACTCCGGGCAATTCGCGTAGCCGGCCGCGATCAGCGCGTGGCACTCCGGGCATTCCTTCGCCGGCGCTTCGCAGTTTCCGTTGGACTCGGGATCGGCCAGGCGAATCGCATCGACCGGACCGTGGCGCAGGACGTTCCCGCCAAAGTCGAGCACGAGGCAGTCCGTCTTGCCTGGGTGGAGTCGGAAGCCTCTCCCGACCATCTGGTAGTAGAGCCCCGGCGACAACGTCGGCCGCACCAGCGCTACGCAGTCGATGTTCGGCGCATCGAAGCCAGTCGTTAGCACGTTGACGTTGCAGAGGTACTTCAGGCCACCACTGCGGAAGCCGTTGATCAGTTCGTCGCGCTGGAACGGCAACGTTTCGCCACAGACGAACCCGCACTCGACCTTGTGCCGCGTCTGCAGCACGTCGGCGATGTGCTCGCCGTGGCGCACACCTGAGGCGAAGATCAGCACGCTCCTGCGGTCCGGCGTATGCTCGACGATCTCGCGGCAGGCCGAGAGGACCAGGTTCTCATTGTCCATCAGGTCCTCGACCTCGCCGGCGACATACTCGCCGCCGCGGACGTGGAGCTGGTCGTAGTCCGGCCGCTGCGAGCCGGCCTTCGTTCGCAGCGGGCACAGGTACCCCTGCACGATCAGCTCGCGCACGCCGACCTCGAAGCAGATCTGGTTCAGGATGTTGTCCGGCGAGCAGATAGTGCCCGACTTCATGCGGAACGGCGTCGCCGTCAGACCGATGACGCGCACCAGTGGGTTGATCTGCTTCATGTCCACCAGGAACGTGCGGTACATCCCCTCACCGTCGGGTGGGATGAGATGCGCCTCGTCGACGATGACCAGGTCGGCGGCGCCGACGTCGCAGGCCTTCTGGTAGACCGACTGGATGCCGGCGATCGTGACGGCGTACCCGAGGTCGCGGCGCTTCAGACCCGCCGAGTAGACACCGACCGGCACATCCGGTGCGATCGCACGCAGTTTCTCGGCCGCTTGCTCGAGCAACTCGCGGACGTGCGCGAGGATCAGCACGCGCCCGTTCCACACTTGCACAGCGTCGCGGCAAATCGTGGCCATCACGGGCGTCTTGCCGCCCGCGGTGGGGATGACGACGCAGGGATTGTCGTCACGCGTCCGCAGAAAGCCGTACACGGCATCGACGGCCTCGCGCTGATATGGCCGCAGGATCATGTTGTCGCCACCCCGTTCAATGCCTGCTCGAGCACGAGCTGACGGTGCCCAAGGCGGCGCAGCAGACGGCGACCGGCGGTGCGCAGCTCGTCCTCAATGCGATTGAACGCCTCCATCGCCTCAGCCTCGCAATCCTGCGCGGCGCGCGAAGTTGGCCGCGACTCAAACCAGTCCGCGACCGCGGTGTAACGCAGCGCGGCGCCGATCAGCTCGGCTTCGAGCAACGCGGACTGTCCGTTGTCTGGCCGCATGACTTCTCTGTGACCTGCACGATCACCTTGCCGCCCGGCACGACCGGACCGCGATGCACGTCCAGCCGGTCGATCTGACTGTCGTCCGCGTACACGCCCGCGTGCTCAAGCGCGTCGCAGAGCGCCTTCTGCAGGTTGTCCAGGTCGCGTCGCCGGTTGTCAGGTGGGAACACGTGGACGACAACCTCGAGCCGGCCGCGCAGCGGCGCCGCACGGTCAGCCGCGAGGAGCGCGATCACCTCCCTGCGATAGCGCCTGCCCCCGCGGCTGATCAGCGTGCGGAAGCCGACCCGCCGCCAGTAGTGGTTCACCGACGGCGGGTACGGCAGCTCGAATACCTGCGTCAGCGCTGCCACGGCGCCTTGCCGTTCCCCGTGGCCGCCGACACTGGCTGCTCCGCAACGTCCTTCTTCTCGTAGCCCTTGATGATGTTGGTCAGATCGCCCGTGTCGTCGCGTTGCTTGTGGCCGACCTTGATCACCAGCGGCAGGTTGTGCAGTTCGACCGAGTCCTTCGGCGCCATCACGCCGACAGCACGGCAGATGGCCGATAGCTCGGCCCGCGCGATCTTCACCGTCGTCGCGTTCGGGTTGTCGAGGTTCAGTCGCGACCAGAGCAGCCGGCCCTTGTGCTCGCCCTCGACGACCTGGAACGTAAGCTGCAGGTACTGCCCGACACCGTTCTTGGTCGTCTTGAACTGCGACTCCGTGATAATCGCCAGGTACTTGCCGGCCGGGATCGGGTCGAAACCGACAGCAGGTTCCACTTCGTTCGCATCAAATCCGTTCAGATTTGCCATTGTTCACTCTCCATGTTCAGCGGATTGAGTCTCGGGAGTGTCGAGCGGGTTCTCGCCACGCGCGAACGCGGCGTAGACGCGGCAGTCCAGCGGGATCTCGTCCGGCAGATTCAATCGGTTCTTGGCGACGTGCGCTGGCCGTTCCGTGGTGCGAATGATCCGCTCGCCGGTGCCGATGCCCTGCACGCGCTTGCGGTCGAATCCCTGATCGGTCGTCTTGGTGTGTACGCGGTACGTGGCGAACAGAACCTCGTCCGCCCATTCCTGCACCAAGGCAGAAGCGAGCTTGTGCAGCCGCGGCGAATACCGGTCGTAGCTGTCCGTCTCGGGGTTGTCGAACCGCTCGATCTTGGCGTGCGCGATGAGGATGACCATCATGCCGCGCTCGTTGCGAAGCGCGTCGAGGCCCTCCAACACCTCGCGCCATTGAGTGAGGGCGAAAACGTAGCCCTTCGCGAAGCCGATGTCCTCGATGTTCTCGACGCCGCGCTTCTGGCACACATCGGCCCAGATCAGGCGCTCGAGCCAGTCGAGACTGTCAACGATGATCGTCTTGTACGAATGGTCTTCAGTGTACAGCTCGGCCAGCGCCGCCAGCACGTCGCTGTACGCTTTGGCGAGCGGGAACTTGTCGCACTCGATGTCGGCCAGGCCGTCCTCGGTCGGGATGAAGATGGGTTGTTCGGCCATCGCGCCGAATGTTGATTTACCCACGCCGTGGACGCCGTAGAGCGTCAAGCGGCGTGGCGCTGGCTGTTTTCCGCTGTGGATCTGATCAAGCATCTTCATGTGTCTGCCTCCATGACTTCGTGGCTTTGTCGTGCACCTGGGCTCACAGACGATCGATCAGCCGCATTGACTCGAATCTCGTGAACCAGTTGCCGGTCTCACGGCACCGGCGCAGGTCCTGCATCGCTTCCTCGTTCTCGCGCCGCGCCTGGTCGAGCACCTTGGGCGCGAGCTGCCACACCCCGCAGCGGAACGGTTCGCGCTTCTCAACCGCGACGATGTGGACCGGCAGTTTGTAGCCCGACACCTCGGCCACGAGCGCCCGGTAGAACGCGACCTGGTGCAGATAGCCGAAGGCGCGCATCGATAGCTCAAAAGAGTCGAGTTCGTCGGCGGTCTTCAGATCGACAATGCCGCGGTCGTCGGTCGGGTTGATCCAGTCAATCCGTGCCTGGCAGCGGTGCCCGGCGTACTCGCAGCGCACGACGCCCTCAGCCACGCCTTCACTGAACAACTCGCGAGCGAAAAGGTGACCCTGCACCGCCGCGGCCATCTGCTCGACGAGCGCCGCGTGCGCGTCGCTGAGCACCGGCTTGCTCTGCTTCTCCGCCCACTCCGCGAAGGCCTTCGTCCTTGACCCGTAAGGCTGCCCCGTCTTCGCGTTGATCGGCCCACCGACGGCATACTCGCGCTCGTAGCGCTGTCGGCCCTCGAGGATCAACGTGTGCGCTGCGCGGCCGATGACGTGCGCCGTCGTGTCGCGTTCGGGCACCAGGCCCAGTTCCTTCTTGCGATACAGCAGCGGACACCGCCGGAACTCGGCCAGCGCGTGCGCTGAGAGGAAGTCCTTCGCCTTGGCGTGGTAGACGTCCGCCGGCTCGCGGATCAGGAATCGCGGGTCGATCTTTGCAGGCTTGCCATTACCGCTGATCATTCCCAGGTCCTCCGGATACACGTCGCGGCGGTATTCGCCCTGACCGAGACGGATGAGAGGCAAATGCCCGTTATTGACAGACACGCTGCTCACGCCGCCTTCTCTTTGCCCTCGACTTGCGATTGCGACTCGACGGCGCGTATCTTGAAAGCGTCTTCACCGATCTCGCGCAGCAGCAGGGACGTAAAGATGCGCGCGACGACCGAGCCGACCTCGGTCGTCGCGTCGACGAGGATCGCGTTTCGTTCGCCATCCAGCCGGTAGCCGAATTCGAGCGGAGAATGTACGCGTCATCGTCCGGCTTGCGTGTTGGAGGCGGGGACGCGCTGACCGCACCCGCCGCACCGGGCACGCTCGGGTCGTGGACCATCCTTAGAAGGCATCGCTCAGGCAGAGAGCGTGCTCGGATCTGCGAGGCGCACTGCGCCAGTCCCTGATCAATAACGCGCCCGATGGTCGCCGCGTGCCGCCGATACAATTCGTACACCTTGCGGCCGTTCTGGTCCGCCGCGCCGCCCAAGTGACGCACGATTCTCGCCACCTCACCAAACCGCATAAAGAAATCCAACTCGGACATCGTGGCGACCTGTTGGGCAAGCTCAACGTACGATGCGAGCATGGTGCGCGGCTCCCCCTTTTCGCGAGGCCCCTTCAGCAGATCGACGCCGTAAGAACAAGCGCGCTCGAAGTTGGCCGCACCAGCTGCGAGAATCGCGAATCGACGGTCAATGCACTGCGAGCACTTGCCGCAGTGTGGATTGGCCAGTGTCATTTCCCAGGTGTGCGCGCAGCTCGTCGACCATTCGATCATGCCGCCACACTCGGCGTCGACGATCGCCCGAATGACGTCCTCCTTTGTCTTCCAGAGAAAGCCGTTATCGACAACAAAGGCCATCTCAGTCAGCAGCGAAAACAGCTGCGAGAAGCCGGCGAGAACCCGCGGGTGCGTCGTACGCGTCGCCTTGGCCCCGACCACCTCCCGCGCAATAGGGAGGTTCAAACTGACCGTCCCGTTCTCGTAGAAGCGAATGGCGTGGAGCCCGCACATCCGCGCGACCGCCGCCGCGAGGCTAGCGTACAGAAACGAGCGGCTGCGTTGCGTGTATTCATGATTCAGGCGCTTGGCCTTGTTGATGCGCACGGTGACATGGAGCGGCTTGGGGCCCTTCGCGCGGCCGTCAAGCATCTGGTGCAACGTCCGGTGCCGGTTGATCAGCTTCGTCGTCGCTTGGTGAAAGACCAGCGCGACTGGTCGGCCCTCTACCACAATCTCCTGGACCGCTCCTCCAAGCGAATCCAGTCCACCCGAGAACAGAACGACTCGTTCGGGCTTGAGGGCGTAGTCCATGTCGGCGAAGTTGAAGTAGCCTTCGGGCGACGGGGGCTTCTGATACTTACGGAATGTGAAGGCGTATTCGTCTTCGGAGAGGAAGCTCAGCGTTTCGCGTAGCGCCGTGGCGACATCATCGCGCCGTCACAGGTCGAGGCACCGCACGGGTATCTCGAAGTGGAGCGATCTGCGCCAGTTCGCTCCCATGTCTTCTACGCCGTGCCCGCCGCGTGGAAAGTACTGGTCCGCCACGTATACGAAGGTTGCGATCTCGATGAGATCGATCATCTGATGAGGGATGTTCGTCCCCAGCGTTCGGCTGATATCGTCGATTTGTAGATACACGTGACGGCGCGCGCCGACGTTGCGCAAGCAAAGCGTGTCCGTCGCTGTCCGCTTTCCGGCTGCCGCCTCACCGCACAGGACTAGCTTTGTGCCGGGTGTCATTTCGCCCCCGCCTTCAGCTCGTCCACCATCTTCTGCATCGCAACATGCGCGAACCCGGCGGCGTCCTCGCGAGAGATGCCCTTCTTCTCCCACCGCGTCTTTGAGAACCACTCGCCAGCAAACGCCTCGACGATCTTCGAGGCTTCTCGGCAATGGAGTGCAAGCGCCTTGTCGAACTCCGCCTTCGCCGCAAGCGTCGGAAAGCGCAGCTCATGACCGCCGACATTGTTCGCGGTCACGCGGCTGACGTAATACTGCAGGACCTTGTTGGTGAGCCGTGCGTAGAACTGACGAGCGAACACGCCGAACTGTTTGACCGTGCCCAAGCTGGCCAGGCCGGCCTTCACGTCCTCCGGCGTCGACCCGAACAGGCTCTGGGTTCGTTCGGTAACGACTTGCACGATGGACTCGGCGGCGGCGGACTGCGCCATTTCGCCGAGATCGGTCCTACCGGCATTATTGGGCAGTCGGGCATCGACGGCCTCAGAAACTGCTGCGACCACCTCCATCAAGCCGGGCGCATCGGAGAGCTGGAGGCCTCGCTCACGAAGAGCGGCAGCGAAATCGCGTTCCTTCGCTGCTATGGGCAGCTGCGTGAGCAGCCAGAATGCCTCGACGAGCGCCTTGTGCTCGGTCGCGAGCTGAAGCCCGCGTTCCGCTACTCGAATGACGCCGTTCGCGATTTGCGCCGCGCCAGCGCCTCCGGCGATCAGGGAAACGACATCCTGCCATTTCCGCGTGCGCGGGATGTCACCGAGCCGCGTATGTCCCATCGCCGCGTGACCCCAACAATGGCCGTGCTTCGCACGCGCCTACCTGTTGCAAGTTCCGGTGGCTTCGGGTCTTATCGACGGTTACGCCTCTTCTTGCCGATAGCCGCAGTTATGATCGGCATGGAGGGTTCGTTCGGCAAGACGTGCGGGGAGATTATCCGGGTCGGAGGGCGTTCATTCGGACCGCATTCTCGCCACGCCGGGAGGCAACTTCCGCCACATCCGCCGCTGCTTCCGCCAGTCCGGCACGAGCGTGATCGGCCGGAGCTGCAACGGATGTTCCAGGCTTAGATTTACGTAAGTCTTTATGCATATAGGAGTTGGG
>CBDUSE010000144.1:0-8058 GCA_965369835.1 uncultured bacterium
GACGTGGAACGGACACCTTGTCTGCCCCTGGCCGCCGGGCAATGCTACATGCCCAAAAGAAAAGTGGCCTCGTCCCGAGGGGGAGGACGAGGCCGAGGGGAAGAGGGGTCTTTATGGTGAAAGGAGATAAGGGGGATCCATACTCTCAGGCTGCAACGACTGCTTCTTTCAGGGCGGGCTTCTTCTCCCGCCCATGTCGTGCGTCCCGCTGCTTCCTCTTCTTTCGTTTTCCTTTGCGCGTCTCACTGGTATATACGTTCCCGGCCCGATAGTTGTTCCCAGGAGTTTCACAACCCGGACAGGCAAGGCGGCGATGGCCCGGCGCGATATTAACAAGTACCTGCAACGCAGGGATAAATGGTATCTTGGTGGGGGTGACGCCCTCTGCTGGGCTCCCAGGTTCCCCGTCTGGCTCACGCGCCCCGGCTTCTGGGACGAGGCGAGCTACTACAACCTCCCCTTCGCCCCCGTCTTCGCCGTCTCCCTGCTTGACGAGGAGGTGCGCGCCCTGCCGCTGCGCTCCAGGCGCTACCTGTGGCGCCCGAGCGCCTTCCGGGTCAACTACGTCGTCATCGGGCGCGCCGCGCATGGCCTGCGCGTGCAGGAGCGCAAGTGCGTTCTCGAGACCGATGTGCTCGCCTCGGATTTCATCATTCGCAACAGGGGCCGGCACGCGCGGCGTCTGCACGTCATCATGTGGACCTGCCAGCCGTACGCGCCCGGCGAACTCGCCCATCACGCGCGCGACGTACGCGTGCTCGACGATGCCGTCTCGTTCACCCGGGCGCTCCAGGTCCGGCCCGGCCCGATCCGCAACGTCACCTGCGTGCTCGGCATGGATGCGTCGCGCCGCTCGTACCTCGTGCAGCTCTCCCAGCCGACCGAGAACCAGCCACGCTGGGCGCTCACGCCATTTCACGACCGCTTCGACGGCGAGAGCCTCGGCAACGAGATCAACCTCGGCGGCGTGTGTCCCGACGGCCTCGTCTACATCGGCCAGCACGCCGTGGTCGAGCTCGAGCCCGGCCAGGAGCGCTCCATAAAACTCTGCGCGGCCATCGCTGACTCGCCGCACCGCGCCCAGGCGGCCTTCGCCGACGCGGTTGCCACGCCGAGCCTGCTCTCGGACCGCTCGCACCTGAGCTGGAAGCGCTATTTCGACAGCCTCCCCCGGTTCGAGTGCGACGACGAGTACATCACCAGGTACTACTGGTACCGCTGGTACGGGCTCCGACTGCTCACCACGCGTGGCGGCGCCGCCGAGCAGCCGTGGCCCGCCGTCAACGAGGGGCTCGACTACTTCCACGGCCCGATCGCCTACAGCGCCCCGGCCCACATGCTCGAGACGCGCTGGATGCCGGACGCCGAGCTTGCCCGCGGCTGCCTGCGCAACTTCATCCACAACCAGCGCGAGGACGGCTCGCTGCCCGGCACGATCTTCGTGCATGCCGGCGTCGGCTGGGACTTCTTCCACGCCAACTGGGGCCGTGCCGTCATGGCGCTCGACGAGGTGCACCCCTCCAAGGAATTCCTGCGCGAGATCTATGGGCCGCTGAGCCGTTACGCTGAGTATTTCGACCGCGTACGCGACCACGAGCAGAGCGGCCTCTTCGACGTGGTGGACCAGTTCGAGACCGGCCAGGAGTTCATGAGCCGCTACACGACCGTCAACCCGGCCGCGGACGCCGGCCTGGGCGAGCCAATGATCCGCCTCAAAGGGGTGGACGCCACGCTGTACGTCTACGAGCTTCACCGCGCGCTCGCCGCAATCGCCCGGCGCCTCGGCGACGGCGATGCGGCCGCACGCTGGGACGCCGCCGCCGAGCGTACCCGCGACGCCGTACGCGAGCAGATGTGGGACCCGAAGCGCGAGATGTTCTCTGACGTGGACCCCGCCACCGGCGAGCGTACCGGCGTCGAGGCGGCCGTCTGCTTCTACCCCTACTTCACCGACATCGCCCAGAAAGAGCACCTCCCGGGCCTCGTACGCCACCTGCTCGACCCCGACGAGTTCTGGACCCCCTTCCCCGTGCCCGCCACGAGCCGCAAAGACCCCTCGTTCAATCCCGACGGCCTCTGGCGTGGCAAGCGCCACCAGTGCCCCTGGAACGGCCGCGTCTGGCCGATGGCCAACAGCCACATCATCGAGGCGCTCGTCGAGGCAAGTCGCTTCGAGCCGAAGCTCCGCGAGCGCGCCGCCGAGATGCTCGGCACGTTCATCCGGATGATGTTCTTCTATCAGGACGTCGGGCGCCCCAACTCCTTCGAGCACTACAACCCACTGACAGGCGTGGCCTCGGTCTTCCGCGGCATTGACGACTACCAGCACTCGTGGATCGTTGACCTCATCATCAAGTACGTGGTCGGATTCCGGCCGGAGCCGGACGGCGGCTACCGCATCGAGCCGCTGCCGTTTGGCTTCAGGCGAGTCGTCCTCGAGAACCTCCCCTACAAGGGCAAGCGACTCAGCATCCGGATCCTCGACGGCCGGGTCAGCGTCCGCGAACGCCCCGCCCGCCGCAAGGCGCGCAGTCCCAGCCCGGTGGAACCGGGTCCCAGGGGCCCCTGAAAAAAGATTGCGCCAAGTGCGTTTTCAGGGTTACAGCGTGCCCGGTTTCGATGTATATGAACTCTCCCGGTCTCGCGGCCCCCGTCAAAGAACCGTGCGCAGCACCCCGCCCTGCCGGGCTTGCGAGATGACTTGTATCTGGAGGAAAGGGACAAGGAGACCGCAGCACGATGTCACAAATGGATGAAGCACTGAAAGGTGAAGCGGACGTCGCCCGCTCACAAGCCCACTTCTCGATTCTCGCCGGTGAGGACTTCGACACGTTCAGAAAGTCGCTCGAAGACGACTTCTTCACGCCCGGCGAACCGCTCAAGGACAAGGCGACCATGGACGAGTGCCTCGCCTTCCTGCGCTCGAAGGACTTCCAGGTGCAGATCCCGATGTGGAACGAGGGCGACACGGTCGGCCCGATCGTCAAGTTCCTCGTCGAGCAACTCGACGGCCCCGAGCAGATCATCTGCATGGACGCCAACAGCGACGACAACTCGATCGAGGTCGTCGAGTCCCACGGTGTCAGGGCCATCCGCCAGGCCGACATGTACGCCTGCGTCAAGTGGGACAAGTTCCGCGAGCTGCTCAACGACCCGAAGCCCCGCGGCCGGGGCATGACGCTGTATGCGATGTACATCTACCGCTTCCTCGTCCAGGAAGGGGATTTCCCGCGCTACCTCTGCTACAGCGACTCGGACATCAAGAACTTCGCCGAGTACGACCCGATGCCGTACATGGCCTACCCGATCGTCGCCCAGCCCGAAAAGCACTGGCTCTACCTGAAGATCGCCAAGCCGGGCCGGAACAACGAGCCGGTCATGGCCGGGCGCTGCGCCGCGCAGTCGTGCGGCCGCGTCGGCTTGCGGATCTTCGAGCGCCTCGCGCGCGACATGTGGATGATCTCGGGCGAATACGTGGTCGAGGGCAAGCAGATGAAGGACTGCGTCCACACGACGCGCTCGTTTGTGGATACCCTGACGGCGATCTACTTCGCCGACCTCGACGTGGCGGGCGAGGGCGACGTGGCGATCATCGGCAACACCAACTCGAGGCTCGACAAGAAGAACGACAACATGAAGGAACAGACGATCCTCTACTCGATCGCCTCGAACATCGTCGCGTTTTCAATCAACGGGACCTACGCGAACGAGCTGACGCTCGACGACATCACGCACCTCAACACCAAGATCTTCAACAAGCTCGATATCTATCCGTACATCCCGGAGGCGAGCGAGCCGATGTGCGCGGTCAAGATCATGAACGACCGCTTCATCCCGAGCATCGAGCAACTGATCGCCGCCGACCTGGTGGACACCGCCAAGGTCGCCGAGATGAAGAAGAAGTACGGCTCGCGGCCATCCTTATGAGCCACTCGATCTCCGGCCTCGATCTGCGTCATCTGTGGCAATCTGTGGTGAATCACAACAATGGATAAGCGCATCATCATCATCGGCGGGGGGCCGACCGGCTGCGGCGCGGCGCGGCGGCTGAGCGAGCTCGGCTACGACAACTGGCACCTCTACGAACGCGATCCGGTCTTCGGCGGGCTTGCCGGCTCGATGACCGACGAGAACGGCTTCACCTGGGACATCGGCGGCCACGTCATCTTCAGCCACTTCACCGAGTTCGACGCGCTCGTTGACGAGATGCTGGGCGACGATCGGCTCGAGCACGAGCGCGAGAGCTGGATCCGCCTTCAAAACACGTGGGTCCCTTACCCGTTCCAGAACAACGTCCGCTACCTGCCGCCCGACGCGCTGCTCGAGTGCCTCATGGGCCTTATCGAGGTCCACGGCCAGGAGCGCTCGACGCGCCGACCGAGCTCGGCGAGGTCGGCCAACTTCGGCGAGTTCATCCGCACCACATTCGGCTCCGGCATCGCCAGGTACTTCATGGAGCCGTACAACTTCAAGGTCTGGGCCACAGAGCCGAAGAAGATGAGCGCCGGCTGGATCGCCGAGCGCGTCAGCGTCGTGGATATCGAGCGCGTGCTGCGCAACGTCATCACCCGGCACGACGACGTCGGGTGGGGCCCGAACAACACGTTCCGCTTCCCGCTCTACGGCGGCACCGGCGAGATCTACCGCCGCTTCGGCGAGACGATCAAGGGCAAGGCGACGCTCAACGCCGAGGTCGTCGAGATTGACACCGCCGGAAAGAGAATCAAGCTCGCCGGCGGTGAGACCGACGAGTACGACGTGCTCATCACGACGATGCCGCTCAATCACCTCGCCGAACGGCTCACGCCCAGGCGTGGCGACCTCGTCGAGGCCGCCTCGAAGCTGCGCTGGAACAGCGCCTTGATCGCCGGCCTCGGCATCGAGCGCCCCGTGGACAACACCCGCTGCTGGATGTACTTCCCCGAGGACAACTGCCCCTTCTACCGCACCACCAACTTCTCGATCTACTCGTACAACAACGTCCCCGGCGGCGACGTGAAGCGCTACCACTCGCTCATGTGCGAGACCTCGTTCAGCGACGTCAAGCCGCGCCCGAAGCAGATCGTCAAGGAGACGCTCGACGGCGCGATCAACGCGGGGCTCCTCGGCGAGGATGACCGCACGCGCATCGTGGACGAGTTCGCGATCGAAGTACCGCAGGCCTACCCGGTCCCGACCCTCGAGCGCGACGCCGCGCTCGCCGTGCTCCAGCCCGCGCTCGAGAAGCTCGGCATCATGAGCCGCGGCCGGTTCGGCGCGTGGCGCTACGAGATCGGCAACATGGACCACTCGTTCATCCAGGGCTACCAGGCCGTCGAGAACATCCTCGACGGCACCGCCGAGGATGTCTTCCTCAACTGGAAGTAAGCCGGCAGCCGGTTCTGCATGTTGCTGCCTGTCTCGACCCACGGATGTGCCATATCGCTGCTCCAAGAGCCGGCTTTCAGCCGCTTTCTTCTTTTGCCGCCGGCTTCAGCCGGTGGTTTCGGGGTGCCGTCTCCATCCAGAGCCGGCTTCAGCCGGCTTCTCGACCGAATGCCTTCAGGCGTCTTCTCGTGCGGGGAAGCAAGCGCTCAGCCTGGTTGACTTCGTATTGTCAGGAACTTCCGCCCTCGCCAAGGGAGCGTGGTGTGCTATTATGATTCAGAGGATTGGTCTCCTCCAGGCAGGACGAACCTTCCCGGCACTTCCCGGAACTTGAACCGACACGGTAAGGTTGAGTCTCATGAGTAGCATGACGCAGATAGAAACGGCCCGTAAAGGCCGGGCAACTGACGCGATGCGCGCGGCGGCCGAGCACGACGGCGTCGCGGTCGAGCGCATTGTCGAGGGCGTCGCGAACGGCACCATCGTCGTGCCGAAGAACGTCGGCCACGACTTCAGCCGCGTGATCGGCATCGGCACCGGTCTTTCAACGAAGACGAACGCCAACATCGGCACCTCGCCGGACGTGTGCGACCTCGACTTCGAGCTCAAGAAGCTCGAGGCCTCGAAGAACGCCGGCGTGGACACGGTGATGGACCTCTCGACCGGGGGCGACATCGTCGCGATCCGTAAAAGAATCCTCGGGACGTGCGACATGCCGCTTGGTACGGTGCCGATCTACCAGGCCGCCGTCGAGGTCATCGCGCAGGGGCGCGAGATCAGCTCGATGACGCCCGACGAGATTTTTGGGGCGATCGAGGCGCACTGCCGCGAGGGCGTGGACTTCATTACCGTGCATTGCGGCGTGACCCGCGCAAGCGTCGAGGTGCTGCAGCGCGAGGGACGCGTGATCGGCGTGGTGAGCCGCGGCGGCGCGTTCCTCACGAACTGGATTCTCACCAACGGCGAGGAGAGCCCGCTCTACGCCGAGTTCGACCGGCTGCTCAAGATCGCCTATCGCTACGACGTCACCCTCAGCCTCGGCGACGGCATGCGGCCCGGCTGCCTCGCCGACGCCACCGACCGGACGCAGATCACCGAGCTCGTCACGCTCGGCGAGCTCCAGCAGCGCGCGCTCGAGGCCGGCGTCCAGGTGATGATCGAGGGACCGGGCCACATCCCCTTGAACGAGGTGGCCGAGAACATCCGGCTCGAGAAGGCGCTCTGCCACGACGCGCCGTTCTACGTCCTCGGGCCGATCGTCACCGACGTGGCGCCCGGCTACGACCACATCACCTCGGCCATCGGCGGCGCGATCGCGGCCGCCGCGGGCGCCGACTTCCTCTGCTACGTCACCCCGGCCGAACACCTGCGCCTACCCGAGCTCGACGACGTGCGCGAGGGCGTGATCGCCGCGCGGATCGCGGCCCACGCGGGCGACATCGCCAAGGGCGTCTCCGGCGCACGCGCATGGGACGACGAGATGGCCCGCTGGCGCAAGCGCCGCAACTGGTCGAAACAGATCGAGCTCGCCCTCGACCCCGAACGGGCCCGAGCCTATCACCAGGCGAGCGTCTCGCGCTTCGACGACGCCTGCACCATGTGCAGCGAGTTCTGCGCCATACGCCTCCTCGACAAGAAACGGTGACGCGAGCTTGCCCGCCAAAGGCGGGCCTGTTTTCGCCCGGCGCAGGAACGATCTGCGGCCTCAGGCGTTGACAATTGAAGGAGCACGCGATGACTCGAGCGGCAGCGTTGACGATAGTGACGGCACTCCTTCTGGCGGCCGGCGCATCCCACGCCGCCCTGGGCGACCCGTTTGGCGAGACCGGCACATCGGAGGAACCGACGCTCGAGTTCCGCTTCGTCGCCTCGCACACGACCATCGAGCCGGGCGCCACGGCGCTCGTCGCCATCACCACCATCATCCCGGAAGGCTACCACCTCCAGGACCAGATCGGCCTGGCGCTCGACGAGGGAAGCGCCTTTGCGCTCGGCAGGTCGTGGCATTCGCCGCTGCACACGCAGAAGGTTGGCACGTTTGAGTTCCTCGAGTTCATCGGCGAGTTCCTCGCGATCTACGAGCTGCGCGTCGAACCGGACGCAGTCGCTGGTCCTAGCACCACCCGGCTCACGTTCACATACTCCCCGTGCAGCGAGCAGGTCTGCTTCGGCCTCCGGCAGATCAAGCACAAGCTCCCTATCACGATCGGCTCGCCGGCCGCCGAGAACGCCGAGTTCAAGCCGTTCCGTGACAAGCTAGCGTCGCTCGTCGCCGCCGAAGTGACCGACGACATGCCGCCCGCCGCGACGAACGGTGCGGGCAAGGCCTACGTTGACAAGTACAACCTCGTCGGCAAACCCAACATCATCTTCTTCAACGCCGACGGCAAGGAACTCAAGCGCATCGTCGGCTATCGGGGCGAGACCGCCTTCTACAAGGAGGTCCAAGAGGTGGCGGGCGGCACCGTTGAGCCCCCGAAGGAGCGTTCGCTGCCGCTGTGGTTGGCGCTGGCGCTCGTTGGGGGATTGCTCGCGGCGTTGTCACCGTGCGTCTATCCGATGATCCCGATCACGATGGGCTACCTCGCCGACCAGGTCGGCCCGAAGTTCAGCCGCAGCCTCGCAGTGACGCTGGCGCTCGGCGCGGGCGTCGTGGTGCCGTTCGCCCTGATCGGCGCGTTCATCGGCGGG
>CBDUSE010000145.1:0-8054 GCA_965369835.1 uncultured bacterium
CAATAGTGTCGCGGGCAGCCTGCCCGCGATTCGAGGGCGGGCCGCCCTCGACACGCCGCAGCCCTAAAGGGCCGGCGGATCCTTGCTCATTGAGCATGTTGTAAAGGTGGGTAGCCACACTCAAGATGCCTCACATCCGAATCAAAGTGAAAACAGCTCCGACCATCACCGCAAACTGGCTGATACACTAGCTGGGGCCGGCAGCCAGCGGCGTGCGGCGTACCAGGCAGCGTGGCCTCGCAACCGGCGGGGAAAGCCGCCGCACTCCTTATCTTTTCCAGAGCTTCTTGAGTCGTGAACCCAGATCGAACCCTCGTTGGAGCACGGGGCACGCTACGAACCGAGTGGCGAGGAGGAGCATCCGCTCCGGCAGGCCGAGCCGTCGCCCATGCGTCTTGACGCCAAAGGGCATCGGTGAACCCGTCCCGAGTCGGTCAATGCTTCGTGGCCCCGAGCGAGGGCGGGTCAGGCCGGAGGCAATCGGATCAAGTCACGCCCCGTGCCTTGGGTCCAGGGCCCTCCTTCCGGGCCCACGGGTCATGACGCGGCCCGCCACGCGGCGCCTTCATCGAAGCCCGGTCCCGGCCTCGGGCCGCCCGTGCAGGTTCAGGAGACGCCTCTCGTCACTCCGGACTGCTCCGCCACTCTTCTGGCATGATCCGCCCCGGTTGGCAACTGCTTTTGACGGTGTCGTCTCTCGCCGCGCGTCTCGCGCCTGATGCAGCGGCTCGCTACGGCCCCGACGGGCTGCCGGCTCATTCGGGCCTCGGACGCCAGCTCTTGCCCCAGGGCTTCCCCTTCGAGCCGGCGAGGAGATCGAACAGGCCGGGGCACTTGAGGCGGATGGTGTCATAGCTGAACAGGCAGAGGCCCTGGGCGCTAACATCGCGTCACGGCACTGGTACGAGTCGGAGGCACGCAGGCTAACGAGCTAATGGCGGAACGGAAGTGGTGAAGAAGATGAGGCGGCCGAGCATGTGGTTAAGGGCGAGATTGGGAAGCCTGTGGCTCGCAACGTCACAGAATTCCTCGAAGACCCGGAGAAGATCAGGCCACTGGATAATGAGTTTCGTCCAGAAATCCGGAAAATACCGAACTAGCATGCCCAATACGAAAAGGGCTGAAAGCAGCGTTGGGAATTCGGCTAGGTCAGGGCCATCGTCGAGGAAGTACCACGCAGTACCATGTTGATCCTCCACCGCGGGCGGAAAAGGCGGAGGTGAGGATGCTGGGTGCCTGGACCATTCGCCGAGAACCGCGTTGCCATCTCGAGTGGTTTGCCACCCCAGCGACCTGCATTTTTGCTCAAAAGCGTCCGCATCCGATTGACTGAGGAGATCGCATATCAGCATCAGACCAGGTCCGTGTGAGGTGAAATCGTGCCGGCCTCCAGGCGCAGCTAGTGGGGTGAGCCCCGACTCCCGAAGTACGTCGTGGACCCCCGGCACCCAGGAAACAAGCTTGCCCAAGGTCCACCCCTGCTGCATGTGCTTATGCCATTCGCCGCGGCTTGGGAGGCGATCGTACTCGAAAACGATCTTTCTGGTCATAAACCCTACGCGGCTCTGGTGGCTATGCTGCGGGATGCTCGCCGTCAAGAAGTCGGTGCTCGCGACCTCGCACACCTCGCGAAGCGTTCCATGCTGAAGGGGACGGCACGCGAACGAGCACAGAACCGTGGATGCTCCCGCGCAAGTATCTGGGAGGTCCAGACATGGGTCGGCCAATTGGCTAAGGCGGAGCCCGTGGTTCTTTTTCACCTTCGTCCTCGCGAGCGGGATGTTCGGCGAATCGTGCGACAGGCATACAATCAGGGCAAATGCAAGGCTGTACGCGCTGTAGTAGAGGAGCTCCGGGCGCACTGCCATGGGGACGGAAGCTGCAGCATTGAAGTAGTGCCTGGCTTGGCGCAAGCAGAGGGATGCATGCTCCGCTCTCTCTCGAAGCTCGCTCGCGGGCGTCCCGTGTTCCTTTGATCGCTTCTCAAGGTGCCGTTCCAGGATTTCCGGTGACCCGAGACGCGCAAGCGAATCCCACACGGCCTTCCTTGGCTCCCAGCAAAGATCGTAGCCGCACTTCCAGCTCACTTGATCACCCCCTCTCTCTATTGGCGTATCCATTTGTCCCTTAGTTTGTCGAACAGCTCGGGGCATTTGAGGCGGATGGTGTCATAGCTGAACAGGCAGAGGCCCTGGGCGCCGGCGTCGAGGGCGTCGGCGATCTGGGCGAGGACGGCGTCCGAATCGAGCGGCTCGATGAATGCCTGGAGGCCGACATAGGCGGGTGCCTTACCGGCAACCGCAGCGGCGACACGCGAATTGTAGCGCGCGAGCCGGCGGTCGTCGGTGTAGTTCATCGTGACGACGAAGTCCACGAGACCCTCCTCGCACCAGGCGCGCCAGTCCTGGAAGAAGCTGAGGTAGGCGCGATCCGCGAACGCGACCCCGGCCACCGAGAGTTTGACCGGCTTGCCGGATTCCCTGATGAGCTCGGCGACACTCCGGACGAAGCGCGTGACGTTCTCGCGCCGAAAGTCGTCCCACTTCTGGCAGTTGGCGCGGTTGCGCGCCATTGTGCGCGGGTCGAGGCCGGTGCGCTGCTCGAACCGCTTGATCGTCGAGGGGTTGTACCCGAAGTCGAGCACGCCGCTGAACCGCGAGCCGGGCGGAAAGGGGAGCACGCTCGGGTAGCGGACAAAGTCAAGGTGCACGCCGTCGAGGCCGGGATAGCTTTCAAGTACCTCCCGAATCACGTCAAGCTGATAGCGATGGACTCCAAGGTTGCCGGGGTCGAGCATGAGCGACTCGTCGGAAAGCTCATAGTAGAGGCCGGCGGGCTTGGGGACGCGGAAGTCCTTGTAGTCGAGGACCGACCGGCCGTGGTTGTCCATGATGGCGATCGAGCGGCCGAGTTTTTTCAGCATCGGCGCCTCCACGTTGCGCGTGATGCGAAAGACATTGAACCACGCGTGGAGCCGCAGATCGCGCTTATGCGCCTCGTCAATGAGGAAGCGGAGGCAGTCGATCCCCTCAGAGGATTTGATCTCGCGGTAGGGCGTCGTGTCGGCGAGCGCCGAGCGGAACCACGACCGGTTGCCGCGATAGACCTGCACGAAGAGGTCCGTGCAGCCGATCCGCTTGGCGGTCTCGAGCATCTCGACGATCTTCGCCTTCGAGCGCAACGTCCCGTTCTTGCCCTCGCAATCGACCCAGAGCGCGCGAAACTCGGCGGCGTGCAGCGGCATAGAGACGCAGAGGGATAAGGCAACGAGAACCAGAACAGCAAGGATGTGCTTCATGGCTCGGCCTCTCGATCAGCGTTCTTCGAAGCAAGCCTCTTCATCGTGGCTCGCCGGTACATCGTAAGGACGGGCACGAGGAAAACGATATTCGTGCCAAGCATCAGCAGCAGGCTTGGACGCAGGAACTTCTCATTGAGGCCCTCAACTCCGAGCATGAAGCCGATGGTGAGCGAATCCCCAAACCCTCCGATCCTATATTCGAGACCCTTCTTGGGAAGCTGTTCGATCGCCGTCAGGTAGTAGGAGATCCCGCAGGTGATGATCGGCCACAAGAAGAGGGCAGCGAATAGGGCGACATAGACAGGATCCTTTGTCATGATGAACGCATCCAGAAGCAGGTAGTTCAGATAGACGAAGAAGGCGATCACGGCGATCGCAAGGAGGCAGTCGAGGATCGCTATGGTGCCAAGGGCAAACGACGCGCAGGGCCCCACCAAAGACACGAGCCCCAGAACGACGAAGAACGACCTCGCCAACTGCCGCTTCCTGGAATGTTGCCCTGACGGTTTGCCCCGCGGGGTGAGCGATAGCCGCGTTGTCATGACCGGACTCCTAGGTTAGTTAGCCTCGAGGCCTGCCGAGACGCCCAACAGCACACCGATTGTGCGTTCTTTAGCCGGCTGAACCAAGCACCTTCTCGAGGTGCGCGCACGGCAGGTGGAACAGCGTGGCGATTTCGGGCAGGACGACGCCGCCCTCGACGGTGTTGAGGCCGCGCGCTGGCGAGGTAGTATGTCCGCTATGGTCGTGCTCACGCTTGCTTTTCATACAGGACGACCCCTTCGTCGAGGGCTCTGCGAATGAGCGAGGCGCGCAGGTGGCGGTATTCGTCCACTTCCTCGGGGGTGTAGACGAGGATATCCTTGGAGAACGGGTACTGGCGGAGCATCGAGTAAATCGGGACGCTTCGTTTCGGCTTTGGGCTGGAAATGCGGGCAACCACCAGCAGATCCACGTCGCTTGTTTCCGTGGCGTCGCCCCGTGCGTGCGAGCCGAACAGCACCACGCGTTCCGGATCAAACTCCCGCGCGATCCGCCGGCCCAGTTCCTCGATCTGCCGCATGCTCACCATCTCATGCTTCCAACCGCACGATGCTCTCAGCCTCAATCCGCTCTCATGGTACGCCGCCCCCGCGCGAACCTTAAGCACTGAATGGCCGGTCTATGCCGCGATAGACCTGGGAAATCACGTCCGTGGGGCCGATCCGCTTCGCCATCTCGAGCATCTCGACGATCTTCGCCTTCGACCCCAGCGTCCGGTTCCGCCCCTCGCAATCGACCCACAGCGCCCGGAACTCCTGCGCCGCTGTGCGCCCACAGAGACAAAAGACGGCGACGACGACAGCAAGAAATGCAGGCAGACGTTTCATCCTAAGGAGCGAGCCTCGGTTCGTGAGAAGTTCTCTTCTAAGCCTAGCCGGCCTTGTCGAACAGGTCGCGTTGCCTACGGTGGTTGTTGGGCTTGTCGAGCATCTGCAGAAGAAGACGGATGTCGAGGGGGCCATCTTCATCTGCCTTGATTGGATTCGCACCATCGCGCAGCAGGCGTGCATTCCCCTGTGCTGCAGGAACCGGCTCGACGTAGTCGACAACAAAGAGAGGCAAGCCGAGCCTGAGAGCAGTCTTCCCCGCTTCCAGCGTGCCCCCACGCTCCCCCGCCTCGACAACGACAACGGCATCCGAAAGCCCACAGATGGTCGTGTTGCGGCGCATGGCGTTGTGGGCAGCCCACGGCAGTCGAGGCGGGAACTCGGACATGACGAGGAAGTCGCTCTGCTCGCCCAGTTCGAAGAGCTCTTGTTTCATCCGGAACTGGAGGATTCCCTCAGGCAAGACGATCGTGGTCACGCCATGACCGCGCAGAGCGCCCGCGTGTGCGGCCGTGTCAACGCCGCTGGCATATCCGGAGACAACGTTCACGCCCCTGACGGCCAGCGCTTCGGCCACGCGTTCTGCGAAGCGTATCCCCTTTTCCGTCGCACGCCTAGAGCCACAGAATCCCACTGTCTTGCGTTCGCTTGCTGCCAGGTCACCGTAGACAAACAGAAGGGGCGGCGCGTCAGCTCGGAGGTTCGTGTTGAGCTTCTGCGGATATGCTGCGTCAAGAAACGTGACGACTCGGATGTCATGATGTGAGAGCTGTTCGGTCACGTGCTCGGCTTCGTTGCGAGCTGCCAAGATTGCGTCTCGCAGCGTGCGACCTGCCTGCAGCGTGCTGAGGGTTTCCTCGTCGGGATCCTCGACGAATTCCTGCGGCTTACGCCCGGCTTCCTCAAGAGTCTTGAGGAGGCGTTGCAGGCCTCTTGCCCCGAGGCCGTGGGCCATGAACAACTGCAATATGGCGACGCTTCGATTCATACATTCCCAGTGTCGCTAAGCGACTTGACGCAGACCAAGCCCAGAACGTGGGACGCTCCCTTCGACTTAAGATACACTGCGAACGCATGCAAGCTCGTACCGGACTGGTACAGATCATCTACAACATACACAACGTGGTTGTCCACGCTTGATGACAATTCCACCCGCTGCTTCTTTCCGATCCGTTGCCACTCAGCGATCTTCAGCTCGAAGGTCAAATCCTTCATAGGTCGCTTCCCACGCCGAAGGTGGCATTCCACAAGATCGACCCTCTTGTTGTCTGCTCTCAGGCGGTGAGCCAGGTTGTGGGCAATGGCCCGCGGTACGTAGAAACGATCTCGTTTGCTGGGCCCTGGTGGGATGTACGTCAGGCAAACAGACTCCACTTCGGGTGCTGGGACCAGGGCCAATGCCTCGTGCAACATGCCTGCGAGACGAGCTGTGCTCTCATCACACTCGCGATACTTCGCCTGATACTCAAGCCGCCCCAGCTCTGTTCTTTGCCCCGTTGCAGCGTGCTGCGGGGATTCGTAGTTGCGGCCCAGAGCCAGACAGAAGTCCAGACCTGCACCCAGCCGCTCATTCAGCGCCTTCTTCGGCCCCAGGATGATGTGCCTCTTGAGGGCATCGATGAACGAGCGGATCGCCCGAATGTCGGTTTCGTTGAGACCCCGGAAGTAGGCGTACATGTTCTTGCCCGACTTCGTTTCTCGCCACCCGGTGTTCGAGTGCCATGTCATTAGCTGAGGGTGGAGGAATCCGAAAAGCCATGCGTAGTAAGGGGGCACAGCAAGAAACCAGCTGTCTCCTTCCTCCTTGAATAGATTCCAGTGCAGCGTGTTCGCGCCAGGGGGAGGCTGCCTGATCTGACTTCTGTCAGGTTCCGGGATCGGTATCTTCATGCTGGGCCGCGATTCGTGCGTCCTAAAGCACTTGCGCAATTCTAAGGGCTCTCAGTCTAAACGTCAAAGACATTCTGGAGCGGTATGCACGGTGGGTTGAAGGGAGTAGCGATTCCGGGGAGGACGAGGTGGTATTCGACGATGTTTCGCCCGCGGGCGTTGCCCGAAGCTCAGGCGGTCGAGCAGTGCTATCAGCTCGCGAGACTTAAGGACTGTGAATTCTCCCTGGTTGATACTGCGCGGCTAGCAGCCCGTGGTGAAAGTATTTCGTTGGCTTCATCGGCCACACGAGAGCCAGCGCTAAAGGTTGGGCGCACGATTTTGACGAGATTTCTCGTCGAGAACACGGGATACCTTTGACCGAATAGGGACTGGACCAAACCCCAAGCGGGTGAGCAACTCCACATCGCATTTTTACCACGGTCTGCTAGAGGGCGATCTCGAGCGTCTTGATGCCCACGACTTCGGGATAGTGCGCAACGATCGGCTTCCCGTCCTCTCGCAGCTCCTGTACGCACATCTGGATCACCTCACGGATATTCTCGAGCGCCTCCTCGAAGGTCTTCCCCTGCGTATGGCAACCAGCCAGCGCGGGCACATCGGCCACGTACAAGCCGTCCTCGTCCTGCTCGATGATCACCTGAAAGCGATACGTTTCCATAACCGTCTCCTCAATCGGTCAACCCGGGGGCGCGACACTCATTCCCGTCGCCCTCAACCTTCGTCCGCCACTGCCGGACCGCTTCACGGATCGCTTCGTTCATAGAGGACGGTCCCGTACTTGTCGGCGAAAAAGACGACGTGGTTGACGACCGTTCGCCAGCGGGCGTATTCCTCAGGCGTTTTGACAACAATGTCGAACGAGGCGGGATAGTCCGCCAGCAGCCGCCGCACGGCCGCGTACCGCCAGCTTGGCGGGAGCGCCGTTTTCGCCACCAGCAGCAGGTCCGCGTCGCTTGTTTCCGTGGCGTCGTCCCGTGCGTGCGAGCCGAACAGCACGATCCGTTCCGGATCGAACGCCTCGGCGATCCGCCGGCCCACCTCCTTGAGTTGCTGCAGGCTCACCATCTCATGCTTCCAACCGCACGATGCTCTCAGCCTCAATCCTCTCTCATGGTACGCCGCCTCCGGGCGGACCTCAAGCACTCAAAGACCGACTCATTCTGGGGTACGTGCGCCCTGCCACCCCTCTGACCCAGTGCCCGCCATGATCTAGCCCGCATTTCTCATACGCCGAGCGCGCGAGGGCGCTCGATGCGATGGAACTGCCTTCACAAGAAGCCGTTCTGTCGCTGACCGCAAGCGGCCTGATCCAAGCACGGTGTCACATGAAGCGATTCGGATTTTGGTCTTCGGGCGAGCACCCGAATCGGCTTGAGCTGAAGCCGGCGCATGAATCCAAGCCCCGCCAGGGGCGTCTGAGAGTAGCCACGGGCGCGAGGGCCTGTTGAAAAACTCCCTCTTTGTAGGCCGTTTCATGCCGGGCGGGGGCG
>CBDUSE010000146.1:0-7999 GCA_965369835.1 uncultured bacterium
CGCGACGAAGCGCGGCGCCACCTCCAGCGCTTCCTCCAGATCGCCAACGAGGACGAGATCCCGAACGAGGACAACCACCGCCGGTTCGTGAACAGTCTGCTCGTGCGCTGCGGCCAGGGCAGCTCGAGCCGCCCACCGACGCGTGACGAACGGCACGCAGCCGTTTCAGACGATATCGAACTGCAATGCATCAGTACGGAAGCAATCGGATAAGGGAGAAGCGACCATGAAACGACACGCGCTTACACTGGTCGTTCTCGTCGTGGCCGTCCTGTATGCCGCCGGCATCGCGGCGCAGGAGATCCTGCTCGACGAGAACATCAAGGCCGGCAAGCTGCTGTGCTTCCGGGACTTCAAGGACCCGAAGAAGTACTACTACCTTGCCGACCAGCCGCACGTCGCGCTGCGCGACAACGGCAAGCCCGAGTTCGCCTTCATCAAGTACGTCAAGAACGTGCCCCGCGAAGGCGAAGGCGGCATCACCGAAGGCGAGGGTGGCGGCGTCGTCACCTGCCTGATGAGCTACGAGGTCGCCGAGGAAGACCGGCGCGAGGCCGAGCAGGTGCTCCAGCAAATGGTGCCCGGCGCCAAGCTCGCCGGCCCCGTCATCTACCGCTCGGGTAGCTACGCGGTCGTCACACCGCTCGAGAGCGGCGAGGACGAGGGCACGGACACAATGAAGTTCATCCACCAGATCTTCGGCACGGGCAAGGCGCCCGTGCTCGAGGGCCACAAGTGCGCCGTCGCCCTACGCCTGACCAAGGAGGGCGCCACGCTGCTGTGGGAGAGCTTCAAGATGGGCACCTCGCAGGTCTCGGTCGTCTACGAGATGGAGGTCAAGGGCTACCGCAACCCGTTCGAGGCGACCATCATCGCCGACTGGTCCAAGGTCACCAAGCACAAGCAGCTCCAGGCCGGCGTGAAGGCCAAGTGGTTCGGCGCCGACCTCGACATGCTCTGGCAGGACCTGAAGCAGCAGGGCGCGGTCCAGATCATCCAGAAGGGCGAAGATGCGAACATGGAGAAGATCCTCGCCGAGGCCCAGCGCATTATCATGGCGCGCATCTTCGACAAGGAGGAGATGCCCGACCTGGGCAGCCTCGCGCGCGACGCCGGCGGCCAAAACGCCTACTCAAACCTCGATCGCGCTGTCGATTATATGCGCGACGAGGAATCCCGCCGCAGGCGCCGCCCCAGCGGCACGCGCGAGGGCCGCACAGCCTCCAGCGGTCCGTTCGTCGAGTGGCCTGTCGTCGCCTCAAGCTACCCACATGACTCCGGCTTCCTCGTGGCCGTCGCTTTTGAGCCGGAGGACGACGACGATGACGAGTCCAGCACCGGAGCCGGGACCGATACGGGCACAGAGACTGAGACCGATACTGGCACAGGGACCGGCGACGATTCCGGTGCGACCCGGGGCGAACTGAGAAGATCGCCACTGCTCGGTGGAGGCTCGAGCAGAGGCACGTCCAGGCGTGAGAGCCTCCGGCGGCCGGGCGATCGCTCGCCGGCGGCCGAACGGCGCGACGCCCTCCGCTCGCCCTACCGCGAGGAAGGCGGCGACCGGGAAGGCGACGACCGGGAAGGCGGCGACCGCAGCGCGACCAGACGCAGCGAGGAGCGCACATCGGGCATCTCGATGCTCGTCTCCTACAAGATGCGCAAGATCAAGGTCTCGGGCAAGCAGACGATTTCCTTGAAGAAGTACACGCTCGACACTCAGCCGTTCGTCTTCACCGCCAACATCGGCGGCCTGCGCCGCTACATGAACGACCCGGGCGTGTTCAAGGCCGTCAACCTCGACGACCCGGTCTTCAAGCAGCGCGAGGTGCTCGTCTCGCTCGACGGCCAGGACTCGGAGGACTTCACCAAGTTCATCAACTACGTCACCGTGCAGGTCCGCAAGCGGCACGGCAACGGCGACACGACCTACGACGAGTTGAAGATTGATCGCACCAACTTCAACGAAAGCGCCAACAACTTCCGCATGGTCTACGGCTGGAAGGGCGATCACGACCGCACCAAGTGGATCAAGTACGACTACCGTGTGCGGTGGAGCTTCTTCGGCGGCGCGACATACGAGCAGCCCTGGCGCACGACCGACGACTACATGATCAGCGTCAGCCCACCGACACAGTACCGGACGATCCGCTTCGAGGCCGATCCCGAAGAGCTGCGCGACCAGAAGGTGCGCCACGTTGACGCCACTATCCGCTACACGCTCTTTGGTAAGCCGTGGTCGAAAAAGGTTACCTTGCGTGCACGCGACGAGGCGCCGGAAAAGGAGGTCGAGTACGTCCACGTCGAGGGCGACTACGAATACGACTACGAGCTCGCGTGGCGCCTGCGCGGCAACAAGAAGGTCACGGTCGGCCCGCTCAAGGGCGACGACACGATCATCTACTGCGACGAACTCCCGGAGAAATGAAGCGTTTCGACACGCGTTCCAAACGCAAGAAAAGCACGCCGGGCACGGCGAAGCGCCATGCCCGGCTCTTTCTTTCAGCGAGGCAGACGCCGCTTGTCGCCCGAGCGGTCTTAGAGGACCAGGATGTCCTCGCGCTTCACCGTCCGGCCGTTGAACTCGACGTCGAGCATCGGCCAATCGGGCGAGAGCGAGAGCCACTCGATGCCCGCGTCGGTCACCAGGATCGTGTCCTCCGACTTCGTGCCGGTGATCGAGGGGTTCCACGCAAACGCCTGATTCAGCACGACGGTTTGCGTCTCGTCGGGCGTGACGATAATGTCGCGGCCGGCGTAGCCCGTGGGTCCGCCCTGGTGGTGGTGCCGCCACTCGTCGGGGAAACCGGCGTCGGCATACACCTTCCGGCCCGCGGAAAAGATCTCGCCGAGTGACGTACCGACCTTCGTGCTCAGGTTGAACGCGGCGTCCACCTTGACCACCGCATCGTGCTTGCGCCGAAGCTCGGCAGGCAGCGGCCCGAAATGCACGAGCCGCGTGCACGAGAGGATCAGCCCCCAGCGCCGCGCGCACACAACAACCATCACGCAGCGCTCGACCTTTTTCGCAGTGTGGATCGGGTGGCGGTACCTCTCGATCCGGTCGTCGGCGGCGATGAGCAGCACAACCGGCGTGATCCCCCTTGCATAGAACGACTCTGCCAGCCGCCCCGCGATCTCATTCTCCGTGACGCCCGGCACGAGCCCCTTGCAGACCGCGCTCACGCACTGCTCGGTCTGTGTGCCCAGGCGGCGGTACTTGTCCATCTCCTTGGGCGTGAGCGAGTAGCGCAGCTCGGCGATCCGGCGCGCCTCGACGGTTGAGCCGCCGACCCCGGTGTCGGAAGCGACCTCGAGGTCGCGCGTCAGCCGGGCGATCTCGTCCTCGACGGCCTCGGGACCGAACCAGTTCACGACGCGCAGCTCGTAGCCGGGTGCCGCGATCTCCTCGGCCATGATCCGGCCGGCCTCGATGTTGTTCGTCACGACGTACTTCGCATCGCGCGTGATCACGACCGAGGCGACCCCCGCGTCCGCCGCGAGCACGACGTGGTTGTCCCCGCCACCCGTGATCCAGGCGAAGTTCGCCTGCGTCGTCAGGACCAACGCATCGTAGCCCACCTCGTCGAGAAACGCACACACACGCGCCTCTTTGGCCGCCACTTCCGGCTCCACGCCCATCACTCTCCCCTCCTCTGCCTTCACGCCTTGGCGAACGCTAGACGCCGCAGTCTCTTCTCTTCAGGCGCATGGACAGCAACCCGCCCGACGTGCCAAGTCCGCGAGCCGCGCAAGCGGCGATTGGTAGTAGCCACAGGCGCTCGCCCGTGGTATCGCGCCCGCCGAATCATCCCGAGCCCCGCCAGGGGCGATTGAATTCCGGGATCATCTTGTCCTCAATCGCCCCTAGCGGGGCTCAATCTCTCGTCCGCACCTGGTCCACGGGCTTGCGCCCGAGGCTACTCCCAAACGCCCCGCTGGGGCTTATGAACACACGCGAGTACTCCTAGCCTTCAACGGCCCCTAGGACTCCCCTTCAGGCGGGGGAACCTGCTTCGCCACCACCCGCAGGAATCGGCGCTTGCCGACCTGGATAACCGTGTCGCCCGTCATCTCCCACACATAGTATGGATCCGCCACGCGCTGGCCATCGCGCTTCACAGCGCCCTGCTTGATGAGCCGACGGGCTTCGCTGTTGGTCGGAGCCATGCCGGTCGAAACGATCGTGGCGACCAGATCAACCTTCTCGCCGGGTCGGCGCTCGATGCTCGCGGTATCCTCCGGCACCTGCTTCTGCTTGAACACCCGCTCGAACTCTTCGCCGGCTTTTCCGGCCGCCTCGTCGCCGTGGAAGCGCGCGACGATGCGCCGGGCGAGCTCGAACTTGAGGTCGCGCGGATTGGCCGAGCGCTCGTCGAGCTTGCGCCGCACGTCGGCCAGTTCCTCGAGCGTGCAATCGGTCGCGAACTCGTAGTAGTTGGCGATGATCGAGTCGGGAATGGACATCACCTTGCCGAATTTCTCGGCCGGTGCGTCCTCGACAGCGATCGTGTTACTAAGGCTTTTGCTCATCTTGTTCGCGCCGTCGGTGCCGATCAGGATCGGGGTCAGGATCGCCACCTGGGGCTCCTGGCCGACGAGGCGCTGCAGGTCGCGCCCGAGCAGGATGTTGAACTTCTGCTCCGTGGCGCCCAGCTCAACGTCGGACCGGATCGCCACCGAATCGTACGCCTGGAGCACCGGGTACATCAGCTCGTGCAGCGACAGCGGCAGCCCCCCCTCGTAGCGGCGCCGGAACGTGTCGTGCGCCATCATCTGCGCGAACGTGAACTTCGCCAGGAGCTCGACGACGTCCTGGAGCGTCATCTCGCCGAACCACTCGGTCTGGTAGTGCACCTCGAGGTGCTTCTCGTCGAGCTTGAGCACCGCGCCGAGCTGCTCGACGTAGCTCTCGGCGTTCGCGCGCACCGCGTCGCGGCTGAGCGCCGCGCGCGACTCGTCGAGACCCGTCGGGTCGCCGATCTGCGCGGTGTAGTCGCCGATGATGAGCACGCCGACGTGCCCGAGGTCCTGAAAGGTGCGCATCTTCTGCACCGGCACGAGGTGGCCGAGGTGCACGTCCGGCGTCGTCGGGTCAATGCCGTACTTGATGCGCAGCGGCTTGCCCGTCTCGACCGCCTTGCGGAGCTTGCGTTCCATCTCGTCGAGCGGCACCACCTCGTCGGCGCCGCGCTTGATCATCTCGAGCTGTCGGGCGATGTCGGTCATGGTCAAACCAATGCTTCGTCATGCACGTCAACGGATCGCTGTGCATTATACGCGGGAGGCGCTTCGGGTCGAAGTCCTTTTCGGAGGACGTTCGTTGAGAGAACGCTACTCGTCGAGGAAGCGGCCGCTGTGAAACATACGGCGCAGCTCGACGATCCGGCCCATAAGCCGCTCACGCACACCGAGGAGCTCGGCGCGAAAACGCTCGGCAACCGCCAAAGGAAGCGCGCCCGTCGCCTCGGCCTCGTCGAGCGCGGCGAGCGAGAGGAGCGTATGACTCATGGCCCGCTTGTGGTTGGCGATGTTGCCGCCAAGGGCCTCGCGCGAAAATCCCATGCTGCGGCCGCCGGCGATCTTTACCGCAATCATCGCTGCCTGGGTCAGCAGCTCCGGCACGCCCGCGCTTCCGTCGCCGTCACGTGGGACCTGAAGAGAGCGATGAAGCCGAACGGCGACCTCGTGCGCGCGGTGCCAGAGCGGGTCATCTTTGTACAGACACGTTTCCGGCCGGCCCGAGCCGTCGAGCGGTTCGTCATCGGTGAGCCAATCGCAGGCACACTCGTTGTCGCGCTCGGGTGGCTCGGCGTCGGATGCGGCCGGGAACTCCCACCCCATCTCCCGGGCGATCCGCTCCTCGGCATCCGGCAGGCCACGGTACTTCGCCTCGAGCTCCATGTAGCGCTCGGTCAAGCGGTCCTGCTCCTGCAGAAAGGCCTCCCAGTCGAACTCGTCCCACGGTCGGTCGTCACGCCAGGGTTCGAACGCTCCGTCGTCAGCCATCGTTTCGCTCCCCAAAGAACAGCATACGCTGCCGATCCCCTGTCCCGGAATCAGACTGTGACCTCGACGAGGTGCGGCGCCATCGCCGGCACTGGCACGCGGAGGGTCAGCCGGGTCGCCTTGAGCGACCACTCGGCCCCCTCGACGGCGAGTTTCTTCGTCGCCTCAAGGCCGACGCGCTCGAGGTCGAGCGTCTTCCGCAGCGTACGCTTGCGGCCGCCGAGATTGAAGAGATTCACAACCGCGCCTCGGCCCGGCAGGACGTGCACGTGCGCGTGCGGGTCAATTCCCCAGAACGTGCCGTGCGAGTAGAAGCGCCGCAGCCTCTTGTACGTCTTGATCGCCGCCTTGAGCTTCGCAAAGTAGTCTGACCGTGTGTCGGTCAGGCCGCCGATGCCGAGCCGCCGCACGAGCGACGCGTACCACCAGAACAGCAGCAGGTGCTCGTTGTCCTGCCCAAGATTCACGTGCAGGTACATGGGGATCGAGTAGCAGAGGTTGTAATAGTAAAGCGTCTCGGCGCGGCCGGAGGTCAGGTCGTCCATGCAGTCCCACATTAGCTCGAAGCCCCACAGCTCGTCGAAGCTGTTCGGCAGCCCGTGCTGGAAGTGCATCGGGTGCCAGTCCTGCGTGCCGGCGCGGATCCGGTCGTGCGCCTCGATGATCACGTCCGGGTATTTTTCCTTGATCCCCTGGTAGAGCCGGAGCAGGCCGTTGGCGTGATCACAGCGTCGCGACGGCACGGGGTGGCCGTGGTTCGGGTCGTGGCACTCGGTGCCTGGGATGAAATCGGTGAAATCAATCATGAGCCAGCGCGCGCCGTCGCGGCAAAGCTTCCGGAGCCGCTTGACCTTCTCGTCTACCCAGCCCGTCGAGGTGCACGGCATCGCAAGCGTCTTCTTCCACGAGTTGATTTCGCCGCGCTCGTTGACGCGGTACAGCCCCGCATACTCCGTCTCGCTGTGTGTGTTCACCATCGTGTGCAACGCCACGCCGAGGCGGTACTTCGTGCGCATTCGCTCGACGAATGCGCGCATCGGACCGAGCCGCTTCGCATCCCACCGCGTCGAGCCGAGCGCGGTGTCCCACCGCGGGTCGAGGTAGAGCGTCTCGCACCCGGCGGCTCTGGCCCGCGCCGCTTCCTCGTCGAGCTGCGCCGGCGTGTAGGCGGGCTTCGGGGGCTTGTCAAGCTCGCAGCCGCAGTTGTAGAGCACGTTCCAGAACAGCTTCGGCCTGTAGCCGGGCGGGGCGACGTGGCCGCGCTCGTCCATCGCCTCGCGGAACAGGCGGCACGCCTCCATCCAGTCGCCCCGGAAGAGCACGTAGCGCGTCGTGCCGAAGGCGAACGATGAGCGCGGCGCGAGCACGCACGCCTCCTCCGGATCGCCCCGGTAGAGGCCCGCGCCGCCAAAGCGGAGCACGCCCGCGTGACGGAACCGCTCGGCCTTGAGTGCGCTGAACTCGATCTCCCCGGCGTTGTGCTTGAGCACCAGCAGCCCGTGCCGCCCATCGGTGAGGCTCCACCCCTCGGCGGCATAGTCGGGGAGCTTGCCCGGCTTTGCCTCGGCCAACTCGAGCGCCGTGAACAGGTCGCGCCCACGGTCAATGTCCAGCCCCCAGCGTCGCTGGAACGGCAGCGAGCGCAGCTCGAAGCCGCGCAGCCCGGCCACGGGAATGCCGCCGGCCGCATCGGCAAGCCGCTTGCGGAAACCGAACGCGACGTCGCGCACGCGGTACTCGCGCCGACCCGTGTTGCGCAGCGTGATCGCCTCCTCGACCCACGGCTTGTCGGCGGGGATGAAGAATCGCTGCGTGAAGTACACGTCGTCGGGCGAGCCGCTGCCCGGAAACCGCAGCCGGCCGGTGAAGGTGAGCTCGACGAACTTGCTCGGCTGGACCCTCGTCGAGAAGTCCACGAGGTCCGCGCCGAGACTCGTCGTGGCCGGCTCAGCGAGCTTCAGCCGGTAGGCATACTCCTCGTCGGCAAAGC
>CBDUSE010000147.1:0-7974 GCA_965369835.1 uncultured bacterium
CGCATCCTGGGGCTGGAGAAGGTCCCAAGGGTTCGGCTGTTCGCCGATTAAAGCGTTACGTGAGCTGGGTTCAGAACGTCGTGAGACAGTTCGGTCCCTATCTACCGTGGGCGAAGGAGAATTGAGGAGAGCAGACCCTAGTACGAGAGGACCGGGTTTGACGGACCGCTGGTCTTCCAGTTGTCTTGCCAGAGGCATCGCTGGGTAGCTACGTCCGGACAGGATAAGCGCTGAAAGCATCTAAGCGCCAAGCCCCCTCCAAGATGAGTTCTCCCTATGAGACCCCTCCAAGACCAGGAGGTTGATAGGCCGGGTGTGGAAGCGCCGCGAGGCGTGAAGCTAACCGGTACTAATCGGTCCATCGGCTTGACCATTGAACTCATACGGCGGCGCCTCGTCGAGCACGAGCGTTCGCCGGCAACTCGACGCCCCGTTCTTGGCTCTTTCGAGTAGCGCCTCGATTCAACTGTCCGACATCGTACCGCCATTTGGCGGACGGTCGCCGTTTGGCGACTCAAGCATTCTTGGTGGCTTTAGCGGAGGGGGTACACCCGTTCCCATCCCGAACACGGAAGTTAAGCCCTCCTGCGGCGATGGTACTGCACGCAAGAGTGTGGGAGAGTAGCACGCCGCCAAGATTCTCATTCAAGGCCCGGGGCGTCACCACCCCCGGGCCTTTCGTTTTGCTTCCCCGCATCTTCCCTGTCCATAATTGCGGCTGCCACGAAGCGATACATTCTCGGGCGGTTCGTGTCGGCGTGCTTTCTTGCTTGACATGAGTCTGATAAGCATGGTACGCTTCTTATACTAATTCGGTTCGAGGTTGGCTGTGCATTTCTGGAGTGACTGACGGAACGGTGCGTCCCCTCAAGGTAACAGCGTGCCGGACGGAGGAGGGAGACCGATGAAGACGCATGTTCTTTTTGCAGTTGTTCTTGCCGCGCTGATCCTGCCCGGGGCGGTCGTGGCGGGGACGATCTACGTGGACTGCAACTCGCCTAACGACCCGGGCACGGGGACACAGTCCGATCCATACAGACACATCCAGGACGGCATCACGAACGCCAACCCAGGCGATACTGTCCAGGTTGCCGACGGCACCTACACAGGCTCCTTGAACAAGGACCTCGACTTCAAGGGCAATGCCATCACGGTCCGCTCTGAGAACGGCGCCGCCACCACGACCATTGACTGCGAGGAAGCTGGCCGCGGCTTCTACTTCCACTCAGGAGAGACATCCGCATCTGTGCTGGTAGGGCTGACCATTGTGAACGGCAACGTGTCCGGGGATTACCCACAAGACCAGGGCGGCGGGATTCTCTGCGACTGGGGCAGCGCCCCAACGATCAGCGATTGCGTTGTCGCGGCCAACACCGCGGGGGTCTGCGGCGGAGGCATTTCGTGCGCGCACGGCAGCAGCCCCAGCATCACGAGGTGCACCATAGCAGGCAACAGCGCAGGAGCCCACGCCGGGGGCATCCTGTGCGACGACGGCAGCAACCCCACGATATCAGACTGCGCCATCACCGAGAACAGCGCGAGGAGCTGGGGAGCTGGGATCGGGTGCTCGGTGAGCAGCCCGACAATACGCGGGTGTGTAATTCAGGGAAACGACCCAAACGGTTTCTACTGCCATCTCAGCGCCGCTGTTATGACGGACTCGATTGTGAGCGAGAACGCGGCCGACCAGGGGGCCGGGATCTTCCTGCGAAACAGCACCGCAAGGATCTCCCGGTGCATCATTTCAGGCAATCGGGCTCGGCGTCAAGGCGGCGGCGTAAAAATCGAGTGGGACGGAGGATCAACAATCGACAACTGTGTCATAGCCGGCAACCAGGCGCCCAGTGGTGGCGGTGTGTACCTGGATACGGGCTATCCCACATTCATAAACTGCACGATTACTGGCAACGTGGCCAGCAATGCTGCATCAGCAGGCGGGATTGCCTGTCACGGTCCCGTGTGTGCGACCCGTGCAACGCTCACCAACTGCATTCTCTGGGGAGACATCCCAAGGGAGGTGCTCAAGTGCTCTCCTGCGGAACTGACTTACTGCGACATTGAAGGCGGTTGGCCCGGAGAGGGGAACATCGCCGATAACCCGTTGCTCAATGCCGACTACCAGCTTCACTCGGGATCGCCGTGCATTGACGCTGGCACGAACGATGTGGACGTTAGCTGGCATGACCTCGACGGGACATCTCGCTTCTGCGATGCGACGGGCGCGTTAGGTTGGGACGCACGGCTCACCAGCATCTTCAGGGAGGGCGACGACAGCGTCACACTTGTGTGGAAGAGAGGCCGCATTGACATAGGGGCCCAGGAGTACCCGCTCGACGAGACGGCAGAAACGTTCACGGTTGAGGCGAGAATCGGCATGGGGGCGGAGTGGACGCCTGTGTTCACGGGCAACGTCGGCCACTGGACGGACACGAGCGCGGCAGCGCTTGTGAAGCGGTTCTACCGTGTGTCCACAGCCGATCTCGGCGTGCCACCTACCGCATCGAAGAAACGTCCTGTGACCGCAATACCCGGCGCGATCAGCGCCTCGCAACGAGAACGCCCCCGCCGCCGGTAGCACCCTGGGTCTTGGACAATAACGCTCGCCCGCTCAAGGAGGGAATGCAGTGATGACCAGCGAGGAAATCGCGTATTGGTTCTTCCGGCTCAACGGCTGCGCGACCATCACTAACTTCGTGCTGCATCGCGACACGCGCGGTCCTCAGAAGACCGAGTTTGATATCGTAGCCGTTCGCTTTCCTTTCAGGTTGGAGCTTCCGGGTGCGGCCCGCCCTATGGAGGACCACACATGCTTCTGTTTCCCCAGTAAGCACGTCCGCCTGATACTGGCGGAGGTCACGGCAAAGCCGTGCAAGCTGAACCCACCGTGGACAGACCCGTCGTGCCGGAACATGCAGCGCGTGCTATCCCACCTAGGAGTTGTGCTGGCAGAAGACATCGAGGAGGCGGCAGAATCGTTGTACCGGTCGCGCGAGTTCAAGAACGATCACTTGTGGATTAGCTTGTTCTGTATCGGCACGAAAAGGGGGAACGGCCCAGAGTTGCAGCCCCCTGTTGTTCAGCTGTTATGGGAGGAGGTGCTCGGCTTCATCTACAGCCGGATGCGTGACTACAGGCGGCCAAAGGCCGACAAACCACAGTGGGATGAGACCGGCCAACGTCTCTATGGCCTTGCGCAGGAACGCGGGAACGAGCAGGGGTTCATTGCCGCGGTCAAGAAGGAAGCGGGTTTGCCCGGCGGGCAGGGGGGCAGGGGCACCGCTATCACCTCAGCAACCTAGTGGCGAGCCACGCCAGCGATAGCCCATGCATGGATGGTGAAAGCAGCGCGCGCGGCTGTTGACACGCGCGGGCGGTTCTGAAAGACTCGCGCTGCGATGAGAGAACGCAATGCCGAGAGCGCGAAGACGCTGAACGAGATCCTCGAGGAGCACCTTGGGCCGTACGCGACGCGGTCCAAGGACTCGCGCGGGCGTGCGCGGCCGATGGACGAGGATGCGACCCGGCCGCGGTTCCTGCGCGACGCCACGCGCATTCTGCACTCGCGCGAGTTCCGGCGCCTCAAGCACAAAACCCAGGTCTTCCTCTCGCCGGAGAACGACCACATCTGCACGCGGATGGAGCACGTGTTGCATGTCGCCTCGATCGCCGGCGTAGTGGCGCGTTGCCTCAGCCTCAACCCGGACCTGACGGAGGCGATCGCGCTCGGCCACGACCTCGGCCACGGACCGTTCGGCCACTCGGGCGAGAAGCGCCTCGACGAGCTGGCGGTGGGCGTCGGCGGGTTCCAGCACGAGCTGCACGCGCTGCGTGTCGTAGATCGGCTCGCCGGACGCGGCGAGGGCCTCAACCTGAGCTGGGAAGTGCGCGACGGCATCGTGTGCCACTGCGGCGAGTCTTTTGGGCAGCTCGCCCGGCCCGAGCCGAAGGACTACCCGCTCGAATCTATCAAAAAGCTCGGCCCGATGCCCGCGACGCTCGAGGGGTGCGTCGTCCGCATGGTGGACCGCGTCGCCTACTGCGGCCGCGACATGGAGGACGCGATCACCGTCGGCCTCATCACGCTCGATCAGGTGCCGGCGCGCGTCAAGCGCGTGCTCGGCAGCACGAACGGCGAGATCATCAGCTCGCTCGTCGAGGATATCGTCCAGCGCAGCCGCGACCGTAACGAGATCGCGCTCGGCGACGAAGTGTTTGGGGCGATGCAGGCGCTGATCGAATTCAACTACCGGAGCATCTACCTACACCCCGAGGTCGAGCAGCGCAAGGACCAGGCGTGCTATATCCTCGAGCAGCTCTGGAACTGGTTCCTCGCGCTCGTGCGGCGCACGGCGCGGTGCCGCGCGATGACCGAGCACGACCTCGGCTTCGACGTCGCGCGCCGCTTCCGCGACCACGTCGAGACCGTTCGTTACGACGCGAGCGTACCCGACGAACAGATCGTTCTCGACTTCATCGCGTCCATGACCGACAGCTTCGCCCTGCGCAGCTTCGAGGAGCTCTTCTTCCCCAAGGCCTTGGCGTAACCAAGGCCCGCGCTCTACCTAGAGCGCCCGCGCTCGCCGGTGCGCGCATTGCGGTTGACAGGGCGCGAGCGCAATCCTATCCTGAGCTGCGTATCGGGTGGTCGGGCTGCACCACGGAGGAGGCACTATGGGAAAGAGATTCGGGTCGTTTCTCGTTTTGTCGCTGATCGTTCTTCTTCTCATTGGCACGGTGGGCTGCATCGCCGGCAGCGAGCGGTATGATGAAAAGAACCAGGCGACGTTCTGGAGCGGGCTGTTTCACGGCATCATCAGCCCGGTGACGTTGTTCATCACGCTGTTTACCGGCAAGATTGACATGTACGAGGTGCGCAACGTCGGCTGGGGCTACGATTGCGGCTTCTTTCTTGGCATCGCGATCGTCCTGAGCGGCGGGTGGGGCTCGCGCTTCAAGGTGCGCCGCCTTGCCCAGCTCAGGAGGCTCGAGAGGAAATGGGACAAGTTCGGCCACGAGCTCGAACGCGAGATCAAGCAGGAGGTCCTTGAAGCGTTTCGATCGAAGGAGGGCGAGGAAGGCGGCGAGGAGGAGAGCTGGAAGGAAATCGGCCGGAAGATCGGGGAGAAGGTCAAGCGTATGCTGGGAAAGTGGGTTGAAGAAGAGTAGCGGCGCCCAACGAGCAGGATGAACGGGATGATGATCCTGTCTGCGATTCCGGATTTTTTCACGTTTTGGCTTCTCGACAACCTTGTCTGGACGTGGCTGCTGGCGGCCGGCATTACGATCCTCGTGTACGTAGGGATCCTGTTCCTGAAGGGCCCGGTTGCCAGGAGACTAGCCGCGCTCGCCAAAGGGACGAAAACCCATCTTGACGACTTGCTCGTGAGCGTCGTCGCGAAGACGATCCCTCTGCTCGCGCTGATCATCGCCATCTACATCGGCTCGCTGGTCCTGCAACTGCCTTCGAAGGTGGCCCTGGCGCTGAAGAACATCGCGCTCGTGGCTCTTCTCGTGCAGGTGGCCCTGTGGGTACACAGGCTTATCACGGGCGTGCTCGCTCAGAGCATCACGCAGCGCAAGGAGGAGGACCCGGCGAGTGCCTCGGCGTTCGGCGTCATCGGGTTCTTCGTCAGGCTCATTCTCTGGTCGGCCGTTGTCCTCGTGTGTTTTCAGAACATGGGCGTGCAGGTCACCGCCTTGATCGCCGGCCTCGGCGTGGGCGGCATCGCCGTGGCGCTGGCGGCCCAGAGCATTCTCGGCGACATCTTCAACTCAGTGGCGATCCTTCTGGACAAGCCGTTCGAGGTGGGTGACTACATCATCGTCGGCGACCACATGGGCACCGTCGAGCGAATCGGCATCAAGACGACGCGCGTGCGCAGCCTCACGGGCGAGGAGCTGGTCTTCTCCAACGCGGAGCTCATCGGCAGCCGGATCAAGAACTACGGCCGTATGGAGCAGCGGCGCATTCTGTTCACCATCGGTGTGACGTACCAGACGCCGCACAAGAAGCTCAGGGAGATCCCGGCCATGATGCGCGAGATCGTCGGATCGGTCGGCGAGCAAGTCCGCTTCGATCGCGCCCATTTCAAGAGCTACGGCGACTTCGCGCTCCTCTTCGAAGTAGTGTATTATGTCCTGAGTCGTGACTACGCGGTGTATATGGACGTTCAGCAGAGAATCAACCTCGATTTGCACGAGCGCTTTGATAAGGAAGGAATCGAGTTCGCCTACCCGACGCAAACGGTCTTCGTGGCCAAAGAGAACGGCGCGCCGAGTAGCGGTGGCGCTGAATAACCGGAGCTCGGGTCGTCTGCTGGGACGTTCCCGAGGCGAAGCTTGCAAGATGCACGGCAGAAAGGAGGAGTGAGATGGGAGCGGAGAGAGTGCAGGAGCTCACCGTCACGACGCCCAACGAGGTGGGCACGATGGGGAAGGTGTTCCGGCTGATCGCCGACGCCGGCGTCAACGTCAAGTCGTTCGTCGCCCACGTGGTGTCGAATCAGGGCGTCTTCAAGCTGATCACCTCCAACAATGCGAAGGTGGCCGGCTTGATGGAAGGCGCGGGCTACACGACCGAGATGTCGGACGTTGTTGCCGTCGTCTGCGCCGATGCGATCGGCACCGGCGCCGACCTCGGCAAGAAGCTCGGCGATGCCGGTGTAAACATTGACTACGCCTACGCCACCGGCACGGGCGGGGGCGAGGCCGTCGCCGTCTTTTCCGTGGACGACATTGACAAGGCGATCAAGACGCTCGGCTAGGAGGCTGCTGAAAAGGACTGACGTTCAACTGCATCGTGGAGCCCCCTTGGGGCGACTGGGAGTAGCCTCGGGCGTTGGCCCGCCGAAGGCGGGCAAGCCCGTGGAATAAGGTAACAAAAAGAATAGAGCCCCTTTGGGGCGATTCAACACGGTGTGGCGCTGGGCTCAGTCGTCCCGTTCGGGGCTCGGGTTTCCTTGGGGCGCCTGATACCACGGGCCGGCCCGCCTTCGCCAAAGCTACGGAGGGCAAGCGCCCGAGGCTACATCATGTCGCCCGCTGCGCGGGCTTGGGATTCGCGTTGCCGCCGTTTCACCACGGGCTGCTAGGCTACTCAAAAATCTCTCGGGGCACAAAGAGGTGCCTCGGCTCTCGTGGCTCCGGTCTTTTCAGCAGCCTGTTACGGCTCATTGCACACGAAACTGGTTGAGGCGACGCACAGCCGTGTCGCCTCTTTCTATGGCCGAGGATGTGCGGAGTCGTCCAGGCCGGCCAGGACGAGTGGAGGCAAGAGAAGCCCCCTGACGACGGAGCCCCTTCGACCCTGCTCAGGGCAGGCTGGGGGACCGCCACATCTTCGCGTCCAGCCTCAATCTATGTCCCGTGCTCCTTCGGCTCCCGTGGCACGCGAATTGCACCCGTGGGCTCCCGTTCGACGATGGTCCCGCGCCCGCTGAGGCAGGGACGTTCAACTGCGTGCCCGACCTTGCCAGGGAGTCCTGCCTGTGACTGTTGCTGTCGAGCGGCGCCGTTTCCCTCGCCGAGAAACTGCACTGGTGATGGAGATCACCTGTCGGAGCGGCCCCGGGAACGGCGCCAACAGGATCAGTGTGGTAACAAGCAACATCAGCCCCGGTGGGTTGTTCTTTCGGACGCCGCGCTGGCGCGAGCTCCCCGTAGGAGGGCGGGTGAACTTCGCCATTTCTCTTTCCGCCCCGCTTGGAAGCGAAAGCTGGCACTGTTCTCGCTTGTACGGGTCTGGAAGGGTGATAAGGCACGAGGAAGCCGACGGGATGCCCGACTCCGACTGGAGGGGCGTCGCCGTAACATCCGATACGCCAATGAGATTACGCTAACGTTCCTTCCTCCTCCGGGCGGTCGCATCCGATGGCGCAAGCCAAAGGTGCGACCGCTTTTTCCTTCAAATCGCCGCTTTTTTTTTCAATCTGAGAGAGAAGCGGCCTCGCCATTTCCGCTAGCCCGCATTTCTCA
>CBDUSE010000148.1:0-7706 GCA_965369835.1 uncultured bacterium
CGTCGAGTAGACCGCCACCACCGGACGCATACCCGCGATCGCGAGACCGCCGGCGAAGATGACCATGTGCTCCTCGGCGATGCCGACGTCATGGAACCGCTCCGGAAACCTCCGCTTGAACTCATCGAGCCCAGTGCCCTTGGTCATCGCCGCCGTGATCGCCACCACCCGCTCGTCGCGCTCGGCCAGTTCGCAGAGCGTCCGGCCGAATACCTCGGTATAGGTTGGGTGCGTGCGGCCGCCCTTCGGCCGGCCGGTCAGCGGCTCGAACCTCGCCGCGCTGTGGAAGGCCTCCGGCGCCGTTTCGGCCGGCGCGTAGCCTTTTCCCTTGCGATTGACCACGTGCAGCAGCACCGGGCGCCTCTCGTTCTTGATCTCCTTGAGGAGATCGAGCAGCAAGGGCAGGTTGTGCCCGTTGACCGGGCCGAAGTAGCGGAAGCCCATCTCCTCGAAAAAGAGGCCCGGAACGAGAAGGCCCTTGATGCTCTCGAGCAGACGCTCGCGCCACCGCACCAGCCGCAGGCCGACGTTCGGAATGCGCAGGATCAGCCGGTCAAGCGCACGGTTGAAGCGGTTGTACAGCGGGTTGGCGATGATCCGGTTGAGGTAGCGCGCGATCGCGCCGACGTTCGGCGAGATGGACATCTCGTTGTCGTTCAGGATCACCAGGAAGTCCTTGATGCCGGAGTGCCCCTGGTAGAGCGCCTCGAACGCCGTGCCGCCCGTGAGCGCGCCGTCGCCGATGACGGCGACCACTTTCTCGCCGCCGCCCCGCATGTCGCGCGCCGCTGCCATCCCGAGCGCCGCCGAGATCGCCGTGCTCGCATGGCCGGCGCCGTACGCGTCGTATTCGCTTTCCTCCGGCCTGGCGAACCCGCTCAGCCCGCCGCGCTGGCGCAGCGTCCTGAACCGCTCGCGCCGCCCGGTAATCAGCTTGTGCGCGTACGTCTGGTGGCTCACGTCCCAGACGATCTTGTCGTTGGGCGCATTAAAGATGCGGTGCAGCGCGATGGTCAGTTCCACCACGCCGAGGTTCGACGCGAGATGGCCGCCGGTGCGCGATACCGTGCGGACGATCTCCTCGCGGATCTCCTGCGCGAGCACCTCGAGCTGGCTCACCTGGAGCTTCGCAAGGTCGCGCGGCGAATCAATCATGTCAAGATAACGAGACATACCCTCCGTCTCCCGGTGGTGTGCGGGCAGGCGCCGCCTGTGCCCTACTAGAAGGGCCAAGCTGCCCTACAAGGGCAGCCCTCCTTCCGGCTCCGCCCCCACGCCTTCACCCCCCGTGTCGGGCTCAGCGGGGAACGGCTTCGTCTTGACGCTGCCATCCTCGCCCTTTACGAGCATCTCGATCGTGCGTTCCGCCTCGCTGAGGCGCCTCGAACACGCCTCGCCAAGTTTCACCCCCTCTTTGAACTTGACCAGCATCTGGTCGAGGTTCAGCTCATTCGCCTCCATCTCGGTGACGATCTTCTCGAGCCTCGCCAGCGATTTCTCGAAATCAATCTTTGCCATACGGCCTAGCGCGACTCCTTCTCCTCCGACGATGCGTCGCTTGACGTATCGCCGCCCGTTGCTTCGCCGGATGACGCAGAGACGGCCTCAACTCGTGCCGTAAACGCGCCGCGGTGGACCTGGGTGCGCACGCGCCCGCCCGGCTCGAGCGCAGCCGCGTCGGTCACGAGCCGCCCGGTCGCCAAGTCGGTGGTGAAGCTGTAGCCCCGGGACAGCACCGCCAGTGGGTTCAACGCGCCGAGACGGGCAGCGAACTCGCGGGTCCGATCGCCCAACCGGGCAATGCGGTGCCGGGCGTGCAGCGCCATGCGCTCGACGGCGTCATCCACCCGCTGTTGATACTGCCGAACCAGGCCCGCTGGTTCCCTGAACACGTAGCTTTTCCGCGCCACCTCGAGGCGACGGCCCAGCTCGCCCACGTGGCCTGTGGCCAAAGTGTAGAGCTTCTCCCTAAAAAAACCAATCCTTTCGAGCAGCTCCGCCTTGCGCCCGATCACCAGCTCGGCCGCCGCCGACGGCGTCGGCACCCGGAGATCGGCGACGAAGTCGCTTATCGTCCAGTCAATCTCGTGGCCCACCGCGGAGATCACGGGGACCCGAGAGCGGTAGATCGCCCGCGCGACCCGCTCCTCGTTAAACGGCCAGAGGTCCTCGAGGCTCCCGCCCCCGCGCGTCACGATAATCACGTCCACGATCCTCAGCTCGTTCAGGTCGTCAATCGCCGCCGCGATCTCCGACGCAGCGGCCTCCCCCTGCACCGGCACCGGGTAGAGAATGACGTGCACCTCGGCGAAGCGCCGCCCGAGCACGTTGAGGATGTCGCGGATCGCCGCGCCCGTCGGCGAGGTCACCACGCCGATGCGCTCGGGCAGCATCGGGATCGCGCGCTTGTGCGCCTCGTCGAAAAGCCCTTCCTCGTAGAGCTTCTTCTTGAGCCGCTCGAAGGCAAGCTGCAGCGCACCAACGCCCCGCTCCTCGATCCGCTTGACAATGATCTGGTATGCCCCGCGTGGCTCGTACACCGAGATGGCGCCCTGGACAACGACCCTCATGCCGTCGGCGAACCGGAAGCCGCTCGGCACACGGGTGGACTTGAACATGACGGCGCTGATCTGCGCGAACTCGTCCTTGAGGGTGAAGTAGCGGTGCCCCGCGGGCGAGGCGTGATAGTTGGACACCTCGCCCTCGAGCCAGATCGCGGGGTACTTCGCCTCGAGCAGTATTTTAACCCCGCGCGTCAGCTCGGAAACCGTGAAGACGTGCTCGGACTCGCGCTCGCTCGCGCTCACCGGCCTACCTCCGACTCGAGCGGCACCTGGATGCGCCGGATCTCGGTGGCGCGGCCCGTGTGCTCGTCCACAGTGACAACGATTCCCGAGAGGCGCACGTCGCCGGTGGCCACCTCGAAGCGTGCGGGCACCCCGGTCGTCAGCTTCTTGAGCACCGGCTTGACCTCACGGCCCAGCACCGAGTCGTGCGGCCCCGTCATGCCGACGTCGGTGATGTAGGCGGTGCCGCCGCCCAGGATCGTCTCGTCGGCGGTCACGACGTGCGTGTGCGTGCCGAAGACGACGCTCACCCGCCCGTCGAGATAGCGTCCCATCGCCACCTTCTCGCTGGTGGCTTCGGCGTGCATGTCCACGACGATGACGTGGGTCTTCCGGCCGAGCTCGGCAATCGCCGCGTCCGCAGCGCGGAACGGGCACTCGGCCGGGTCCATGAAGACGCGGCCCACCAGGTTGATGACGCCGACCTGAAGCCCGCCCTCGAGCTCGACGAGGCACGCGCCCCGACCGGGGGCTTCCGAGGGGAAGTTCGCCGGCCGAATGAGCGTCGAGAACTCCCCGAACGCCTCGAACACATCGCGCTGCTTCCAGGCGTGGTCGCCGAGGGTGATTACATCCGCGCCGGCGGCGAACAGGTCGCGCGTAATCCGCGTCGTGATGCCCGAGCCGCCCGCGGCGTTCTCCGCGTTGACCACGACGCACTCGGCCCCGCTGTCCTGGCGCAGCATCCCGACAAGTCGCCCGACCGCCTCGCGGCCCGGCCGGCCAACTACGTCACCTATGCAGAGGATCCTCATGACCGACCAGTTCCCGCGCGCCTAGCGCGCAAACTCGACCGCGCGGGTCTCGCGGATGACCGTCACCTTGATCTGGCCAGGATACTCCAGCTCGCCTTCGATCTTTTTCGACAACTTGCGCGCGAGCACCACCGCCTCGTCATCACAAATGCGGTCCGGTTCGACAAGCACGCGGATCTCGCGGCCCGCCTGCATGGCGTACGCCTTCTCGATGCCCCGGAACGACTTGGCGAGGTCCTCGAGCTTCTCGAGCCGCTTGATGTAAATCCCGAGCGTCTCCGAGCGCGCCCCGGGCCGCGCCGCCGAGAGCGAATCCGCCGCCTGCGAGAGCACCCCGAAGATCGTCTTGGGCTCCTCGTCCATGTGGTGCGAGGCGATACCGTTGGCCACGGTCGCCGACTCGCGGTAGCGCTTGCAGAACTCCGCGCCGATGAGCGCGTGCGGCCCCTCGACCTCGTGGCTCAGCGCCTTGCCCACGTCGTGCAGCAGCCCGATGCGCTTGCCGAGCTGCACGTCCACCCCGAGCTCCGCGGCCATGATCCCCATGATGTGCGCCACCTCGATCGAGTGGCGCAGCACGTTCTGCCCGTAACTGTAGCGATACTTGAGCCGCCCGAGCGATTTGACGATCTCCTGATGCAGGTTGTGCACACCGACCTCGAAGGCCGCCTGCTCGCCTGCTTCCTTGATCGTCTGCTCCATATCCTTGCGCACCTTCGCGACCACTTCCTCGATCCGCGCCGGATGGATGCGGCCGTCGAGCATCAGCCGCTCGAGCGCAAGCCGGGCGATCTCCTTGCGCACCGGGTCGAACCCGCTCAGGATCACCGCCTCGGGCGTGTCGTCAATGATGATGTCAATCCCCGTGGCAGCCTCGAGCGCGCGGATGTTGCGCCCCTCGCGCCCGATGATACGTCCCTTCATCTCGTCGTTGGGCAGCGAGACCGACGAGACCGTCACCTCCGGCACGTAGTCGCTCGCGATGCGCTGCAGCGTGTCCCCGATGATCTTTTTAGCGGTCTTCTCGGCGGTCTCGCGCGCCTCGCCCTCGATGCGGCGAATCAGCGACGCCGCCTCCCTCGTGACCTCGTCCTCCATTCGATTCAACAGTTGCTCGCGCGCCTCGTTTCGGCTCATGCCCGAGATGCGCTGCAACTGGCGGTTTTCTTCCTCGATGAGCTGCGAGAGCTTCTGGTCCTTCCGCTCCAGCTCCTGCGCCTTCTGATCAGCGCTCTTCTCGCGCTTGACCAGCTCCTCTTCTTTCTTGTCAATGAGCGCGACCTTACGGTCGAGGTTCTCCTCCCGCTGCTGAATACGCTTCTCGAGCCGGCGCAGCTCCTTGCGGGTGTCGCGCGTCTCCTGCTCGAACTCCGAGCGCAGCCTGAGCTGCTCGTCCTTGAGCTCGAGCGAACGGCGCTTGCGCTCCTCCTCGGACTCCTTGATCGCCCGCTCGACCAGCTCGTCCGCCTGCACCTTGGCCGAACCGATGCGCCGGGCTGTGAGCCTCTTCTGGATCGCCAGACCGACGAGGATCCCGACAACCAGCGCCACCGCACCAACGAGGATCGGCATTGTCCAATCCGGCCTCGCGCCTGCTTCCTGCGCAAACATCCCCGCGTATGAAAAGACTTCCATGTCGAACTCCTTTACCGAATCTATCTCAATATATGGTTAGCTCTCACTGCTGAGTACGAGCGTCGTCTCGTCGGTCACCACGTAATCCATCGGTATGTCGTGCCCGTCGTGCACGATTGCCTCGACGAGCTGGAACCCGTACGCCAACCCCACCCGGCAAGCGCGAGCGCCAAGCGAGGCAAGAAACGCGTCGTAGTAGCCGCGGCCCCAGCCGATCCGGTTGCCCCGGTGGTCGAACGCGAGCCCCGGCACCACCACGAGGTCCACCTCGCCCGGCAGCGCGACGTCGGTCTTCGTCGGGTCGGGCTCGACGAGACCCATGCGCCCCAGCACGAGCTGGCTCGTCAGGTCGTCCACACGGTGGGCGACGATCCGGTCATACTCGTAGTCCATTCGCGGCAGCGCCAGCCTCTTGCCGTTGTTGAGGCAGTGCGTCACCACCAGCGTCGTGTCCACCTCGTTCCGCACAGACAGATACAGCATGACCCCCGAGGCGCGGCGAAACGCCTCCAGCTCGAGCAGGCGCCGCGCGATGATCGCGCTGCGACGCCGCACCTCCGCCTTGCTCAGCGCCAGGCGGGCCCGCTTCATCTGCTCCCGAAGTACCGCCTTCATCGCCGGCGCGGAGCCTCCTCGCTGTGCCTCTCTTTTATCTCAGCGCGCCAGTGTTCGAGCCGTTCGGCGATCCGCCGCTCGTAGCCCTGATCGCTCGGGACGTAGAACTGCACGCCGTTAGGCATATACTCCTGCTCGACGATATGCCCGTCGAAACTGTGCGGGTACCTGTAGTCCTCGCCGTGGCCGAGCCGCTTGGCGCCCGCGTAGCTCGCGTCCTTGAGGTGCGCCGGTACCTCGCGCGTCTTCTCCTTCTGCACCGCCTCGCGCGCCTTCGTGATGCCGGCAACTGCCGAGTTGCTCTTTGGCGCCGTGGCGACATAGATGACCGCCTGCGCGAGCGGGATCTGCGCCTCGGGCATCCCGACGAAATCCACCGCCTGAAACGCTGCCGTGGCCACGCCCAGTGCGCGCGGGTCGGCATTGCCCACGTCCTCGGCGGCGGCGATCACGATCCGCCGCGCGATGAACCGCGGGTCCTCGCCCGCCTCGAGCATCTTGGCGAGCCAGTAGAGCGCCGCGTCCGGATCCGAACCCCGCATGCTTTTAATGAACGCGCTCGCCGTGTCGTAGTGCTGATCGCCGTCGCGGTCATACACCACCGCCTTGCGCTGAATAGACTCCTCGATCGCCTGCCGCTCGACGACGACCGTCCCGTCCTCGCGCGGGGGCGTCGAGAGCGCGGCGACCTCGAGCGCGTTGAGCGCCTTGCGTGCGTCGCCGTCGCTTACAGTGACGATATGCTCGAGCGCGTCGTCGCTGAGCTCAATCGGTTGCCCTCCGAGGCCGCGCTCGGCGTCCGCCAGCGCTCGGCGCACGATCGTGCGGATCGCCTCGTCGCCGAGCGGGTGAAGCGGCAGAATGTTCGAGCGCGAGACGAGCGCCGCGTTGATGTAAAAGAACGGGTTGTACGTGGTCGCGCCGATCAACGTGAGGATCCCCTGCTCGACAAACGGCAGCAGCACGTCCTGCTGCGCCTTGTTGAAGCGATGGATCTCGTCGAGGAAAAGCGTCGTACGGCGCCCGGACTGGCGCAGCCGGTTGGCTGCGTCCGCGGCAATCTGCTTGAGCTCCGCGACGTTCGTGGTCACCGCGCTCAGCGCGACGAACCGGCTCCCGGTCATCGTGGCGATCACGTGCGCGAGCGCCGTCTTGCCCGAGCCGGGCGGACCGTAAAGGATCACGGAGCCGACGCGGTCCGTCTCGATCGCCCGGCGCAGCAGCCGGCCCGGGCCGACCAGGTGCGCCTGGCCCATGTACTCGTCGAGAGTCCGCGGCCGCATGCGGATCGCCAGCGGGGCGAACGACGGGGCCTCGTGCTCGGCCCGTTCGTCGCCGAACAGGTCCATCGCGTCTCCTTCTCGAGCCCCGGCTTCCCCCGAGAGCCGGCGGCCTCCTGCCGAAGCATCAGCGCAAGGGGCATCGAAAAAGAAATACCCTGCGCGGTGCCGTATGGACGGTTTCTTTGAACGCCTGCATGTACAGGTGGGTGCCCTCAAGACCGCCGGCGTCTTGCTACCGAGCCGACGCCATGAGCCTTATCGAGGCTCCCGAGCTGAAAGTGTTGGCTCAAAGAAACTGCCGTTCCGTTACGAACACAGCAGGGTATTCCAACTCTTAACCCGAGCCCGCGCGGCCGCTGCATGTCCGGCTACTGCGCGAGCTTCTCCTCGACCATCTTGATGACCTTCGACACGCGGCCCTCGACGAGACCGATGAACTTCTCCTTCTCGTTCTTGAGCCGCATGTACTCGTCGGCAATGTTGAGCGCCGCCAGCACCGCCACCCGGCCCACCGTCGCCGTTTCCGAGCCGCCGCCCACCTCGCTCATCTTCTCGTCAACGTAGGCGGCCAG
>CBDUSE010000149.1:0-7702 GCA_965369835.1 uncultured bacterium
GGCAAGCAGAGTTATCTCGCTCTCGGAGCTCTGGCTTTTTTCAGCAACCTGCTAGGGCGATCGGGGCTTGCGGAGCTTCCTTTTTCACGACGAGAAGAGTGAGTCTTCATGGATGAGCAGCAGGCAATAAGTATCGGCGCGCCGACGGCGATGGACTCGATGACGCCGCGCGAGATCGTCGCTGAGCTGGCTAAATACATCATCGGCCAGGACGAGGCGAAGAAGGCGGTGGCGCTTGCGGTGCGCAACCGGTGGCGCCGGCTGCGGCTTGAGGGCGAGCTGCGCGACGAGGTGATCCCCAAGAACATTATCATGATCGGCCCGACGGGCGTGGGCAAAACCGAGATCGCGCGGCGGATGGCGGCGCTCGCGGGCGCGCCGTTCCTCAAGGTCGAGGCGTCGAAGTACACCGAGGTCGGCTACGTCGGCCGCAGCGTCGAGACGATGGTGCGCGACCTGGCGAAGACTGCCGTGAGCATGGTCGAGAAGGAGGTGTCGCAGCAGGTCGAGGACATCGCGGCGCTCAATGCCGAGAAGGCGCTTTTCCGCGCGTACATGAAGTCGAACCCGGTGGGCGAGTCGAGCACGGTCGAGGTCGCGGGGGAGGGCGAGGAGAGCTATCGCTCGGCCAAGGAACGCATCCGGCGCCAGCTCGGCGAGGGGAAGCTCGACGAGCAGACGGTCGAGGTCGAGGTGAACGAGCCGATCATACCGCCGATCGGCGTGATCTCGAACGCGAACCTCGATGACCTCGGCATTGACTTGGGCGAGATCATGTCGAGCATCAGTGCCGGGATGCAGCAGCGGATGGGCGACGGTGCGCCGGGCCGCCAGGCGACGAAGAAGATGACCGTGCGCGCCGCGCGCGAGATGCTCATCAAGGAGGAGACCGAGAAGCTCATTGACCGCGACGCGATCGTGCGCGAGGCGCTCTACCGTACGCAAGACCTCGGCATTATCTTCATAGACGAGATTGACAAGATCTGCGGCTCGTATGCCGCCTCGAGCGGGCCGGACGTGTCGCGCGAGGGCGTGCAGCGCGACCTGCTGCCGATTATCGAGGGGACGATGATCAACACGCCGTTCGGCATGGTGCGCACCGACCACATCCTGTTCATCGCGGCGGGTGCGTTCCATGTGACCAAGCCGTCGGAGCTCATCCCGGAGATGCAGGGCCGCTTCCCGATCCGCGTCGAATTGAGCTCGCTCGGCAAGGAGGAGTTCGTCCAGATCCTGCGCATGCCGAAGACTTCGCTGACGCGCCAGTACGAGGCGCTGCTGGCGACCGAGGACGTGACGATCGTGTTCGATGACGAGGCGATTGACGAGATCGCCGAGGTGGCCGAGCGCGTCAATCAGAAGGACCAGAACATCGGCGCGCGGCGCCTCCACACGATCATGGAGAAGGTGCTCGAGGACATCTCGTTCGAGGCGCCCGAGCGGCCGGGCGCGCAGATCACGGTCACGCGCGAGCTGGTTCGCGAGAAGATCGCGGACATCGTCAAGGACGAGAACCTCACCAAGTACATCCTCTGACCATCCGCGCCGAGGTCCGCATGAGGGACCGCATGGACAAGCCGAAGCTGCGCCCGCTCAACGCCGTGCCCGTCAAGCACGACGGGCAGGAACTGATCTGTCTGTACGACACGAGCGGGCTTTCCGCCAAGCAGGTCCTGGTCAACCCGCAGACCTTCTTCATCCTGAGCCGGTTCGACGGCGAGCACACGATTGACGAGATCAAGCTCGCATACGCTCGGCGGTTCGGCGAGCTTCTCCTGGGCGACAGGATCACGCGGATCGTCGAGGAGCTCGATGAGGCTCTGCTCCTCGAGAGCGACCGACTGCGACGCCACCTGGCGGAACAACTCGAGGCGTACCGCCAGAGCGGCATACGACAGCCGACGCATGCAGGCGACGGCTACCCCGAAGACCCCGACGAACTTCGCGAGTACGTGCGGTCGTTTTTCACAATGGACGGCGGGCCGGGCATACCTGAGCCGCCCGACGAGCCGCGGCCGATCACGGCAATTGTGGCGCCGCACATTGACTTTGCGCGCGGCGCACGGGCGTATGCGCACGCATACAAGGCGCTCGCGGAAAGCACACCCGCCGAGACCTACATCATCCTCGGCATCGCGCACCAGCCGACGAGCACGCCGTACGTGGCGACGCGCAACGCGTTCGCCACGCCGCTCGGAACCGTCGAGGTGGACACCGACCTTATCGAGCTGATCGAGGCGGAATACCCGGGCGACCTCTACGCCGACGAGCTGGTGCATGTTTCGGAGCACTCGGTCGAGCTTCAGGTTGTGATGCTCAAAGCGCTCTTCGAGGAGCGGCCGTTCAAGATCGTACCGCTGCTCGCTGCGTCGTTTGATCCGTTTCTTGCCGGCGACGCGTCCCCGGCAGACTCGCCGCAGGTCGAGGCGATGGCGCGTGCGCTCAAGCGCGCGATGGCGCTCGACGGGAAACGGGTGTGCCTTATCGCGGCCGTGGACCTGGCGCACGTCGGGAACCAGTTCGGCGATCCAGGCGAGCTGTCGGCCACGGCGCGCGAGGCGATCGAGACCGAAGACCGCGCGACGCTTGCCACGCTCGAGCGCGGCGAGGCCGAAGCGTTTATGGCGTCGGTCAGAAAAGACGACAGTTACCGGAAGATCTGCGGTGTGCCGTCGCTCTATACGACTCTGTGTGCGCTTGACGGCACGTCGTCGGGCCGGCTCCTGCACTATGAGCAGTCGTTTATGCCGGAGACTCAGTCGGTCGTTTCGTTCGCGGCGATGGTGTTCCGGTAGGCCGGTCACTTGGGCCAGCGTACCGGTCGGCAGGTCTGCCCGTTTGTGATCGGGCGCTGCGCACTGTGTTGGGGAAAAGACGGATTGACAGGTCGCGTTCTGCGTGGCATAAGGCACGCCACACTCGGTGGCCCCTTCGTCTAGTGGACTAGGACGGGTGGTTCTCAGCCATCAAACAGGGGTTCGATTCCCCTAGGGGCTGCCATTTTTCTTGCCTGAAGAGGAATTCGCCACAGATTTCACAGATAAGCACACACGGTAGGCCCTCAGCGAGTTTTCGATAGGCAGGGAGCGCGAACGTAGCGCCGGCATCTTGCCGGCTGTGCGGGGGCATCTTGCCCCCCAAGAGCGGAACAGGGGACAGGACGGGGGCGGGACGCCCCCGGGACAGCCGCCGGGACGGCGGCGCTACGGCCGACCCTCGACACGCTTGGCGCAGACCCTCCGACAGGCCCTTCGACAAGCTCAGGGCAGGGAAATCGCTTGCCCTGGAGAGGGGCGGTCAATATAGTCTTTCGGCGGCCGGGCTATGCGGATTGCGGGCCGGCCGGCGAGCAATCTTGGAGGGTTTTGTCGCGCTAGGCGGGGCGTCAGCGGTGCCCTGTAACCCGAAATCCGCTTATGCGGGGCTGAATTCCCGAGAGAGGTCTTGCCGAGGTCGTCGTGGACCTTGGGCGCGACGCGATGAAGCCTGGGTCCCATGCAATGGTGGCCTCCGAACCGGGTCAGGACCGGGAGGTAGCAGCCCTAAGGATCGTTGCCATGTGCCGTGGGGACGCCTGGGTGGAGCCGACCGCCCTTGGAAAGCGGCGTCCGAGGGGATCAATCGAGGGTGCGCGACTTACTTTTATCCTTTGCGGCCTTTGCGTCTTTGCGCGAGACTCTTTTCTGAATGACTGCTGAACCGAACAGCACATATCAGGCGTTTGCGCGTAAGTGGCGGCCGCAGCGTTTCGAGGACGTCGTCGGCCAGGAGGGGACGACGCGGACGCTGCAGAACGCGATCAAGGCGGGCCGGATTCATCACGCGTATCTGTTTACCGGCCCGCGTGGCGTCGGCAAGACCACGATTGCGCGCCTGTTCGCCAAGGCGCTCAACTGCGACAGCGGCCCGACGCCCGAGCCGTGCGGCGAGTGCGTGTCGTGCCGCGAGATCGCTGCGGCCATCAGCCCCGACGTGATCGAGATTGACGGGGCGTCGAACCGCGGCATTGACGACATCCGGGAGCTGCGCGAGCGGGTGCGATATACGCCGACGCACAGTCGCTTCAAGATCTACTACATTGACGAAGTGCACATGCTCACCACGGAGGCGTTCAACGCGCTGCTCAAGACGCTCGAGGAACCACCGCCGCACATCAAGTTCCTTTTCGCTACGACCGAGCCGCACAAGGTGCTGGCGACGATCACGTCGCGCTGCCTCCGTTTCGACCTGCGGCGCATCCCGATGGCGGCGATCGCCGAGCGGCTCGAGGCGATGGCTAAGGCGGAGGCGATCGCCGCCGAGCCAAGTGCGCTGGCGGTGATCGCCCGCTGCGGGGAGGGGAGCATGCGCGACGCGCAGTCAATCTTCGACCAGGTCGTCGCGTTCGCCGGTAAAACGGTGAGCGTACGGGATGTGACCGAAGTCCTCGGACTCGTGAGCGACGAGGTGTTTTGGGAGCTCGACCGGGCGGTGATTGACGGCAATGTCGAGGCCGCAATCATGGTGGCCGACCGCGTTGTGGACGAAGGGCGCGACGTGCGGCGCTTCATCGAGGAGCTGATCGCCCACTACCGCGACCTGCTCGTGGCGCTCTCGTCGCAGTACCCCGAGAAGGTGCTCGATCTGCCCGCTGAGACTGTCCAAAAAATCGTCGAGTTCGCGCCGAGCTTTAACCGCGACCAGTTGCTCCACGTCATCGAGCTGCTCGCAGCGGCCGAGGAGCAGCTCCGCTACGCGATCAGCCCTCAGGTGACGCTCGAGGTGGCGCTCATCAAGCTCGTGCGCTCGCGCGACCGCGTACCGCTCGAGACGGTGCTCGACCGCATCGAGGAACTGCGCACGCAAGGAAGCGGCCTGTCCGCAGTGGGGCCGCCGCGCCAGGAGCCGCAAGGCGACCTCTTCTCCGGCGGAAAAAAAAAGCCTAGCACGCCGCGGCCGATAGTTCCCGAACCGGCGCAGGCTCCTCAACTCAAGCCGGCCTCGCCGGCAGCATCTTCGTACTCGCCCCCGACGCCGGCGAGCTCGGCCGTGCTCGAGCCGCTTTCGGCCGATGACGCGTCGGAGTTCGGCGATCTGTGGGCGCGCGTGCTCCAAGCGCTCGACGGGCAGGGGCCCAGCCTGCGCGCGAGCATCGCGTCGGGCCGGATCGTCTCATTCGAGGGCGACGAGCTGGTCATCGGCTTTGACGAGGCGGACGTCTACCACTTCGATCAGGTTTCAAAGCGCGAGAACCGCTTCCTCATCGAGGATTTTCTGGCGCGCAACCTCGGCAAGAATGTTCGCGTCACATTCAAGCGGATCAACAGCGGCGGCGATAGCGTTCGGGAACATGGGCCGCAGCGGCATCGCCTAGCGGACGATCCGCTCGTCAAGAAAAGCATCGAGTTGTTTGGCGGAAAGCTCATCGAACCGAGGAGATAGCGATGGCAGGCGGCATGGGAAAGATCCTCAAGCAGGCCAAGAAGATGCAGCAGGAGATGGAACGCGTGCAGGCCGAGCTCGCCTCGCGCGAGGTCGCGGCGAGCGTGGGCGGTGGCGTCATTGAAGTCGTGGCCACGTGCGATAACCGGGTCAAGGCGATCACGATCAAGCCCGAGGCGGTGGACCCCGACGATGTCGAGATGCTCCAGGACCTCGTCGTAGCCGCCGTCAACCAGGCGCTTGACGAGGCCACGGCCATCTCCGCGACCGAGATGGCCAAGGTCACCGGCGGCCTCGGCGGCATGATGGGCGGCCTGCCGGGCATGTAGGAGCTTCGAAGGAACGTGCAATACCCAAAGTCGGTCCAGCGGCTGATCGCCGAGTTCACGAAACTGCCCGGCGTGGGCAAGAAGAGCGCGGAGCGCTTTGCGCTGCACCTGCTCAAGAGCGGGCGGCGCGAGGCCGATGCGCTCGGCCAGGCAGCGGCGAAGCTCCACGCCGGCATTGGGACCTGCGGCGTCTGCGGCAACGTAGACGAGACCGACCCGTGCCGCATATGCACCGACGAGAAACGGGACGCCGCGCTGTTGTGCGTCGTCGAGGACGTGCGCGACCTTTTCGCAATCGAGTCGGTGGGCCGCTTCAGCGGGCGCTACCATGTGCTCGGCGGCGCGATCTCGCCGCTCGACGGCATCGGACCTGATGACCTTCGGATCAAGGAACTGGCCGGTCGGATCAAGGACGGCAGCGTGCGCGAGGTGATCTTGGCGACGAGCTCGAGCGTTGCCGGCGACGCCACCTGTCTCTACATCGAAAAGCTCCTCGAGGGGACGGGCGTCGAGCTGACGCGCATCGCCTTCGGCCTGCCGGTCGGCAGCGGCATCGAGCACGCTGACCCAACCACGCTTGCGAGGGCGCTTGAGGGCCGACGCCACCTGCGCTAATCGAAGGCAAGGGGGAAGGAGATGGCGAAGCCGACGGTTGCGATCATCGGCGCGTCGAACGACCCGTCGAAGTTTGGCAACAAGGCGGTCCGTGCCTACCTCAAGCGGGGCTATGACGTGTACCCGGTCAATCCGAACGAGAAGACGATCGAGGGCCTCGCGTGCACCAGGTCGGTGCTCGACGTGCCGGTCGAGCTCGACCGGATCGCCGTGTACCTCCCGCCGGTGATCGGCCTCGAAGTGCTCGACGAGATTGCGGCCAAAGGCGCGAAGGAAGTCTGGTTCAATCCGGGCGCCGAGTCTGATGAGGTAATCCAGCACGCCACCGAGCTCGGCCTGCAGCCGATCGTCGCGTGCTCGATCCTCGGTGTCGGCGAGCATCCCGATCAGCTCTAACGAATAAACAATGAAACGAGTCTTCTACATCCTGTCCGTTCTTTTCGCCGCGGCGCTTCTCTTCGGTTGCGGCTTGAAGGCACGCGAGCGACACGATGGCCCGGAGCCGGAAATCGTCGAGGAGCCCGAGGAAACCGGCGACGAGCCGCTCGACATTGATGCCGGGGCCAACGGGGAGACGGCGAAGGAAGAAGAGGCGCTCCGGATGGACACCGACTTCCTCGAATGGGCCGTTGTCGTGGACGAGGCGCCGCAGCCGGGGAGGGTCGAGGACCGGCTTGCGCGCACGCTGACCTTCAAGCTCACGAACACCCTCGAGCGCTTGCTCACCGGCCGGATCATCATTGATGCGCCGCCGGGCGTGTTGTTGGTTCCCGGCACGACGATCGGCTGGCGCTTGCGCGGCGGGCGGTGCGCGGAGATGCCGGCGCGGGTCACGATCGTCGAGGGGGCGCCGCTTGGTCGGATCACCCTCCCGGTCACGATCACAGTTTTCGGCCGTGAGTACCGCAGCATGCGGCTCGACCTGTACAAGTGGCTCGACGTGCGCGTGATCGGCCCGTTCCCCGACGGGGGGGATGACGGCCCCACCGTCGCGTATCCGCCGGAGAAGGAGGTTGACTTCGAGCACGGCTGCACGTGGGACGGCGAGGCGTTTGCCTGGCGCGGCGTGCCGGTCGAGGCGCTTCACCCCGACGGCATGGTTGATTTCGCCGAGGTGTACGGCGACTCGAGCACGGGATGCGCCTATGCGGCGCTGAACGTGTATGCCAAGGCCGCCACGGGCGTCGTGCTCGCCTTCGCGTGCGACAGCCCGAGCACGGTCTGGCTCAACGGGACGCAGGTGATGAACGCACCCGAGCCGCTCGTGGAGGAAGCGACCATCGAGGTGACGCTCAAGAAGGGTCGAAACACGCTGCTCGTCAAGTGCTGCGCCGGTG
>CBDUSE010000150.1:0-7673 GCA_965369835.1 uncultured bacterium
GCTCCTTGGGGCTCCACGATTCGGTTGGAGGTCAGCCTTTTTCAGCAGCCTGCTAGATGTGAGCCGCGACCGCTCGAGTCATTGCCCGTTCTTGCGGCGTTGCGCTTCGATGATGCGCAGCGCCTCGTGAAATGCCTCGCTGCGCGGGGCGATCTCGAGCGCCTTACGTACCCGCGCGGCGGCCGCATCGTACTTGCCGTCGCTCAGTAGCGCTTCCGCCTCGTCCATCAGCCGCTCGCTGTCACGGCGGCGGATCTCGTCCCACAGCGCGCGGTACGCGGCGTTCTCCGGGTTGAGCGCCAGCGCCTTGCGCACATCGGCCACCGCGCCCGCGTAGTCCTCGACCGCGCGTTCCGCACCTGCGCGGACGAAGTAGGCTTCCGCTGCATCGGGACTGAGCCGAATGGCCGCGGCAAGGTCCTCGAAGGCCTGCGCGTCGTCGCCCGTAGCGAGCTTCACCTTCGCCCTGAGCACATAGGCAAGCACGAGATTCGAGTCGAGGGCAATCGCCTTATCGAGCGCCGTCATCGCCTGTGCGTAGTCCTTCTCGGAGAAGTCGTGCTGCCCCAGCCTGTGCCACGCGGCGGCGCTTTTCGGATCGAGTTCGGTCGCCCTGACGTAGTCAGCACGTGCTTTCCCGGCTTCGTGGATTGCCACGAACGAATCACCACGGACGAGGTACGCCGAGGCGTCCTCGGGGTTGAGGCCGACGGCTTCGCCGGCGTCCTCAAGCGCCGCACGAGGGAGCTCCTGCGCGAGTTTCACCTCGGCGCGCAGCCTGTACGCCGGCGCGTAGACATCGTCGGCAGCGATCGCAGCGTCAAGGTCCGTGACGGCCGCCTCGTACTCGTGCCTCACAAGGCGCAGCTCGGCGCGGGCCGTGAGATACTTGGCGTTGTCGCCGGCGAGTTCGATCGCGCGGTTGATGTCGGCGAGCGCATCTTCGTCCTGGGCACGCGCCATGTAAACCCGAAACCGGCAGTGCAGCGCCTCGGGATTGGCCCCGGCGGCCTTGACCGCTTCGTCCGCGGCGTGGAGCGCGCCATCGAAATCGCCCTTGGCGAGAAGCGCTTCGGCCTCAGCCATAGTCGCGGTCACGTCGAGGGCCTGGGCGCCTTGCACGACACTGAGCAGCAAGACCGCGGCGCCGATTGCTCCTAATAATTCCTTCATTGCAGCTCCTCCTGGGAGTCGAATGGTTCCGTTTCTTTGTTCTTACCGCCTTCGACGCATGCGCGCATGATTGCGTCGAGCGTTTCGGCGTATTCCTCGTTGTCCGGGTCGAGCTCGATCGCTTTGTGGATGTCGGCGAGCGCCTTCTCGTGCTCGCCCATATTGACGTAAAGCTTTGCCCGCTCAGCATAGCCCTTTTCCGGTGTGTCCGGGTTGATCTTGATGTACCTGGCAAAATCCTCCAGCGCCTTGCTGCCGAAGAGCTGCGCATCGAGCGCTGCATACGCCTGCCCACGCCGCAGGCGGGCAATCGGCCGCTCCGTGCGCTCCTTGAAAGGCACCGTCTTGGGCTCCTTGAAATCGTCCACTTCGATCGCGGCGGTGTAGTAGGCAATCGCTTGGCGCAAGTCCAGCTCATGGAAGAGGAAGAAGTCGCCGAGCGCAAGAATCGGTTCGACCTTATACCGTTCGAGGTAGCTTGCAGAGACCAGGTCGTAGTACGCGGCTTCTGTCTCGCCGAGCTTCAGATACACTTCCGCCCGCAGCATCTTGGTCCTCGGCGTCGGCTCGTGCTTGTGTAACCAGCCGCAGTCCCCAAGCGCTTTCTCGTAGTCGCCCGCTGACAGGTACAGCCCGATCCGCTTCCTGAGCGACCCGGAGTGGAACTTCTGGTCGAGTGCCTTTGAGTACCACTCGAGCGCCCTCTCCGCCTCGCCGCGATTCTCGAGTATCCGGCCTTTCGTATAGAGATAGCGCTGCTCATCCGGCTTGAGCTCGAGAGCGCGTTCAATGTCGGCGGTGGCCTCATCGAGCTTGTTCTCGCGGATGTACACCCTGGCACGGTAGTAGAGCGCCCCGTCACAGTCGGGATCAGCCTCGAGGATCGTGTTCATCCGCTCGAGCGCCTTGTCGTAATCTTTTTGCTTCTCGTACGCATAAACACCCTCAGCGAACAGGGCGTCAAGCGCCTTGCGGTCCATCTCGGCGCCGTGCGCAGAGAGCACGACAATCACAGCAAGCAGCAAACTCAGGGCTGTTCTCATGGCATTCCTCATTCCGCAGACGCGCTGCAAGCGCCAGTATACCGGGACGCGCGGGCGCATGCAATCCGCGTCTCAGCCACCGGGTCTGATCAGGATCTTTGGGGCGGTCACGGCGGCTTCGATCGCGTCGGACACCTTTTCAAGCGGAAAGACGCGCTCGATCAGCGAGGCGAAATTCGCCTTGTCCTTTGCAAGGAAGCGGATCGCTTTATCGAAGGGACCGCAGCGCGAGCCCTGCACCGTGACCTCGTCCACGACGAGCTTCGTCGTGTCCACACCGCCGGAGGAGATCCCGCACGTGGTCTTGAGCGCAATTGTCCCCATCGGTCGGACAAGCTGCATCGCCCGCTCGAAGCCGTCGGGCATACCGGTCGCCTCGATGACGAGGTCGGCGCCGAGGCCATCGGTGGCATCCGAGATCGCCGCGTCGAGCGCTTTATCGTCGGGCGCAAACGCCAACGCGGCGCCGAACGTGAGGGCGCGCCGGCGACTCGGTTCTGAGCGCGCGACAGCAATCACCCGGCCACCAAGCCGCTTTGCCACCCAGACCGCGAGCGTGCCGAGCCGTCCCGCGCCAAGCACAACAACGCAGCTTTCCTCGACAAACGGTGAGAGCTCGAAGGTGCGTATTGCCGCAGCCAGCGGCTCGATGAAGATCGCCTCCTCGTCGCTGATCTCGTCGGGAAGCAGATGGAGCGAGCCTTCGGGCACCCGGACACGATTCGCGAACGCGCCGTTGGCGCCGATGATACCAAGCACGGTCCGCCTCGTGCAATGGTTCGGGCGGCCCGCCTTGCAGGCGGGACACGGATCGTCGCGGCGCCACGCGAGACAGGTGTTGTTTATCTCGCAGACGACGCGGCGCCCGACGTGCTCCGCACGGACCCCCTCCCCTACTCCGGCAACGACGCCGCAGAACTCATGGCCCAAAACGAGCGGCAGAGGCACCTCGTACGCGCCGGTGTAGATCGCGATGTCGGTGCCGCACACGCCGGCCGCGCGGACCTGCAACAGAACCTCGTGCGGTCGAAGCGGTTCTTCGGACCACGTCTTTCGGCGAATTGTCCGCGGCGCGACGAGCTCCGCACCGGTTATTTCGATCACGGATTACTCCAGGCGTGTAGGTGATCAAGCGATGCAATCATCCGCCGTGAGTGCCGCGGGCGTCAATGTGGAACTCAGTTGCCGCCGGGCGAGCGGCGCTTGAGCGCGCCACTATTGTCAACATAGTACTCCTTGTCCTCGAGGGCAGGGTTTATCGAGCGGAGGATGCTGTTCGCGCTCTCGTACTTCGGCCACGCTTTCTCGAACGCCTCCCGGCCCATCCGGTGGCGCTCGCGCATAAGGAGCTTATTCGTGGAGCGCTCGGAAAGGTAGGTGTAGGCGGTGTTGAGATCGCGCTTCGCCTCGTCGAGCAGCGCCAACGCCCTGGCCTTTTCGCGCTGCCTCTTCGCCGCGGCGCCGAACGAGCCGGAAAGACCGACGGTCATTTCCTGTTCGTTGGGGTCGTTGCTCGTGATGAGCAGCGCGCCCTCGCTCGCGCCGGTCTTTGTCGGGACGAAGACCACTTCGATGGTCAGCGAAGCGTTGGGCTTGATCGTGCCGTGCGTGAACGGCCTGGCAAGGCCGAAGCCCTGGCCGCGCACGGCGATGCCGGTGACCTTCAGGGCCTGCGTTCCTTTGTTCAGAAGCTTGAGTGGGAGGCGCGCACCGGCCCTCGTCTTGACCTCGCCGAACTCGAGCGACCCGGCCGACAGCACGAGCCTCGGCAACGGCGCTTCGCCTCGCAGGGGCACGACGAGCTCGGGACTCGACCGCCCCCTGAGGCGCACGCGCATCTCGCCGGTGCTCACGCCGCCGACGTCCGGCTCGTAGATGACGGTCAGTTCGACTTCGCCTCGTCGAGCAAGCGCAAGGTTGTGCAGCGTCTCCTTCAGTCGGAAGCTGCCGTTCGTGAACTCGACGAACTGGATCTCCACCTCGTCACGCGTGCAGTTCCGGATCGTGACTTTCTGCGTGAGCGGTTTGCCCGCCTCCGCCCGGCCGAAATCAAGCTCGGCCGGCCTGACCGTCAACACGCGCGCCCTCCCGCCGGCGCGGAGCTTGATCGGATGCTTCGAGACGTACCACGCAAGGAGCCCCATGTTCGCGAGGATCATCGCGAACACGAAGATCTTGACGACAATCAGGACCCGCCTACGCCTGCGCCGCTGAGCTGTCCGAGCCTGTGCCTTCTCGTCCATCGGACGGTTAGACCCCTCTGCCATGTTGCTGTTCCCGGCAGCACATACGATAGCACGCGAGGAACACGTGAGCGGCGAGTTTTTTGCCACGTGTGGCGTGCCTGGATGCATGTGTATTGAGCAGATGAGGCTCCTGGGGCGAAGCAGGAGGGTGCGGTCTTCTCCAGGGCGATTACGATGAGGATGCGGCTGACGGGGCGAGTTGGTCCCACTTGATGTCGTCGGCGTGAAGGACCCTGGTCGCGTCTTCTCGCGTTTGGTCCTCGGCGGTGGGGCTGAGGAAGACGAGGCCGCGCAGGACGTTTTGCGTGCGCGCGAGCGCGGCGGTCTCGTCGGGTCCGATGCCGGCCGCAAAAGCGAGGAGGACGGCTTCCACGCTCGGGGCGCAAACGACGCCGATCGAGAGGCGGCCATTCTCGGCCTCGGTCAGCAGATGCCGGGCCACGGCGGGCGCCTCGACGGGGTCGGCGACGAGCAGGTCCGGTTGGCGCCTCAAGGCAATGCGCAGCGCTTCACCGGCGCGGTCGCCGTCGGCATCGAGCGCCTGCTGCTGGACGACGCCCATGCGATCGCGGTGCAGGTAGCGCGGCGTCGCCTCGAAGGCGCAGATCGAACGGGGCGAGGTGGCGTTGATCGAGTCAATCATCGCCGCGGCGACGCTCGACTTGCCGACGCCGTGCACTCCGCCGATGAGCACAAGCCCTGAACGATGAGCGCACAGCGCGCTCAACGCGTCCGTTGCGAGCCCGAGCTGATCGAAGGTTGGAATGGCGGGTGTGAGCCGGTGAGCAAGCATGGTCGGTCCCGGGCAACCGGGCCAGAACTCGACGCGGAACAGGCCGATCGAGCCGGCGTCGTAGGTGTGCTCGCACGCCGCGTGGACGGGGGCGGGATCGCCGAAGACGCACCGCGCCAGCGACTCGAACGTGGCGGCGTCAAGCGGCTCCTTCGAAAGCGCAAGCGGCTTTGGGCCGCGCCAGGTGCGCGGCACGCTGCCGACGCGCAGCCAGACGGCCGTCCCGTGTGCACCGACGGCCTTTTGAAGGAGCGTCTCAAATTCGTTGCGCGGCTTCGAGCGTTCCTCCTCGCGCGCATCGTCGAGCTGCCGGAGCAGCTTCATGAACTCCGCGCCCGGCTTCTTGCTCAGCAGCGATTCAATTTCCGACGGCGCCTCTTCGGTTTCCTCGGCTTCGTGCCGGCGTTGCTCGTCCACAAGCCGGGCGATCTCGAGCAGGAAGTTCTCCGTGCCGAGCTCGATCCGGCCCGTCGGATCAACCGGCACCTTGTCGAACTCGAACGATCCTTTCGTCCACTGGAACAGGCGCACGGCCGTCTCCTGGTCGGCGCCGCCCTCGTTATCCTCAACGGTTAGGAGCTGGCCCTGTTTGAACTGGAGCCGGCCCTCGGTGTCGCCGCAGGTCACACGGAGCACGCCCGAGAGCCGCTTCGACAACGCGAAATGCGCGACGTCGAAGAGGCTCAGATGCTCAAGCCGTCCGGCGAAGATGGTGCTAAGATCCTGGAAAGTCAGATCGCTCATGGCGCCGTATGCCTCTGTACCTTGTGCAGCGCTTCGAGCTATTTTAAGCTGCCGGCAAGCGCCGCAGCGACATGCGTCGCGTACGCTTCGACCGTCTCCCTATTCGTGGCATACCGAAGGGCTTCCTCCGGCGTGATGAGACCCTTGAGGAGGAGCTCCATCAGCGAGTCGTCCATGGACTGCATCCCCTCCTTCTTGCCCGTCTGAAGCACGGAGGTGAGCTGGAACGTCTTGTTGTCGCGGATCATCGCCGAGACCGCCGGCGTGTGGAACAGAAGCTCGGCGGCCGCGAGGCGTCCGGAGCCGTCGGCGCGCTTGACCAGCCGCTGGGCGATCACGCCCTGCAACGAGCCGGAAACCATCGTGCGGATCTGCTGTTGCTGGTTGATCGGGAAGGCGTCCACCATGCGCCCGACGGTCTGGGCGGCGCTGGTCGTGTGTAGCGTGCCGTAAACAGTCTGGCCGGTTTCGGCGGCCGTGATCGCCAGGCTCATCGTCTCGAGGTCGCGCATCTCGCCGACGAGGATGACGTCCGGATCCTCGCGAAGGGCCGAGCGGAGCGCGGCGCTGAAGGAATGTGTCGTGCGCCCGACCTCGCGCTGGTTCACGAGGCAGCTCTTGTTCTCGTGCAGGTACTCGATCGGGTCCTCGATTGTGATGATGTGCTTGCGCTGCGTCCGATTGATGTAATCAGTCAGCGCGGCGAGCGTCGTCGTTTTGCCGCTGCCCGGGGGGCCGGTCACGACAACGAGGCCGCGCTCGATCTCGGTCAGCTTGAGCACCGCCTCCGGCAAGCCGAGCTTGTCGAACGGGATGATCTCGGTCGGCAGGATGCGGAACGCGGCGCCGATGCCGTTGCGCTGCTCGAAGACGTTGGCGCGCAGCCGTGCGACGCCGGGCACCTCGTAGCTGAAGTCGAGCTCATGCTCCTTCTCGAAGAGCGCGCGTTGCTCGGTCGTCAGCAACTCGTACACGAGCTTGCGGACCGTCTCGTCGACGAGCTTCTGGTGCTCGATCACCTCGAGCTCGCCATAGCGGCGACAGATCGGCGGCGCACCGGTGCACAGGTGCAGGTCCGACGCGCCGCGCTCGCGCATGAGCTTGAAGAATTCGCCGAGGACGATCACGTTTCGTCGTTTCCCCGTTGCAGTCCAAGGCGTTCTTGCACCACGCACGCAGGCGCAAGGACACACATTCCCGGAATGGGTATCGGTAGGACGGGGCAGTGCCTTGAGGCGATTGGCTACTTCTCGGCGGCCATTTCGCCTATCAGCCCGTGGTGAAAGTGGTGTCGGTGGACAAGGGTCAGGACGCCAATGGCGCAGGCACGCGCGTCGCACCCAAGTCCTCGAAGAGGACGATATGTTGTTAGCCACGAGTGTGAACCCGTGGAGAGAGGATCGAGAAAGAAAAAATCCGAAGCCCCTGCAGGGGCGGCACCTGGCATGTCTTGGGCGGAAGGAAGCCGATGTCACCCCCTGCGGGGGTTCAGCCGTCTCGTGCGAACCTCTTTTCCACGGGCTGACCCTCCTTCGCCAAGGCTACGGAGTGCAAGCGCCCGAGGCTACACGATGCCGCCCTCTGCGAGGGATCAGGGCCGGCTTTTACCACGGACTGCTAGCCTGCATTTCTCACAGCGGATGCACGTGCGGTGTTCCCCGACGAGCCGCGTTG
>CBDUSE010000151.1:0-7580 GCA_965369835.1 uncultured bacterium
CAATAGGACTCATCTCGCTCTCAGACCTCCAACGGTTCCGGCTTCTGTGCTTGGTGCGGGTGGTCGGGCCCGGCGTACACCTTGAGTTTCCGGAACACGGCGCGTCCCAGCCGGTTATGAGGAATCATCCCCCGCACCGCGTGCTCGATGATCCGTTCCGGATGCTTCCTCAGGACCTCCTCGAAGGTGCGCACCCTCCGGCCACTCGGGTAGCCGCTGTAGGAGTCGTACTCCTTCTGCTCGGCCTTGCGCCCGGTGACGTGGACCTTCTCGGCGTTGACGACGATGACGAAGTCGCCGGTGTCCACGTGGGGCGTGTAGATCGGCTTCCTCTTGCCGCGCAAGGTATCGGCCACCACGGTGGCAAGGCGGCCGAGGGTCTTGCCCGCGGCGTCCACCACGTACCACTTCTTGTCCACATCGGCCGGCTTGGCCACGTACGTTTTCATACTCTTTGCAACCGAAAAGCTGGTCCACACCAGAGGAAAACCACTTTTTACCCTTACAAGGAGCCTCTGTCAACCACATTCTTAAGAAAACAGTGACATTCACCTATTTTTTCAGGACTTCGAATGACCGCAGAGATCTCGCAAGAGATAGCCCACTGTTCCTATTTTCAGAGCGAGTCGGCCATCTAACCCGCTGCTGAAAAAGACTGACGTCCGGCTGAATCGTCAAGCACAAAAGGGGCGTTTGGGAGTAGCCATGGGCGCAACCCGTGGAACAGGGCGACAGAAAGAACAGAGCCCCTTGGGGGCGATTCAACACGGTGTGGCGCTGAGCTCAATCGCCCCTTCCGGGGCTCGGCTTTCCTTGGGGCACCCGATACCACGGGCTTGTCCTCCTTCGCTAAAGCTACGGAGGACTGGCGCCCGAGGCTACTCCCAGTCGCCGCCCAGCGGCTCTCGGCGGGGTCCATTCAACCCCGTTCAGTGAAGGCGGGGACCCTGCCCTACAACGTATCGCCGCTGCGCGGCTCGTTCGGTGGGCTGGCAAGAAAGGATTTTCGGCACAAGCAGCTCGACTGAGCTCACCGAAGACGGAATTATATCGGCTGTTGGGGATCAGGCTTTTTCAGCAGCCTGCTAAAGCTTCCTCCAGGTCTTGCGCGTCCTGCGCGCCTTTCGCATGGCTCGGCGCATCGCGCGTGCGGCGCGCTCGTTCTGCTCTCGCTCGCCCGCCTTTTCATCGAGGCGCTTGATGAGCTTTTCAACGTTCTCCCGCTCCTCGAAAAACGCGGCGGCTTGCTCGGTCCTGTTGCCAAGGAGCGGGTAGAGGATCGGGGTGAGGAAGATCAGGCCCTGGTTTGCGAAGAAGGTGAGCGGCCGGTGGGCTTCGAGCATGAGGATGGCGGGGACCTCGAGCCCCAAATTGGAAATCCGGGTCGCAACCTTGTCAATCGTCTCGTCCCAGTCGATCGGGTCGGGCTCCTCGAAACGCATGCTGCTACCTCTTGGCGACGCGCTCCTTGACGATCCGGATCACCTCAACGCGGTTGCCTGCGAAGCGAAGCACGAGGCCCCGGAAAGCATCGAGGCGGGTACGGCGGGAGTACGGGCTGAGCTTCAGCCCGAAGTCGGAGACGTACGTGCTCCTGACCTCCTTCCAAGCGATCCGTTTCCTGAATACCACATTATTGTAGGAGGCGCCACGGGTTGTCAAACGGTACGTTATCGGCAGGAACCAGTCGGAGAGCGACCCGAACAGGATGACAGCCCCAAGCAGCGTGAAGCCAACGCGTTGGCTGAAAACGAAATGGATCAGCACCAGGGACAACGCGCAGATGATGCAGAGCACGATGCTCTTGCCCGGCTGCTGCCTGAGCAGGTGCACGCGCCACTCGGCGAGCACCTCTTCCGCAGCGTCTCGCTCCGCAGCGCCACGATCCGGAGCGTCTTGCGATGAGACATCGCCCCCTGTCTCCGCCTTCAGAGACTCCGTTTCGCTCGCCTTTCCCTCCTCCGGCATGCCCTGAATCCCCTTCCGCGTGCGAACAACGCGCTATGCTAGCAGGTTCCTCCTAGAGGTTCAAAGCTGAGATTCCTAAATCGGTGCTGAACCGGGGGCGAGACCCGCCTTCGCCGAAAGCTTCGGCGGGCAAGTGCCTCCCCGAGACAGCCGGCAAGATGCCGGCGCTACACTGCAGATCGTAGCGCCGGCGTCCCGCCGGCTGTGTGGCGGGCATCTTGCCCGCCTTCGGAATCATCGGATGCTTCATCACCGCTGTCGGGCTTCGTCGCCTTCTCGGAGTCCCTGCATCCTCTACACCCTCCAATCCTCTGTAGCCTTGGCGAACGAGAACGCGTGAGGTTATCTTCTTCCTCTCGCGGGGGCGCAGAGCAGGTGCGTCCATAAGGTTCAAGAGTAGGTTTCGGGATCGACCCGACGCGGGCGAGTCGGGCGTTCGCGTGTCCGTGCTCTTGTGCGCCGTTGAACCGGGGGCGAGACGCCCCCGAGACAGCCGGCAAGATGCCGGCGCTACACTGCAGATCATAGCGCCGGCGTCCCGCGTGCTGTATGACGGGCATCTTGCCCGCCTTCGGTTTGCGCGAGAGACTTCGCTGACCACAATCAGAAGCATAGGCTCTTCGGTACTCTCTCTTGATACGCCAAGCCGGTGGTGAATCGTCCGACTTCGTGTATAATCGCGCCTCCGAATGTAGCGCCGGCGTCCCGCCGGCTGTGTGGCGGGCATCTTGCCCGCCTCCGAAACGGAAATCCTGGAGGCGGAAACGACGATGAGCGAAGCGGGCGGTGTGTATAAGGTTGTCATACTCGGTTCAGGACCGGCGGGCCTAACGGCCGCGATCTACACGGCACGGGCGGACCTCGATCCGGTCCTCGTCGAGGGCAACGACGCCGGCGGGCAGTTGATGATCACCTTGGAGGTCGAGAACTACCCTGGCTTCGAGCAGGGGATCACCGGCCCGGCGTTGATGGACGTGATGAAAAAGCAGGCCGCGCGGTTCGGCACAACGTTCGTCGCCGGCGACGCTACGGCCGTGGACCTCTCGACGCGCCCCTTCACGATCGAGACGACCGAGGGGACGCTCCGGGCGCAGGCGCTCATCATCGCCACCGGCGCTCAGGCCAAATGGCTCGGGCTCGAGAACGAGCAGCGCCTGCGCGGTCAGGGCGTCTCAGCGTGCGCAACGTGCGACGGCTTCTTCTTCCGCGACAAGGTGGTGTACATGGTGGGCGGCGGCGACTCGGCGATCGAGGAGGCGACATTCCTCACCAAGTTCGCCTCAAAGGTCTACATCGTGCACCGGCGCGACGAACTGCGCGCCTCGAAGATCATGCAGGCGCGTGCGCTCGGCAACCCCAGGATCGAGGTGCTCTGGAGCACGGTGGTGACCGACGTGCTGGGCGACGAGCACATGACGGGGCTGCGGCTCAAGGACGTCAAGACGGACGCCGAACGCGAGGTCGAGGCCGACGGCCTGTTCCTGGCCGTCGGGCACAAGCCGAACACGGAGCTGTTCACGGGACAGCTCGACCTCGACGAGGTGGGCTACATCAAGCCGGCCGGGCCCGGCACGATGACGAGCATCGAGGGGGTCTTCGCCGCGGGCGACGTGGCGGACCACACCTACCGCCAGGCGGTGACGGCCGCCGGCATGGGCTGCCAGGCGGCCCTCGACGCCGAGCGCTGGCTCGAAGCGCAGAAATAAGCCACAGATTTCACGGATGGACACAGATCGTGTTGGAAAGGATCTGTCCCAATCTGTGTGATCTGTGGCCTGGTCTTATGAGAGGAGGGCGTCTATCTTGGCGGTCAGGACGTTTTCGGGAACGAGGCCGATGCTTTGGTCCTGCACCTCGCCGTCCTTGAAGAACATGACGGTCGGTACGCTCATGATCCTGTATTTCATGGCCGTCTGCTGGGCATTATCTACATCAACGTGAGCGACCACGGCCTTGCCGTTGTAGTCGTCCGCAATCTTCTCGAGAATCGGGTGCAGGCGCACGCACGGGGCGCACCAGTCGGCGGAGAAATCCACCACAATCGGCGCGTTCGCCTTGAGCACGACCTGCTCGAAGTTGCCATCGTTGACTTCAACAATACTCGACATTGAACAGCCTCCCTGACTTCATCCGTTTCGCCGCGGCGGCGTATCCACGTGGGTGTCTGTCTTCTCCTGCGGATTTCCAGCCATAGCCCAGGACGTATCCTATAGCAAAAGCTAACCCGCGTGTCAACATTGTAACCGCGTTGCAGGCGGGAACGTTCCCGGACAGTGCAAGCAACAAGCAGAGGAGACCGCTTGGGCGACGTGCCCGCGCCGGGACGCAAGACCGGCTGGCCGACGCGGGCGTGTACTCCGGGCGCGAGTGGGGCTTCTCAGTCGTTGCCGCCGGAGGCCCACTGCTCCTTGAGCTTGTTGAGCTCCGGGATGTAGCGAGCGTACGGTTTCTTGACGACGTCATCGAGCGCTTCGATCGCCTCGATCGCGGCATCGAGCGCTTCGAGCGCCTTCTCGTTGTCGCCATCCTGAAGGTAGACACGGCTCAGGCCAACGTAGGCGAAGAGCGCCGGCATAAAGACGGGAAGCCTCTCCTTGTGCTTGAGGCCGGTCTCGTAGTGCTCGATCGCCGCCTCGAGGTCACCCGTGCCGGCACACAGCCGGCCGGCCAGGAAATGGAACTCAGGCTGCTCGAGGTCGCCCTCGATCGCCTTGTCGAGGAGGGCCATCGCTTTCTTCGGGTCCGGGTCGTCGGTGCTGCTGAGGTAGTCGAGGGTCTCGGCGTAGTGGACGACCGGCTTGTCGAGGCCGAGCCCTTTGGCCACATGGCCCTCGACGGCGAGGCCGCGCATGCCCTTGGCGATGATCACGCCGTTGCCGTCGAGCAGGAAGTTCGTCGGAATGCCTCGGATGCTGAACGCCTTCACGTACTCGGACCGCCATCCCTTCTCGTCGCAGATCTGCGGGTACTCGAGGCCGATCTCCTCGGCCATCTCACGGAGGGCGCTGATCTTCTCGTCAAGACTGATGCCGACGATGCCAAACTCGTCACCGACATAGGCGTCCTGCACGAGCCTCAGATAGGGCAGCTCGGGGCGGCACGGCGCACACCAGGTCGCCCAGAAGTCTATGAAGAGGAGCTTGCCCTTGTAGTCGCCGAACTCGAGCTCCTTGCCGTCAATGGTCTTTGCCGCGAAGGTGTCGTAGCTGGGGAACTTGTTGCCGACCTCCAGGCCTTCTTTCGGGTTGTCCGCTGCTTTCGAGCAGGCGGCTGCCAGCAAGAGGCAAGCGATCGCCGCGATGAGGACGATCAGGTACTTGCGCATCTGTTTCCTCCTGTGCGTCTGGCCATGAAACCGTTTCTCGTTCTCGAACATCATTATTCCCGCCGTGCTCCGGCTCACAATGAAAACGGCGAACGCCGGGCCGCAGTTCCTCGGCTTTCTCCAGCGCATGCGCCGCTCACGACACACTGCCCCCAAGAGAACGCCTCAGGGAGCCTCGATCTCCACGTCGGTGAAGTAGTCGTAGCGTTGGAGCCAGCGAACGAGCTGCGCCACGACGTCAAGGATTGCGGCGTCGCGCGCCTCGTCGGCCAGGCGCCCAAAGAGCTCCTTGCAGTAGACCGAACCATCGTCGCGCGAGAAATACTTGTACGCGTTGATCCATCCAGGATCGGTGTCGCGATCGAACCAGTCGTCGTAGATCTGGAAAAGCACGCCGAAGTCGCGGCCGACGCGGGCAGCGCCCTCCTCGGTCGGCGATCCGATCAGCGGGAGTTGGAACGCGAGCTCGAAGAGGACACCGGTCTTGAGCTCGGCCATGCGGCGGTAGGCGTCGAACCCGAGGTCTTCCTGCTCGAGACGGCGCTCGAGGAAGATGCCGTGGATGAGCGACTTGATCGCGTGGACGCACGCGGCGATCACCTCGGTGTTGCGAGGCATGCGGAGCGCGTACTCGATCGCCTCGCAGATGAAGTGGTCGCCGACCAGGATGGCGTCGGCGCTGTCGAACAGCGCGTTGACCGCCGGCACGTGGCGCCGCTCGATGGCCTCGTCAATCACGTCGTCGTGGATGAGCGAGGCGAAGTGGAGCAGCTCGACGAGGACGCCGCACCGGACGGCGTACTCCTCGTCGCAGCACCCGTGCTCGGCCAATAAGAGGGGGATGATGCCGCGGACGCGCTTCGCCTCCTTGCTCAGGAGGATACGGTTGGCCACCTCGAGCATCCCGGCCACCCTCGGCCCGTAGGGGCTCGCGTGGATCAGCTCGCGATGCCCCTCATTGACCATCAAGCGGTAGCGCTCGACCTTTTCCCGGAGCTCGTCGGATGTGCTTTCCGAAACGGCGTCGCTCAAGTCCCCATCTCCCACGAGGCGAGGTACTGCTTCTGCTCGGCGGTCAGCTTGTCTATCGAGACGCCCATGCTCTTGAGCTTGAGGCGGGCGACCCACGCGTCCACTTTTTTTGGCACGTCGTAGACCTGCGGCTTGAGCTTCTTCGCGTTCTTGATGGCGTACTCGGTGGCGAGCGCCTGGACGGAGAAGCTCATGTCCATGACGCTCGCAGGATGGCCCTCGGCGGCGGCGAGGTTGATGAGCCGCCCCTCGGCGAGCAGGAAGATGCGCCGGCCGCCGGCGAGCACGTACTCGTCCACGCAGTGGCGCACGTCCTTGTTGACCTTCTTCGCAAGCGATTTCAGGGCGGGAATGTCAATCTCGACGTCGAAGTGGCCGGAGTTCGCTACGATCGCGCCGTCCTTCATCCTCAAAAAATGCTCCTTGCGGACTACGTGCATGTCGCCCGTGAGCGTGCAGAAAAGATCGCCCACCTTCGCCGCCTGGAGCATCGGCATGACGCGGAAGCCGTCCATCGTCGCCTCGAGCGCGCGGATCGCGTCCACCTCGGTGACGATCACGTTCGCGCCCATGCCGCGCACGCGCGTCGCGAAGCCGCGGCCGCACCAGCCGTATCCGGCAGCGACGACGGTCTTGCCCGCGATCAGCATGTCGGTGGCGCGGATGATGCCGTCCACGGTGGACTGGCCGGTGCCGTAGCGGTTGTCGAAAAGGTGCTTGGTGTCGGCGTCGTTCACGGCGATCACGGGGATTTTGAGCGCGCCGTCGTTGGCCATGGCGCGCAGGCGGATCACGCCGGTCGTGGTCTCCTCCATCGAGGCGATCACCTGCTCGGCCAGGTGCGCGTACTCGTTGTGGAGCAAGCTGACGAGGTCGGCGCCGTCGTCCATCGTGATGTTCGGGCTGTGCTCGAGCGCGGCATGGACGTGCTTGTAGTAGCCGGTGCGGTCAACACCGTGGCGCGCGAAGACCGGAACGCCATAGTCCACAACGAGCGAGGCGCACACGTCGTCCTGCGTGCTCAGCGGGTTCGAGGCGCAGAGCACGAGGTCGGCGCCGCCGGCGATGAGCGTGCGGCAGAGGTTTGCCGTCTCGGCGGTCACGTGCAGGCATGCGCTCATCCGCTTGCCCTTGAGCGGCTTTTCCCTCAAAAAACGCTCGCGCACGAGCCTCAGGACCGGCATGTCGTTGTCGGCCCACTCGATGCGCTTCCTGCCACCGGGCGCAAGTTTCAGATCGGTCACATCGTACTTCG
>CBDUSE010000152.1:0-7554 GCA_965369835.1 uncultured bacterium
CCGCGACCATCACAAACGGGCGGCCTTTCTCCTCGACGAACTGCCGCGTCAGTTCGAGCTGCTTGAGGCGGAACTCCTCGCGCGCCACGTCGCCGAAGATGACAATGTCGTAGTCGTACAGCTCTCGCTTGCTCGTCGGGTAACGGTCAATGTACTGCTCGCCGCGCGCGGGCCGCTCATTGCTGTGGAAGAGCACCATCGTCAGGTCGAAATCGGGGTCGCGCCCGATAGCGTTTTTGAGGAAGCGCCATTCCCAGCGTGGGAACTGCTCGACCAGCAGCACTTTCCGCTTGCCCTTGACGACCTCGATCTCGAACGCCTTCAGGTTGTTGTCCGTGCGGATCTCGGTGTCGAGCGGCCGGACCTCGATGAGGCATGGTATCAGGCCCGTCTTCTTCGGCACGAACGTGAGCTGGACCCGCCGCGTACGCGTGCGTGCGCTCAGCACGACGGTCTCCTCGCTGAGCGTCGTGCCCTTCGAGCGCAAGGCGACCGTCACCTCTTCGTCGTCGTATCCGGAGCTCTTGATGTCGGCGGTGACGACGACCGTGTCATTGACGTATACGGACTTCTTGGATTTCACGTCGGCCAGCTCAATGTCGAACGGCTCGTCCGGATTGCCGACGCCGACAGTGTAGATCGGGATGTTGTCGGCGCTCATCAGGCGTGCCTCGTCAATCGGGTTGTGTCCGGTGTTCGCATCGCCGTCGCTCAGCAGCACGATGGCGGCCACCCGCTTCTTGGCCCCGAGTCCCCGCGCAAGGCGCAGCGCATGGGCGAGGTCGGTTCGCCGGCCGGTCTCGGCCTCGTCAATGAGTGGCAGATCGCCGAGCGTCTGTCCCTCGGGAATCTTGATCGCACTCGCCGCGCCGGCAAAGGCGAGGAGTTCGACATTGTGCTGCTTGCGCAGCGCTTCGAGGAGTTCGCCCTTTCCACCCAAAAGACCTTTGACGGGGACGATGCGGGCGAGCTGGTCAATGGACGACTGTTGCTCGTCGGTAAGCACCGCCTCGAGTGCGGCGCCCTGGGCGAGCTGGGCGAGCTGCTCGTCGGTGAGCAAGTCGGCGAGCTGTGCAATGGCCGCCCGGAGCTCCGGGCGCGCCAGCGCGTCGTGGCGCGCCATGCTCTTCGACGCGTCAACGAGGACGACGACGGTTGACTCCTCGCGGTAGGTTCGCCGGTCCACAATCGTCGGCTCGAGTAGGATGTACGCCAGGCACGCCACGAGCACTAATCGCAGCACAAGCAGCGGCCACTTGCCGCGCGCGCGCTTCGTGCGGAGGTCGCGCAGGTACAGGGCGACGACCAGCCCCGTCGTGGCGACGAGGATGCCCCCGACCAACCACGCCGAGAGCGGCGTGTTGAAGACGAACCGCACCTCTCTCTCGACGAGCGTGCTGACAAAATCCGGCGCCATGATCAACTATGCCTTATCAATCTCGTGCGCGAGCACCGACTCGGTCATCAAGAACAGGCAGACGGCGAGCGCCAGGTAGCGCCATATCTCCCGGCCGTGGCGGCTGGTGCGAATAAGACCCACCACGTCCTCGTCCGCCTCGACGTACTCGATCTTCGTCGCCTTGAACAGCGATCCTAAGACCTTTGGAGAAAGCGGCGTCAGGTCGCTCTCGCGCGTCTCGACGTTCACACAGAATTGCGTTTCGACGCCCGCCTCGCCGCCCGCGTCGTCATCTGCATCCGGTACGAGCAAGGCGTAAATGCCCGCGGGGTCGGTCCCGTCGTAGACGACCGTGGGGAGCTTCGCCCCCGCCTTCTCGCCGGGAATGCCGGCGAGCACGGGCCGGACGACCACCGGACCGCCGCGCGGCCGGTCGAGTCGGAGCGCCGTCGAAGCGAACCGCGACGCTACCGGGTAGCGGATCGGCTCGCCGGGTGCGAGATCGTGCGCCGCGCTGCCGCGCTGGGCGAGCCAGTAGGTTATGCGGTGCACAAGCGGGAGGAACACCGGTTTGAGCGGCAGGTTCGACCACCGCAGGTCGGCGCTCGACGTGAACAGCAGCACCACGCCCCGGCCGAACCGCCGCTCGACGAGGTACGGGTCGCCGTTGTCGAAGCGCATGAGCACGCGCACGTCAGGATCGTTCTCGTCAATGGCGACGGCCGCGTAGCAGTAGAAGCTCGCCGCTGTGAGATCGCCGTCTTTAGCGTCCTCGAACGGCCTGACGACCGGGTGGTTGAAGTCGAACTCGGCGAGCCGCACCGCCTCGGGCGTCTCGGCGGCATCCAACTCGACCGCTGTCCCCTTGAGGCCCGTGACCTGCGCCGGCAGGAGCGGGCGCCCGCTCGCGGGATCGCTCAGCGACACGTATTCTTCGGGCCGAACCGCGTCGCCAAGGAACACGACGAGCCCCCCGCCGCTGTACACATAGCTGCGCAGGCTGGCGGCCACGCGGTCGGAAAACGCCGGCGCGTCCGTGACCATGACCGCGGGGTACTCGCTCACATCGAACTCCCAGAACCTCGACAGCGGCGCCACCGTCGGCATGATGATGTTCGCGGTCAAAGCGGTCGCTGTCTCATAGGCAGACGTTTCACCCGGCGAAACGTCGGCCGGTGCGAGCGCGACCCGTAGGAATCCCATACCGCTTTCGAGCGGTCTCGACGACGGCGAGCCGTCGAGGCAGAGCACGTGCAGCGCCTCCTTGACCTCGTAGACGAAGTAGCGCGTGTTGTCCGGCGCGAGCGCGTCGGGTCCGATGGTGACCTTGCCCCAGTGCCACCCGGCCTCCGTAGGCCTAAAGACGAACTTCGCCGTCGAGACACCGTCCTTGAATTCGCTTCCCTTGACGCGGCCCGCCTCGCGCTCCTCGTCGTCGAGGTAGAGCGTGACCACGGGCGCAGGCCCCGGTTCCTCGATGCGCGTGCGGATCGTGCACTCGACCGTGTAGCCCCGCCCGACGCCCGGCGGCGCGCTCGGCAGCCGCACCGACTCAACAAGAGCGTTCTCGCGAGCGCCGGGGGTCGAGACATCAACGACGAACAGCTTCGGCTTCGGGTCGCATTGCTCGATCAGCCTGTTGACCCGATGCCAGCCCGCTGTGTCCTCGACGTGCCAGCCCTCGCGGCGGCAGTCGGTCACGAGAAGGATCTCGCGGTGTGACTGCTGCGACTCCTTCATCCGCTCGAGACACTTGGTGAGCGCGCCGAGCACGTCGGTGCCGCCGTGCGAGAGCGGCGTCGCCTTGATCTGTTGCTTGAGGAACTCCGGATCGCGGGCCGACTCGATCGCGAACGACGGCCTGGGGCCGACCGTCATGAGCGAGAGTGAATCGCCCCGCCTGAGCGTCGAGGCGACGGCGTCGGCGACCTCCTTGGCCGACTCGAACGCCGTCGTGTTGCCCTGCTGCAGGGCCATGCTGTAGGAGTTGTCGAAGATGATCGTCGAGGCGGACCGGCTCTGCCCCAAAAATCCCGCGAAGAATGCGCCCGTCAGGTGCGGCCGCGCAAGCGCGGCGACAATGAACAGAATAATACCGATCCGCGTGAGCAGCAGCAGGAGCTGCATGATCCGCAGGCGCCGCGCCGTCTCCTTGTCCGACGAGAGCAAGAACTCCATTGCCGCCCACATCACCGTGCGGAACTTGCGCCGGTGCAGCAGGTGGATGATGATCGGGATGGCGGCGAGCGCAAGAAACCCGAGCAGCGCCGGGTGCAGGAACACCAGCGCGATTGTGATCGCCGCGATCATGACCGCCTCCTCTGCCGCGTCGCGAGGTAGCGCATGAGCGCGCGGCCGAAGTTCTCGGCAGTATCAATCTCGAAGTAGTCAATGGCGCTTTCGCGGCATCCGCGCTTGAGCTTCGTGCGGAACGCCTCGAGCTTCTCGAGGTACTTGCGCTTGAGCGCGTGCGGCTCCGTCATGATCGGCCCAAGAGATCCTTCGAGGTCGCGGAAGAGCGTCAGCCGCTCGAACGGGAACGTCAGCTCGTAGGGATCGAGCACGTGGAAGACGATCACCTCGTGCTTCTTGTGCCGGAAGTGCTGCAGGCTCGTGAGCACCGCGTGCGGGTCGTCGAAGAGGTCCGAGATCACGATGATCAGGCCGCGCCGGCGAATGCGCTCGGCGAAGTCGTGGAAGATGTGCGAGACCTGTGTCCGCTTGCCCGGTTTGAGCTTCTCGAGCTCCTCGAAGATGATTTTACGGTGGCGCGGGCTCGATCGCGGCGGGATGTAGCGGCGGATCTCCTCGTCGAACAGCAGCAGCCCCACCGAGTCGAGCTGCTGGAGCATGAGCTGCGTGAGCGCCGCCGCCAGGTTCGCCCCGTACCAGAGCTTCGAGACCTTGTTCGAGCGGTAGCCCATCGAGCCGCTCGCATCGAGCAGCAGGTAGCATTTGAGGTTCGTATCCTCCTCGTAGAGCTTGATGTAAAAGCGGTCCGACTTGCCGAAGACGCGCCAGTCAATGTGCCGCAGCTCGTCGCCGGGCGTGTACTGGCGGTGCTCGGCGAACTCGACGGAAAAGCCCTGGTACGGGCTCTTGTGCAGCCCCGAGATGAACCCCTCGACCACCAGCCGCGCTCGGAGCTCCATCCCCGCGATCGTGGCGAGCACCTCGGGATCGAGGAACTTCATCTTGTCCGATCTCTCAACCGCCTTGGCCATGTCGTTCCAATGTCCTGTCCGCGAGCAGAGTACGCCGGCCAGCAAACCACGCCTGCCGGCTGCGTCCCAAGGGCGATAAACACCGCTCTATTAGACCTGTCGCCCTGGCTGCATGTTCCCACAGGACGGCAACTTCCGCGCCACCCGCCAGACAAACCGCCCTCAATATATCTTACCATCCGCTCGTCCGGTCGTCCAGAGATGGCCCGCCGGCGATATCTGTTGCGGACAATGGCCAGGAATCCACACTTGACAAGCGCATATCATGGTGATACATTGTTATAACAATGGTTGGCCATCAGGAGGCGCCTCATGATCAAGAAGATGACCAAGCACGGCAATAGCCTGGCCCTGGTCATTGACCGGCCGGTGCTCGATCTCCTTAGAATTGACGCTGAGACACCGCTAGAGATCTCGACCGATGGCGAGGTCCTCATCATTTCCCCGGTCCGGGACCCGCACCGTCGGAAGAAGCTCGAGAAAGCGCTTGCGAAGACAAATCGCAACTACGGCCGCATGCTCAAGCGCCTTGCGGAGTGAGCCGTGAGACCTGTCTTCCTCTGGCTGAACGAGGTGCTCGAGATACACCGTGACCAGATCGAACGCTATGGGGGAACCACCGGCATCCGGGACATCGGGCTCCTCCAGTCGGCGCTCGCCGCGCCTGCCGCAGGTTTCGGCGGAGGCTACCTGCACGAGGACCTGTTCGCGATGGCCGCAGCGTACCTCTTCCACATCGTCCGCAACCACCTCTTCGTTGATGGAAACAAGAGGACCGGTGCGGTGGCAGCCGTTGTCTTTCTGGTCCTGAACGGCATCGAATTCGAGGCCGACGAGGCGGCCCTTGAAGCCCTCATCCGCGCCGTTGCCGAAGGCAAGGCGGACAAGGCCGCTGTCGCGGATTTCTTCCGCAAGCACATGGGCGAAAAACGAGAATAAACCACAGATTCTCACAGATGGACACAGATAATCCGCTTCGCGGCGATGATCCAGATACGCTTGGAATACGCGGTAGCGTTGTAGGGCGGGCCTGCGCTTCGTAGCCTTGGTGAAGGAGGGTCGCCCTCGGCCCGCCGTCTTGCTTCCTGGAGTCGTGTCTTGCCGGAACTGCACGTGCCCGTGTATCATCATTGTGTGAGGCGCGTTGCGAAGGAGGACTTGAGATGAAGCTGATGGAAGGCGAGGAGGTCATTCACAAGCTCCGCCCGGCGCGGAGCCTGCTCGTGATCTGGTTCTTCACGAAGTGCCTGCCGTGGGGGATCGCGACAGCCGCGCTTGCTGCTGTCGTTGCGTTGATCGTGGGCGAAGCGAGCCGAGGCCCACTTCCCGACAATGAGAACCCGAGTGCCACACTGATCGTCGGCGCGGCAGTCGCTGCGTTGTTCCTATTCACCGCCTTGCCTTTCGTTTACTTTATCTTCCTGCGGCGGACCTATATTTACACCATCACGGGCCAGCGGTGCGTATTCCACGGCGGAATCCTGCGCAGGATCGAGCGGTCGGTTCCGTACCACAAGATCACCGACGTCGAGCGGAAGCAGAACATCGTCGAGCGCATCCTCGGGATCTCGACGCTGAACATCTTTACGCCGGGCACCGCAAGCATGCCGGTGCATTCGGGCTTCCTACTGACCTCCGCCGGCGGACAGCGCGCCGAGTTGTCGTTCGTCGGCCTGCGAGACAGCGACGCCCCGGCCACCTCCATCAACGAGATTCTCAGGCAATACAAAGCAACCGGCGAGTGAGCGCGACCACGAGCGCCGGCCGGAAAGGATAGAGGGCGTTGAGGAACGGGCGCGTGCGCTATGACTCCGTGCTTGCAGCCGGCCGGTTCGCGGCGCACGCCGCGCGTGTCGAACACGCGTTAACGAACGCGTCGAACAGCCGCTGGAACGTCGGCTCGTGCGCTGCCAGCCGCTCCGGGTGAAACTGCACGGCGAGGACGAACGGCTCACCGGGCCGCTCGACCGCCTCAACGATACCGTCCGGCGCGTGGGCCGAGGCAACCAGGCGCTCGCCGAGCGCGTTGACCGCCTGGTGGTGCGTGCTGTTGACTCGCAGCCTCTCGACGCCGAGGATCGCATGGAGCCGCGTGCCCGGGGCGATCTCGATGCTGTGGCACGGCCGCGACTCGGTCTGCACGACTCTGTGCAGTATCGTTGAGTCGGTGCAGGAGGCGATGTCCTGGTGCAGTGTGCCGCCGCAGACGACGTTGAGCATCTGGTGGCCGCCGCAGATTCCCAGGACCGGCACGCCCGCATCGAGCGCGCCGCGCACCAGCGCCGCTTCGAAGCGGGCCTTCAGGTCGTCCACGAACCCGAGCTTTGGGTGGGGCTCGTCGCCGAAAAGCGAGGGGTCAGCATCGTCACCCCCGGGAATAAGCACGCCGTTGAGCGGGCGAAGCACGTCCTCGACATACCCCTCGTTTTCGACCGACGGCAGGAGCACGGGCGTGCCGCCGGCCCGGACGATGCAGTCCACGTAGGGCTTCTGGCCGAGAAAGCCGGTCGAGGAGTCGAGGCCCTCCTCCTTCGGCGGTGCGACGTGTGTCCGGCACGTGATCCCGACGAGCGGCTTCTGCTGCGGAGATGATTTTGCTCGTCCCATTGCCACCCCCTTCACAGGCTGCTGAAACAAGCCGGCGCCCCGAGAGCCCACATGCCTCTGTCTCGAGACACCCCTGTCTTCGGCGAGCCGAGCCGTTTGCCTTGAAAAATCCTCTTTTGCCAGCCCCCGCACAAGCCGCCCGAGCGGCGACCGGTTTACTCAGCTCATTGGATGAGCCGCTGTAGCAGCGCCCGGGAGTTGCCTCGGGCGCCAGCCCGTGGTATCAGACGTACCAGATAGACCCGAGCCCCGTCAGGGGCGATTGAGCTTGATGCCATATCGTGTTGAATCGCCCCAAAGGGGCTCTGTTTTTTCCGTCGCTCT
>CBDUSE010000153.1:0-7517 GCA_965369835.1 uncultured bacterium
CCCCACCCCCCCTTACTACGCGGATTGGCCTGACAACTAGGAAAGTCGGGCTAGGTGTCCACCACTTCCAGCCGCCGGCCGATTCCGCGTAGGAGGGGTCATCAGGATCCTGCCAGCCGCCGAGCCAGGCGCCCGTCGGATCGGGAAGCAGTTCACAAATGAAGTCGTTCTCGGCGAGTGATTCAACGGTGGCAAGGAACCCCAACTTCCCAGACCACGGACGAGTTTCCGCATTGTCCCGCGCAGCTCCCCAATCAAGAGGAACGTCCACGAACTCGTACCAGTGCCCATTGCCTCCTGCACCCACGTCCCACAGAACAGGCGCACCAATCGCACCGCTGCAAGCCGTCAAGACCCCAAGAACCACAACACACTGTCGCATCATTCCATACATTGCCATTCTCCAACTAGTTCCCTGGCTCGAAGTCGGCTCGGCGTCCGCCATTGGATAGCCGATTTCAACCGCCTCTGTCTGTAGATACACGACTTCCTGGCGAATCCTTACGCGGTCATAGATATTTCTTTCTGACGGTTGACCAGTCGTTGGTGGGCACTCGTGACACTATCAGACACATAATCAGAGAAAGCAAGAAATCGTGCGTAAGGTTAGGTCCTGCCGGTTGTAAGGCTCTATGAATGGTAATCATCGCGCCGGCTGATTCTCGCGTGTGAGGTGTCCTGTGCATGTTATATCCGACCGGGCCGAGGAATAAACGTGGATGCAACTCGCCGAACACTGCTGATGCGTGTCAGGAATCGTGATGACTTGCGAGCCTGGAAGGAATTCACCGGTCTATACCGGTCCTTGCTGCTGCGATATGCCCGCGCTCGCGGCTTGTCGGTCAGTCAGGCCGAGGATGTGACGGAAAATTGCATGGCCACCCTCGCGGATCATATCGCTAGATCTGAATACGGCCCGAGCCACGGCAGCTTCAAACACTGGCTGGGAATGCTCATACGCGTCCATGTCCAGAGCGTGCTCCGCAAACATGGCCAGGAGCCTGGCAGGGTAACGGGGTCTGAGAGGCAGCAGCCAGAATCTGAGCCGGACGAGGAATTCGAGCGGATCTGGGGCGATGAGCACCTGCGGCATTGCCTGGAACCACTGCGCATCGAGATCGAATTCAAGACCTTCGAGGCATTTCGGCGTATCGCCTTCGACCAGTGGTCGGTCAAGCGGGTCTGCGAAACATACGACCTGACGCCGCAATACGTCGATGCGATGAAGTCACGACTCACACAGCGGCTGCGTCGCTTGATGCAAAGTGTGCTAGGAGAATAGAACCTGGGTACGCGGACTCCTCCAACCCATCCTGTGATCAGCCGCTGTCGGAGGTCGACGCCACTAACCGCCTGTCCGTTAACTGGTCGGTCGGCTGTTAACAAGAGAATCTGAGAGCGCGGGGACCGAAAAGGACGCCGAAGATGGCGAGTCGGCACCGAAGTGGCCCGGACATGCGCTCGCGCGCGCCGCGGGCTGTCATGCGCGCCGCCGTAAACCCTTACGAATACTCGCGATAAAACGAGCAACCCCGGGCGCTCTCTGGCCCGGAGTCTTGCGTGAACTGGTCTGTCGCTAGTTCCGCGACCGAAATCAAACCTCCCCGAACGTAACCCTGGCAGCAACTCTCGCGCTGTCGCGCGAGCGCGCTCTCCGATTCCGTCGCCATCGTAACCATCTTGTGAGACACGAGTTACGCCCTCTACGGCACCAGAGGCGTTCTCACGCTGTTAACTCGTTTGGCGTGGACCGGCGCCGGCTTCGCTGTTAACTCATTTGGCTTCGTCACCGGCCGAGCGCCAGCGCGTTGGCCTTGATCATTGCCAGTTCAACCCTCGCCCAGATCGTCTTCACGACCTCGCCGAGGTTCTCCGGCGCGTCCTCGATCCGCAGCCGGCGAACAAACTCGGGCCAGCGCCGCTGCGCAATCGGATCGCGCGCGAACTCGTTGGAGAGCCCCGTCGGAGCGTGCTCCGGAACGGACGTCTGCCGGCGGCGGAACGTGGCGGCGATCGCTTTCGCCAACACGTAGCTGTCGGGATCGTACATTCGGAAGATCACCAGCAGGTCGTAGTAGTCCTTCATCCGGCTGTTCACGATGCCGAGCGTCACGATCGCTTCGAGCTTTTCGGCAATCACCGTTTCGGGCGGGTACATCCGCAGCGTCGGCGCGTCCTGCTCGAGCAGCGTCGGAAACATCTCGACTTTTGGCTGCGGGATGATGGTGTCACCGAAACCGACGTCAACCTGCATCGGAATCCGGGCGTTGCCGAGCATCGCGACGAGTTTCACGCGGATGCCGCCGTATTCTTGCTCTTCGCGGATTTCGGCGACCGTCACGGTTGCCGGATCGAAACGCAGGCCATCGTCCGGAACGGCCGTTGCGATGATCTGCCGCACCGCGGCCGCGACGGCGTCCGGGGTGGCGTCGCCGAATCCCAGCAGGTCGAGGTCCTTGGTCGGCCGGTGCAGGTCGGCAGCCCACACGCGAAAGAGCATGGCGCCCTTGAGCACGAAGCGGTCGGCCAGCTTGGACTTCGACAGGCGGTACAGGAAGCGCTCGATCGCGTACTGCGTGAGCAGCGCGTTGTAGTCGGCGCTTCGGGTCTGGCTCAGGTTCATCAGACGCCGGCGGACGGAGGCCGCGACGTCGGTGACCGGCTTGTCCGTCATACCAGCGACTCCATGTACGGGCGCATCACGTTGGCCACGCGGTCGATTTTGGCGTAGAGGTGGATTTCGTCCATCGTCGCCTTTCGCTGCCGCCAACAATCGCGCAGCGCCTCGACCGCGACGTCGGTGCCGACCTTGCTGCGATACTTGAAACAGTCGGCGACCGTCTTGGCTGGAACGGTGACGCGCACCAGGACGCCCTCGATCCGATGGAAGCCAGCGCCCTCCTTCAGCGCGGCGCCCGAGGCACGGATGACCCGGACCGGCGGATGCTCAATCGCAGGCTGCCGGGCCTTCCGGTCGATCATGATCCAGACCTCGAACGGGTTTTGCGTCGTGAGCTCGTGGAACCGCAGCGCCGACAGCAGACAGATCACGGCCTTCGGGGCGCGTTTCGCGACTGCGGCGAGATCGGTGTGCTCCGTCGGTTCGTGTTCGGGCACGGTGTAGACGCCACGCGACCGGCGGATTAGTTGGCCCTCGCGGACGAGGCGGCTCAGAACGGCCGTGGGGATGCGGAGACGCTGGAGGTCTCGCGCGCGAACGAGACCGCGCTCGCTAACGTGGCGGAGTAGTCGTTCTGCCTGGGTTCCAACGGGCATCGGGCACCGTGTTGCAATCCGTCGGTCTTTGATCTTATCGACCGACGTTTCGCAACACGGTACGCCAAATCCGCTCAACGATCAAGCGGCCGACGGCGTCAAACCGTTTGGGGACAACGGGTTGTTAACCAGGCGGGAAGCAGTTAACTCCCCGGGCAAACACCGAACACCTGGACGCATGTTCGTGTTTTCTTAAGTGCTTGTTGCGCAACAACTTACAGCGAAAACTATCCCCGAACGTAACCCTGGCAGCAACTCTCGCGCCTCCTCGCGAGCGCGCTCTCCAATTCCGCGGCAGGCGCAACCCGCTGCCGAGAAATAAGTTGCGACGTTCGCCTCCGACGCGACTCCCGTGGGCGGGCAACCCGCTTCGGCGGGCCGCTCTCCCCACTACGAACGGGTTTCAAACGGTAAGGGCGGCCGTTGGGGTTGGCCATCGGCCCGATGCGTTGAACAGCCGGCTATCAGCGGTTGGGCGATTCTTAAGCGCCCCGTCACACCGCCGAGAGCGGCGCGGGATCTTCTCTGCTTTGCTGGAGTCCGATGGTGTCACCCGCTCGTGCTGAATCACGAACCTACGCTTCAAGAATACGCTGTCGTGCGGTCTGCTCAATCGATGCCGCATCGATGCTCCCGTCAGGCCCATCCTGGGATGTGATCAATCGGTCCACGAAGCCGTTCTCCTCATACCACTTCTGCTTCCGTTCCCACGCCTCGCGGTAGCTGGGCACGTTGAGCATGCCAAGATGCTCCCAATAGAAGACGTCGCCCTCGAAGCTGGCCGTGAAGTCGGGAAGCCGGAAATCCCTCGGGTCCGTGCGTGAGTAAAGCGGCCGCTCGTAGTCGTAGCTGATCCCAAGCGCGTCGAGCACATCCGCCACGACCACCTCGCTCTTCGATCGGACCGCGATCCCCTTGCGTGTGCGGTGGATGAGCGCCTCCAGGTGAGGCCGCTTGACCTCGTCCGGTCGAAGGGCCAGGGTAAACATGTGGGTGTTGCGCAACCGGGTATCCGAGCTGTCCGGACTGCGCAGTCGCCGGAGAGTTTCGATGTCCCTCTCGATTAGGAGAACCAGCTTGCGCCGGAAGCGCGTGAGGCCCGTGTAGATCAGTTCCCGTGACAGGGTCGACGCCTTCTGCGGGATGATGAGGAAAACCACCTCGAAGTCACTTCCCTGAGCCTTGTGGACCGTCAGCGCGTAAGCGAGCTGGAGGTTGTCCTCGACCTGCTTCCCGAAGTAACGGTAGGACACATCGGGTTGCGTCGAGAGCACGACATCGAGGTAACCCCCCCGATCTCCCTTCGTGATGCTGCGAACGATCCCGATCTCCCCGTTTGCCACGTAGTCCAGGCCTGTGTCTCTCGGCCAGCCCTTGATGCTGCGGTTGATAACCTGGATCACCTTGTCCGTATAGACGATCTCCTGATCCCCGAACGGCCGCGGCACCTTGGACCCGGGGTTCTTCGCGTTAGCGATGAGTCCGCCCTTGTATTCCAGCTGGATCAGGCGGTTGAGATCGTCGGTGCCGAAGTGCTGGGCACGCGTGGGAGAGAGAATCTGCCAAGCCTCGCTGCGGACCCAGTCCTTCCTATCGATCCCGAGCGAGCGGTTGAAACTCTGGTAGTCGCTGTCTCGGATTCCGAGGAGGTCCGCCATCCGCCCCTTCAGCTTGGCGAGTAGCTCGTCGTGGTTGTCCCAAAACACGACATCGAGGTCGCCCGCCGACTCCCCCCGAGCGACGGCGGCCAGAACCTCGTCGTCGCCCGGGCTGACGACCGATGCCCGGTAGCCGTCGGCGAGGGCCAGCGCGAAGCTGTTTTCGGCAGGGACGTCCTCCTCGTCGTCAGTGCGCATGCACACGCTGAAGGGAGCGATACAGTCGGGGTGTTCCTTTTGCAGCCACTCGATGATGTCGGCGAAGGGCCTCCCTGGGCCAATTGGCGGTAGCTGGTTGGGGTCTCCCACCAGAATCAGCCGACTCAACGGGCCCGCGTCGAGGGCGCGCAGCAGCGTTCCGAAGAGGTTCGTCGGGATCATCGAACACTCGTCAATGATAACGGTCGTCGCCTGGTAGGGACTCTGATCACTCTCCGGCTTGAGCACGAAGATGTCGGGCACGAACCAGCCATGCTTCAGTAGGAACTGGTGGATGGTCATTGCGTTGCGCTCGGTCTTCGTCGAGAGCCGAACACGCGCCTTCCCAGTCGGGGCCAGCAAGAGTGTCGGATGCCGCCCCTCAGCGCGGACCAACTCCTGGAGGAATACCTTGAGGACCGATGTCTTCCCGGTGCCGGCGCCTCCGGTCAGCACGCTCAGTCTTCGAGAGAACAACGTGCCGAGCGCAGCCTGTTTCTCGTCCAGTGCCGCTCGTTCACGGTCGGACTCCGGTTCGCCAAAGAGCCCCTTGAGCGCGGCGAGCCAGTCAATCGGAGGATCGGCTGCGGGGTTCACCTTCTTCGCCCGCCGCTCGATCATCGAGGCGATGCGCTGTTCCAGCGACTGGAGGTGCTTGAGCGCAACCAGCTCGGGATCGGAGTCGAGGGCCATCCAGAGGAGTCTTTGATAGAAGTCCGTCTCGGCCAGCATGATGTCCCGGTCCGGTCGGCACGCTCTTCGCTCGGGGAAACGGTCGATGATGCGGCTCAGGAAGTCGCCGAACGTCAGGACCGTGTCCCCACTGCTGGCAGCCTCCTGGAGAACCGCGACTCCGACGGCGCGAACCCTGCGCCTGTCATCGTGGGAAACTTCGTCATCGTCTGGGAACAGTGCAGCGTTCCCCTCGGATCGCAGACCGTGATCGACCGTCTCCAAGGCCACGGGATCTGAATCCACCGCCCCGAGGTCGCTCTCGGCAAGGATGTACGGGTTCGCAACCAGCGTGTCCTCGGCGGCGTCGATGCCACTCGCCGCCCGCTGGTCTGGATTGGCGATCCGCTGGACCTGGCCCGGCGAAAGCTCGAACCGCGCGAGCTTGGACAGGAGCGCGTGCCGGGACTTGAGGAGTCCCCACCGCTCTCGCGCCTTGAGGAGCCCGACTCTGTAGGGAACCGCATCCGGTTCGACCTTCCCGTCAAGGATCGACAGGACGTACTCCCACGGGTTCTCGCCCCGCTTCGCCATAGGCGCAAGGACGACCCGCTGGAACGAGGTCCCCTTTGAGAAGCCGAGATACTGCAGTACGCCGCCGGCGCCGGGGAACGGGCCGCGACCGCTCCATGCCTCAGCCAGTGCGTCGTTCAGGTGCGGCGCGTCGCACACGCGGCCGTCCCAGCCGCGGTCGTGCCATGCGAGCCTCACCGACAAGTGCGTTGTCATTGCAACCTCGCAGCGCCACTTCTCCCCCGCTACCCAGTGAGGTCAATCAGGTCATGTGTCTGTCTGCTTACGCCGATCTCATATTCAGCCAGCAACACGACCAACTGCTCTCCATTCATCAAGGCGACGGGGACGGCGTTCTCCCGCGCGGCCTCCTTGCGGGCGCCGGCGCTGAAGTCGCTCGTCGTGATGATTAGGCCTTGCTCATGGGTACCAAGACTGCCACGGACCTGCTGGACGACCGGAGCCTGCACGTTCCTCTTCCACTTCTTCACCTGGATAGCCATCCGCGTGCGGATGACATCGCCGACGACGAGCGTCCCGCGAACATCGATCCCGCCGTCGCCGCTGCGTCGGGTCGGCTCGACATCTTCGAAGCCGATCTCGACCAACAGGCGAGTGATCAGCGCCTCGAACTCGTCCCACTCCATCTGAAGGAGCCGCTTGTGCAGGGCCTGGCGGACACGTTTGTTGTGCTGCTCGATCTCGAAGGCCAGGCCCTTGCCCATCCAGCGGGAGAGCCCGACGTACCCACGCCCGTGTTGGACGAACCGAGGCTGTTCTCGCCGCTTCTGGTGGCGCCTGATCTCGGTCAGGACCTGGGCGTACATCGTCGCTTCCGGCGTTTTCCCCTCGGTGGCGATCCAATCGAGCTTGAGCGCTTGCTCGGTGATCGTGCGATAGTGCATCGGCTGCTTGTTGCCGAAACGCTCCAGCACCTTGGCGGCCGCGTCAGTAAAGGAGTAGGTCTTCTTCTTTCGGGCTGAGCGCTTACCGATTCGGGGGACGGTCGTCTTCGCCGCCGGTTCGCGCAGGCCGAACGTGTTCGGACCAACGCGTACGAAGGACGAGTCGGCGCCGTGCTTCTTAGGGTTTGCTCGCGGGTCAACACGCGTTTTCCGCAGTATCGACACTCGCGAAGGC
>CBDUSE010000154.1:0-7495 GCA_965369835.1 uncultured bacterium
AGGAGGATCTTTCGAGGCAAGCAGAGCTATTTCGCTCTCGGAGCTCTGGCTTTTTCAGCAGCCTGCTAGAGTAGAATGCCCGCCCTTGCTTTGCACGAGGGGCGGAGCGACGTGTTACGATCTCCGAGAAGGACCTTGAGGGACTCCTGTGCGCGGAGGTTGTTTTTCCGGAGTGCAACGAACGACGACGGACCGGAGGAACGAGAATGCTGCTGTACGTGGTGGACCATGCGGAGGCGATGGCACGGCTGGCTGCGGATCTTGTAGCCAAGGAGATGACGCGCAAGAAGCCCTATGTGCTTGGGCTTCCGACGGGCCGCACGCCGATCGCGTTCTACCGTGAGCTCGTGCGGCGTTACAAGGCGGGCGAGCTCGACTTCGGCGAGGTGGTCACGTTCAACCTCGACGAGTACGGCGGTCTCGCCCCGGATGATCCGAACAGCTACTATGCATTCATGCACCGGCACTTCCTTGACCACGTGAACATCAAGCCGGAGAACGCGCATATTCCTGACGGCGGTGCTGCCGACCTGGATGCGGAGGCGGAGCGCTATGAGGCGGCAATTGATGCGGCGGGCGGCATAGATTGCCAGGTGCTCGGCATCGGGAGGAACGGTCACATCGGGTTCAACGAGCCCGGCTCGTCGCTCGGCTCGCTCACGCGGACGAAGTACCTGGCCAGGCAAACGCGCGCGGGCGCCGCGGCGGTGTTTGGCGGCGAGGAATGCGTGCCGCGCGAGGTGATCACGATGGGCTGCGGCACGATCCTCAAGGCGCGCCGCATCCTGGTGCTTGCGAGCGGCGCGAACAAGGCGGGGATCATCAAGCGCGCTTTCGAGGGGCCGGTGACGGCGATGGTGCCTGCGTCCGTGCTGCAACTTCACCGCTTTGTGACCGCGGTGGTCACGCGCGACTGCGCCCGGCTGCTGACGATCGAGCCCGAGCCGCTCGATCCAGGCCGCTAGCGCCGGGGCCTGAACCTGGCGTCGTCAATATCGGCACCGGGCTCGAAGTCCGAAAAGGTCTGCACAACCACCCTGGTGCCGCGGCTATCCGCGTACTCGGTTTTCACCAGGAAGCCGTCTTCAGCGCGGATGGAGTATGTGATCTTGGCGATCTCGGTCCGGGTCGCCGCACTACTCCAGGGGAAGAACGGCCCCGAGAGTATACTGAACTTCTCAGCGCGTTTCCGATCCCCGTCGAGAGCGCTGGAGAATACGTACACCGTCTCGTCGTTCTTGTTCACTCTTTTCAACTGCATCTGAAGGTCATCGAAGAATGCTTTGAGCACATCGGCCTTGCCCGACTCCTTGAAGAGCTTATCCGGGTTCAACTCGACGAGGTTGCTCATCCACCGGGCGTACTGGTCGGCCGTGATCTGCTGCCTTAGACCGCCGAAGCGCTGAGCGAAGAGGGTGTTGTTGATGAGCCGCTTGCCGGCGGGCCTGCCGTCCCGCGTGATGTCCTCGACGACGAAGCCGGGCGCCTTGTAAGCGATGGTCGAGGCGAACTCGATCTGCCTGCCGGCGGCGCTGAGCGAGATCTTCGAGTTGGCCGTCCAGTTGTTGTAGTACTGCAGCTCGAGGTGTTTGGCGAACACCCGCTTGCCGATCCTCGTCATCGCCTTGGCTGCGCTCTCGGCCCACGCCGAGTCCCCGCCGGCCGCCTTCTTGTAGTGCTCGACGGCCGTCTCAGATTTCCCGATTGTCTCGAAGAACATCCCGAGCAGGTAGCCGTGCAGCGGCTTGAACGCCATGCTGATAACGGCGTAGGCGATAGCGAGCACGCAGAGAACGATGAGCACGACCTGGCCGGGCGTGATGGCTTTTTTCTTTTTGGTCTCGCGCTTGGGGAGGAACACCGGTCCCTCGGGGAGGTGTTCCTCGCGATGCGGCTCGATTTTCAGTGCGTACTTCTTTTTCGGCGGCTCACCTTCCTGCGCACCCTCGGCCGGGGCGACCGGCGCGGTAGGCACCTGCTCTGGCGTGGCGCCAGGCTGTGTTGGGCCGGTGCCCGGTGGTGAGGGGCCGACGCTGGGCTGTGTTGGGCTGATGCCCGGCGGCGAGGGGCCAACGCTGGGCTGTGTTGGGCCGATGCCCGGTGGTGAGGGGCCAACGCTGGGCTGACCTGGGCCGATGCCCGGTGGCGAGGGGCCGACGCTGGGCTGTGTCGGGCCGGCCGCTGATGGCGGCTCACCTGGGGTCGGCTCGACTACCTCGCCGGACTCGATCCACGTCCCGCACTGGGTGCAGAACTTAGTGCCCTTGGGCCAGATCCTCTTGCAGGTCGGGCAGGTTATGATATCGCCTGTTTCGCTGTTTTCATCAACCATCTTTCATGGCTCCTGGATCAACGTAGCTTCCTCTTGAATCAGCGAAGGCATCTTACCCGTGGCGGCGGGGCGGTCAAAGGAAAATCGTCCCGGCTCCGCCGGCCTCTGGCTTTGACTCCACGGAGCCGGCAGGCTACGATACGGATGACCGAGTCGAGCAGCCGGGGGAGACGGTGAGTCGAATCCTGTCCGCAAGTGCGTGCGTCGTCGTGGCGTTCGGGTGCGTCGGCCTCGCGCTGTCGGCGCAGGACTCGTCGTCGGCGTCGCCCGAATAGTTATACGCCGCCGCCGAGGAGCACTTGGCGGCGGCGCATTACGTCGAGGCGGCCGGGGCGCTCGAGCGGGCGGTGAAGCTCGCGCCGGAGTCGTGGCGGGCCTGGACGCTGCTCGGGTTTTGCCGGCTCAAGCAGCGGCGCTTTGCCGAGTCGCTCGAGGCGTGCACCCGCGCGCTCGAGTTGAAGCCGGATGAGGCGCGCGCGTCGCTCTGGGCGGCCGTGAGCCTCAAGGGGCTGCGGCGCTACGACGAGGCGGTCGAGGCGTACGAGAAGCTGCTCGAGTCGAATCCGGGGCGCGGCGTCGAGATCGAGTGTCACTGGGGGCTGGCCGAGTGCAGGCTGGCCCTCGACAAGAAGGACGAGGCGGCGCGCCACGCACAGGAGGCGGTGCGCACGGAGGTCACGGCGGCGCTCACGAAGGTGCTCGGCGGCTGAGAGCCCGCCGTCCCAGCGAGACGCGGCACAGCGGCCTGTCTGAATCGGCCTCGGGACAATTGCGAACACCGACGGGGAGAGAGCTATGCGAAGGACGATTCTTTTCAGATGTCTGACGATCGCGCTGTTGGCAGGTCTGCTGACTGCGTGTGCGGCCTCGCGGCGGCCTGCCCCCGTGCCGGAGGGAGAGACACAGTGGCGGTATTCTGTCGAGACGAGACACTATGTTATCTGCACGAACGTAGGCCGCGCTTTTCTCCGTAGGGCCGCGCGAACTGCCGAGCAGGCGTACGCGGGCGCAGCAAGGCGGATGGATATCTATAGTAGGAACCCGGACTTCATCAAGACGCTCGAACAGACGTTTGATAAGGAAAAGGAACTTGTCCAAAGCTGGGAAGACGGGGCCAAGAAGTATCAGCTTCCGAACGACGTGATTCTCCTTGAGTGGCCGGGCTACGGCACCACGTACCAGTTTGTGCTCCCGGATGGCAGGAAGTTCACTTTTTGGAAGAACGCGATGCTTGGGCGAAAAGTGAGAATATACCTGTGCAAAGACAAGAAGGAACTGGACGAGAACTTCCACAGTACGGCCCCGAATCCTGGGCGCGGCGGCGTGTCCATCACCGAGGGCGTCATCGCGATTATTATGATGTATCCCGAGGAATACAGGAACCTCGACAACCTCGCCCACGAGATCAGCCATCAGTGCATGGCCTATATCGTGTATGCACCGTCCGTCTGGCTCGACGAGGGTTTGGCGATGTACGCGGGAGTGGGCAGTGACGGGAAATACAGGGCGGCGATTATCCGCGAAGGCCCATTGAAAGAATGTGTTCGCGCGTTCAACAAGGGGACGCTCGTCCCGATCGAGGAGCTCATCAAGTTGGATTACGCCGGTTTTCACTTGACGCAAAAGGAGAGGCTTCACTACGTGGAGAGCTGGGCGTTCGTTCATTTCCTGATCCATTCAGAGCATCCCGAGATCAAAGGGAAATTCTCCGGCTACCTCGAGGAGTTGAGAAGAGGAAGAAGCTCGGCCGAGGCCTTTGATGAGATTTACGAGCTTGAGCTCCTTAGTAAGGAATGGCCCGAGTACATCAAGGCCCTTGCCGCTCGCGAACTACCTGTAACTGGCGAAGAAGGCAGTGGCAGTATCGGCCCGGCGGTGGTGTGGTGGCGGGTTGCCGGCGTTGCCGGGGCCGTGTCGGCGCAGTGAGTGTTGAAGCGTGACGCGGCGCGCGATAGCGCCTGCCGAAATGCCAATGAAGGAGGAGCGGGCCGCCTGCGGCGTCGCAGGCGGCCCGTAGATTGTCTGCTGCTTGGAAGCTACTCGACGAGCGTGCTGTCAAAGATGCTGTACGGCTCGAAGACGGAGATTGCGCCGCGATCGGGCAGGCCGATGTAGAGCATGAGGCCGATTTCCTCCTCGCGCTTGAGGTGAAGGCCCAGGATGTCGCGCCGGGGTACCGCCAGCTCGAAAACCTGCCGTTTGCCCTTGGCTGACGACGCGAACCGCAGCTCGTCGGGCTTGAGGTAGATGTGCTGATTATCGAACCACGGCCAGCGCCCGAGGTTGCATAGGTGCATGCGCGCGTTGGTCATGCTCGGTCCCTTGCTCTTGTCGGGCGCGATCTGGATGTAGAGGTTGTCGTTGCCGTCATAGAACCCGTCGGCTTCGAGGTCGAGAACGAACGTCAGGTTGGACCAGTCGCCCGTCAGGCGTACCGCGTAGAAGAGCGCGTCGGTCTCGTCGAGGGCCTCGTGCGGCTTCTTGCCCGTGTTGTTCCAGCGCGACCAGACCTCGATGGTGACGCCCTCGGCGCTGAACGTGATTTGTGGCTTGCCGGTCCACTCATCGAGGCGCCCGTCAACGGTCGCTGTGCCCTTGCGGATCTCGGTGGAGTAGGGGTAGATCGGGTACTTGTCGAGACCGTCGGGGATGCCGTCATCGTCGCTGTCGGTGTCTGTCAGGTCGGGCCGGATGTAGTCCACCTCGACGCGTTTGCGGACTGCCGTATTCAGCGCTTTGACCCAGGTGCTCGCAAGCAGCTCGGCCATGTCGTGCAGGCCGTCGCCGTCGGTATCCTGGCTTGTGGGGCTCGAGCCGAGGCGCTTTTCATCGAGCGGCACGCGCGGATCGTCGTCGGGAATACCGTCGTCGTCGCCGTCCTTGGAGGTCTCGAGATAGCTGTACATGCTGCGCAGGTAGGCGTCGCGCTTGTGGTGGCGGAGCTGCCAGGCGATGCCGTCCCAGTGTTCGCCGTGGTCGTCGGCGGAGACGTTGGGCCAGCCGGGGTAGGTGGGTGAGAAGTGGCAGAACCACATCCGGTCCTCGGGCTTGTCGAGGCCGCTGCCGCCGAAGTTCGACTCGACCTGGTGCTTGTATTCGTGACACATCAGCCACGCGACGTCGCTGCCACCGAGAAAATGCATGCGGCCGGGCGTGGGCCACTCGATGCCGTAGGTGCCGCCGCCGGAGCCCTGGTATTGCCACCTCTTCTCTCGTTCGTTCCAGACGCGCTTGCACTCGCAGGTCTGTTGGCCGAAGTAGATTCTGTCCTCGTTGCCGGCCGCCGCGATGGTTTTCTTGAACGACGCGTCGTGGTTCTGCTCGGGCAGCGCCTCGTACTTCGCCTTCTCCGCGTCGTCCTTGAACCGGCCCTTGTTGACGTCGCCGACGCGGAACATCGTCTCGTCGGCGTAGAAGTCGCTATCGGTCCAATACTTCATCCGCGAGTTGATCCAGTAGAACAGCGCCACCTGCTCGAACTGGTCCTCGTAGTAGCGTTTGAGGTCCTGCTTGCTCATCGGTTCGGGGAAGGGCGTGTCGGGCCGGACGGTCTCGACGTTGACGACGTTCGGTAGGACGAGGGTCTTGAGCGTGACGCGCAGGAACTCGGTCTCGCCCTCGGCGGCGTGGGTCGCAAACGCGTATTCGCGCGACCAGCCGGCACCGGGGATCGTTTTCATTTCGGGGATGCGCACCTTGTAGTAGTAGCGCGTGCCCGGATCGAGGTCGGTGAGGATCGCCTCGTGCTCGAGGACTGGTCGCTCGCTGACACGGACGATGGTGATCTCGTCCTTGCCGTCCGTCCACGGGTTCTCGCGCCCCGGCGTGCGCTCGGGCAGATCGCCCCTGCGGAGCATCAGCTCGCTTGGACAGGGCGTCGCCGTGCGCCAGTTGATCCGGCCGCCATCGCGGGCGAGCCACGGTACCGCCGGGTTCGGCGGCATCGTGAAATCCTTGTTGAAGATCACGATCCGGCTGTTGTGGGTGTCGGCGACGGCGACCTCGCCCTTCGAGTTGATCTCGATATCGTGGATCTGTCTCATGTCACCGAAGGAGCCGCCTCTGATCTCCTTGTCTATCTTGGAGAACGACGTGAGTCCGGCGCGGTTGTAGAAGAACTGGAGGCCGCCCCAGACCGTCTGCAGGCCGATGAAGTTACCGTCGGGCGTGCCGGTGCAGTTGCGCGTGAGCCACGGTCCCCAGACGCGTCCCACGTTCGCCTCGTTCGCCTTGCGTCGGATCGTGCCGGTCCTCGAATCGTAGTCGAGGCGCTCGTAGCGGCAGTTCCAGCCGTTGGCGATCCAGAGCTCCTTCGACTCGGGGTCGTACCACGCGCCGCCCGGCTCGTTGAGTTGCCCGGCGTCTGTCCGCTGCCAGGTGGGATTGACTTTGATCTCCTCGGGCCGCTTGGTGGGCTCCTTCTCGAGGGCCCATTTCTTCTCGAGCGCGATGCGTTCAGCGCTCTTCTCGCCGGTGCGGTTCGAGAGCGTAAACAGGTGCTTTCCCTTGCAGTCGAAGACCTGCAGGCGGTGGTTGAACCGATCGGCTACAATGATGTTGTCGCGGTCATCAATCGTCACGTTTGCCGGGCGGTTGAACGCGCCGTCGTCGGTGCCCGCCGAGCCGAAGACGAGGACGACCTTGCCCGTGCCGTCGAGAATCTGGATGCGGTTATTGCCGGTGTCGGCAACGATGATGCGGCCTCTCGAATCGGTCGCCACGTCCGCGGGGCGGACGAACTGGCCGTTGCCTTTGCCTTCCTCGCCGATCGAGCGGATAAGCGTCAGGTCCGGCGCGAATTCGAGGATGCGGTGGTTGGCCGTGTCGGCCACGTAGAGGTGGTCCTTGGCGTCGAAGAAGAGGCCCTCGGGCCGGTTCAGCGTGACGGGCTTCATCTCGCCCCCTTTTTCAGCTACTCGTGGCTGGGCGAGCGCCACGGTTGTGGTCGCGACCACGACGGCGATGATTATGGTGTATGAGGCGGCCTTGAAAACGGACTTCATGGCGGGCTCCTCCTTGAGTTGCTCTGGCTGTCCCCTTTCCTCCCTTTGGGCCCCGGTGCGAAGGGATTCGTGGTGGCTCCAAAAGGAGACTCCATGCTGATCGAACGGGAGATGCTGGTCAAGCGGGAAAACAGTGCCGGCGTGTTGACACGGCGGCGAG
>CBDUSE010000155.1:0-7429 GCA_965369835.1 uncultured bacterium
GCGGTGGCGGATTTCGAACAAGCCGCGCTGGACTTGTGAGAAATCCGGGCTAACAATCGAACTCGTCGGGTCACATGCTGCACAGCTTTAGGGCGGCGGTTAGCAAGTGGTTGGTCACGCGGTTGCCGCTCGGTGGTCGGCGAGCAGGCGTTCCTGGCGGGCGAGCTCCAGGTCGGCCTCGACCATCATGGCGACCAGTTGCTCGAAGTTGACTCTGGGCTCCCAGCCGAGCAGCCGCCGGGCCTTCGAGGCGTCGCCCAGCAGCATGTCCACCTCGGCCGGCCGGTAGTAGCGCGAGTCTATCTCGACGCAGTCGCGCCAGTCGAGCCCTACGCGGCTGAAGGCCAGGTCGAGCACTTCCCGCACCGAATGCGTCTCGCCGGTGGCGATGACGTAGTCGCCGGGCTCGTCGTGCTGCAGCATGAGCCACATCGCCTCGACGAAATCGCCCGCAAAGCCCCAGTCGCGTTTGGCGTCGAGGTTGCCCAGGTAGAGCTTGTCCTGTAGGCCCACCTTGATCCGCGTGGCCGCCCGCGTGATCTTACGCGTGACGAACGTTTCGCCGCGGCGAGGCGACTCGTGGTTGAAGAGAATCCCATTGCAGCAGAACATGCCGTAGCTCTCGCGGTAGTTGACCGTCTGCCAATAGCTGTAGAGCTTTGCACATCCGTAAGGGCTCCGCGGGTGGAACGGTGTGGACTCGTTCTGCGGCATCTCGGAGACCTTGCCGTACATCTCGCTCGACGAGGCCTGGTAGAACCGCGCGCCGCACTGCACGTCGCGGATCGCCTCGAGCAGCCGCACCGTGCCGACGGCGTCAACCTCCGCGGTATAGACCGGCTGGTCGAAACTGACGCGGACGTGCGACTGGGCCCCGAGGTTGTACACCTCGTTGGGCTGGGCCTCGCTGAGGACCTTCCGCAGACTGGCCCCATCGGTCAAGTCGCCGTAGTGCAGAAACAGCCGAGCGCCCGACTCGTGCGGGTCGCTGTAGAGGTGGTCAATCCGCTGCGTATTGAATGAGCTGCTGCGGCGGATCAGGCCGTGGACTTCGTAGCCCTTGCTCATCAGCAATTCGGCCAGGTAACTGCCGTCCTGCCCCGTAATTCCGGTGATCAGCGCCGTCCTGGTCATCGAAGCACCTCCCGGAGATAGCTCTCCTTCATCACAACTTACAGCGCGATGTCACCTTGTCACTATTCGGTGGCCCACCGGACTCGTGGCACGATGTTCGCCGGGGTCCAAGGCCGAAGAGGCGCCGGATGCGTTGCCTTACGACCGCGAGCAGGAACCGCGGGCTGTCAAGGTTGCGCCGCCACAGTCGTCGCGGTTCGCAAGCCAGCCGGTAAGCCCACTCTATGCCCAACCGCCGGACCCAGCGCGGCGCCCACTTCGCCTCGCCGGTGTGGAAATCGAAGGCCGCACCAACGCCCATCATGGCCGTCGCCTCGATTCGCCCGGCTCGGGCGGCCATCCAGCGTTCCTGCTTCGGCGCGCCGAGACCGATCCACACGACATCAGGCCGGGCCGCGTTGATGCGGGCCACCACGCCCTCGTCCTCCTCGGGTGAAAGCGCCTGGAACGGCGGGCAGTAGGTGCCCGCCACCTGCAGCCCGGGGAAGCGGGCCGCGAGCCGCGCGGCCAGCCTTTCCGTCACGCCCTCCCTGCCGCCGCAGAAGTAATGGCGGTATCCGTACCGCCGCCCCCAGTCGCAGCAGGCAAGCATGAAGGACGGTCCGGTGATCCGTCCGTGGTTCCGGTGACCAAGCAGGCGGGCCGCCCAGATAATGCCGGTGCCATCGGGCAGCGTTAGGCCCGCCTCGGCCAGCGCCTGCCGCATCTCCTTGCCGCGTTGCGACATGACCACGCTGTGCGGGTTCACAAAGGCGACATACTTCCGCTCGCCATGCCGGCGCCACCACTCGACCGTCGCCAGCGCCTGCTCAAGGCTGACCAGGTCGAAAGACACGCCGAGGATGTCCGCCCCGTCCCGAACAACGGGCGCGCGCGGTTGTGCCGATCCGTCCGCCGGCCGCCTGGCGATCAGGATCATTCTGTGTCCCGTGCCGCGGCATCGGTCGGCCAGGGCCCCGTAAACGAGCGACGGCAGCAGCAGCGCTGCTACCGCGACCAGCCTGGGCAGGCTTGCGATCAACCGCCAGTCGAACCGGTATCGGCCATCGCGTTTCATCCTTCGTTTCAGCTCGTCGAAGAAGCCCGACGCGCCGAGCGCGTAGAGGAAGGCGGGCCGGCCGCGGCAGGTGAGTTGGGACACTTCCAGGCCCGCGGCTCGTGTCAATCGCGACAACGTCTCGGGGCAAAACTCGTGCAGGTGGTACGGCGCCGCCGACCACGCCCACGGCAGGCGCAGCCACCGCGACAGGCGCAGGCTTGAGCGGGCGAAGCCGCACTCGGCGTTCGGCGCCTTCACCACCAGCAACCCGCCCGGTCGCAGCAGCTGGCGGGCCCTTTGCAGCGTTTCCCTCGGCCGGCGGAGGTGCTCGAGCACGTCGCCCATGTGGATCACGTCGAACGACGCGTCGGCAAACGACTGGTCTTCGAGCGCGCCCTGCGTCACGTCGAGACCGTTGCGCCGCGCGATCGCCACAGCGTCGGGATTCACGTCAACGCCGGCGGCCTGCCAGCCCAGCCGGGCCATGTGGTGGACGAGTGCACCGGTTGCGCAGCCGACGTCGAGGAAGCGTCGTCCCTCGACCGCTGCCCCGAGAAGACACCGGTGCAGCCGCTCGGCCGCTTCAGGCGGTGTGCGCGACAGGTCAGCCTCGGCGGTGGCGAAGTAGCCGCTCGACCGATTGTAGATGGCCGCCAACTGCTCGGCCGTGGGCTGCGGCGACACGAAGATGAGGCCGCAGTCGGCGCATCGCCGGAGCATCCAGCCGCGCTGCCGGGCGACCGGCTCGTGCCGCACGCTTCCGCAGCACTGGCAGGCTGCATCGTCAGACGCAGACGGCGGCGCGGCGTCGGTCGCAGCGTCGGGAACGACGGTTTGCGCCCGCGTGGTTTCTCTTTCTACGGTCGTGCTGCAATCCGTCATGCGTTCACTTCGTCAGGATGATCCGCACCTCGGCGCACGGGATGAGCTTCCAGAGCCACCAGTCGTAGAGCCACGTGTTGACGAGCGGATTCATCAGTCCATTCAGGCAAGCGCTGCGGCCGAGGCCGAAGACGTTGCGGCACCGGACATCCGAGAATGCGAAATCGAAGTAGTAATTGAAATGATGACCGCGCTTGAAGTAGTCGAAGCTGCGGCGAGTGAAGAAGTGGCGGTGCGTCGGGTTGTTCCACGCGCCCCAGCCCGCCATGTGTGGCACACGGACCTCGGCCCTGCCGCCGGGCGCCAGGATGCGGTGCAGCTCGGTGACAGCCTGGACAAGGTCATCAAGGTGCTCGAGAACGTGGCAGGCGACCACCTCATGCCACGCCCCCGTGGCAAATGGCCACGGATATGTGTTCAAGTCCCAGACCACGTCCACGCCCGGCAGCGCCACGCAGTCCACGTTCAAGCACCCCGCGCATGATCTCGTGCCGCAGCCCAGATGGAGCACGGGCCTCTCTTGCGTGGGGGCATAGCACAGTGCGCCCATCGAGGCGTTCGACGCCATCTCGTGGCCGCTCCGGCATCCGTTGGTGGTCATTTCATCGAGTTGGTGCACTTCCATGACTTCACCTCGATCTTGATGATGATCTGCGGCATCGATTCACCACAGAGAGCACAGAGATCACAGAGGAGGACAGGGGCAGTCACCCATTCATGGGTACTGCCCTTTTCCTCTCCCCGTGTCCCCCGTGCTCCCCGTATTTTTCTCTTCCTCTGTGCACTCTGTGAGCTCTGTGGTGAAGTGTCCTTGCCTTGGGTGCTTCGCGATCGGCTCGCAGGTGCCAACAAGTGCGCTCGCACGCTCATAGGCCGCCATCAGCCGTTCGTAGTATCTTTGAGGGGAATACTCTTTCAGCGCCTTGGCGCGGCCGGCCTGGCCCATCGTGCGGCACAGCTCCGGTCGCTCCCACAGCGCGTGGATCTTTTCGGCCAAGTCGGACACGTTGCCCGGCTCGGCAAGCAAGCCGGTCACGCCGTCTTGTACAATCGAGGGCACACCACCGATGCGCGAGGCGACCACCGGCTTGCCGTGCCACATTGCCTCGGCCAACGGCAGGCCGAACGTCTCCAGGCATCTGCTGGGGAGCACGACGATGCGGCTGTTGCGGTAGAAGGCGTTCAGCCTTGCGCCCTCCAGGTGACCAAGAAACGCCGCGTTGCCGGGCGCTTGCCTCACCAAGTGGTGCATGCGGTCCGTCGCCCCGGCGATCTTGAACGGGATGTCCGGCCACCGCGTGGCGGCGGCCACGAGTGTCTCGACGCCTTTCTCCGGGCTGACGCGGCCCACGTAACTGACGTAGTCACCCAGTGGCGATGGCTGCGTGGCGTCGCCCGATGTTTCTGGGGTCCCGTTCAGGCGGACCATGTTGGGAATGACGACGATCCGTTCCGCCGGGAAGCCCGACGCGATGAGCCGCTCGCGCTGGAACGGGCTCAGCACGGCGAAGAGCGTGACTCCGTCAAGAAAGAGCCGCCACGTGCGAGCCACCGCGTTGCGCAGCGCGTACCCCGTGCTCTTGAGCAGATTGCCCTCGCAGTTGCGGAGCACGCACCAGTACTCGCGACCGCCGAGACAGCGCTCGCACACCTCGCCGCGCCGCGCACCGTTGCGCGCCAGGTGCAATCCGTTCGGGCAGACGAGCCGGTGGTTGCGAACACTCATGACCACCGGCACGCCGGCTCGCCGACACTCGACGAGCACCGACGGGGAGATCAACGGATAGAGGTTGTTGACGTGCACGATGTCGGGCCGCTCCTGTTCGAGCAGCCGGCGCATCGCTCGCCGTGAGCTCCGGCTGTAGATGCCGCTGAAGAACGCCCTCGCGCTTCCGAGCCTCATGTGCTCGATCTCGGCACTCGATCGCCACAGCATGGTGACGTGGTGGCCGCGCTCCTCGAGCAGCTCGCGCAGGTTGTGGACGGAAATCTCCTCGCCGCTCGGACGGGCATATGAGTTGTGGACGATGCAAACCCGCATCGCGCGCCTCCAGTCAGATTGCGCTGCCGACGGCAGACAGCTCCTCTGTGTGCTGCCTGTGCGTGGCCGGCTGATGCCCCGTGGCTTCGGCGTAGATGGCGTTGACTGCGTCAGCCTTCTTCTCCCACGAGAACGCGGCCGCCCGGCCCAGGCTGCCCTCGGCCAGTCGCCGCCGGTGCGGTTCGTCGCGCCACAGCTTCACGATGGCCGCGGCGAGATCGGCGATCACCTGTCTCGGGCGTCGCACGGGCACCTTGAAGCCGCACTCAGGCGTGACGACATCGGCGAAACCGCAATGGTCCAAGCAGATGACCGGCAGCCCGAGCGTCAGCGCCTCCAACAGCACCGTGGACGTGAGATCGCGCAGGCTGGTAATGACGAACGCGTGCCCCTGTTGCATCATTGCCACGGCCCGGTGGCGCGGGAGCCAGCCGTGCCACCGGCACCGGTCGTTGACGCCGAGCCGCCGCGCCAGCCGCCGCCACGCCGCGGTCTGCGGCCCTTGGCCAAGGATGTCGAGCTGCCACCGCACGCCTCGCGGCAAGCGAGCAAGCGCACGAAGCAGGAGCGGCAGCGCTTTCCGGGGGATGTGCAACCCGCTCCAAACCAGGCGCAGCGATTCGCCCGGCCGGCGAACGTTGATTCGTCCCCCCTCGTGGTTCGGTGGGCCGATCTCGCAGATCACGTGCGAGCGCTGGGCGAGAAACCGCTCGACGGCCCGAGCCATGCCGGACGTGCCCGCAATGAGCCGTCCCTGCGTCCGGCGCGCTGCCCGTTTCGGCCGCACCAACAGGCGGCGATGCAGAATGTTGATCAGATTGCGCCCGGCGTGGTACAGGGCCCCGGCCGGCCCGAGCGAACCGAGGAATCGCCACGGCATCAGGCCCATGCCGCCGATGGGCCCCCACACGAACGGCGCATCGAGCCGCCACAGGTAGCCGGGCTCGCGGAAACCCATCATGTTTAACTGGTGCACGACGTCGAACCCGATCTCGGCGTGCAGCCGCCGCGCCAGCCGGTACGCTCCCTTGTGCCATTGCCTGTAAGTCCAGTAGTAGGAAGGCGGCCAGAGCTTCTCCAGCGTCCTGGTGCGGCGCCTCGCGATGTAGTGGAACCGCACGCGCTTACGCAGGCCGGGTTGGCGCGCGAGTTCCGCCTCGATGTCGGCGAATTCCTCCTTCTTGGTGATGACCCACAGGTCGTGGTGACGGGCGAGCGCGGTGACCCATCCCCAGCCAATACCGGGCTCGGAGCCGCGGAACGGGCTGCACGCGTACGCGGAAACCAGTACTTTCAGGCGTCGGGCCCTTTGTGCTTCGGGTGCTGCGGGGACCTTCTCGGCTGTGCACGACGGGCAAGTCATCTGCAGCGTTTCCTTCTTCAGCGTTTCGCTTTGGCGTCTCGACGCGACCTCCGGGCGGCGAGCTCGATGGCCCGGACGAACGGGCGGGCGGCCTCCTCGAACGGTTGCGGCATCAGGCTTTCGCGCCGTGGTAACGGCCCGCCATCGAGCGGCGCGACGTCGCGCAGCCAGCCGGTCATGTGGCGGCTCAGCGCGGCGACGTCGAATGGATCGAACGCGTGGCCGTTGCGGCCGTCGCGGATCAGTTCCACCGCCCCGGCCCAACTCGAGCAGAGGACGGGCATGCCCGCCAGCAGCGCTTCGTTGACGACGGCGCCGTAGCATTCCCAGCGGCTGGCCAGCACGAGAACCTGTCCGAGCAGGTACCACGCCATGAGGCTGCGGCCCTGTTGTTGTCCCTCGAACCGGATGCGGTCGGCTACACCTTCGCGGGCGGCGAGCTGCTGCAGGCGGCGCCGCTCCGGTCCGTCGCCCACCACGACCAGCACGGCATCGGGCACGGTACGGCTTGTGCGGGCAAAGGCCCGGATGATGCGGTCCACGCCCTTGAGCTCGACGAGCCGGCCAACGTAGAGGGCGACGCGTCTGCCCCGCAGGTCCTTGTCGCACATGGTCCGCTCGGCCAGGGGCAGGGCGTTGTCGAGGACCGCGGCGAACCGCGTTTCGCTCTGGCGGTTGGCGAAGATGAAAATCCGGTCTGCGGGCACGCCCCGGCTGACGAGCCAGGCCTTGGCGTCCTCGGTGTAGGCGATGACGCTGTCGGCGGCGCCGAGGGCAATCCGGCGGGCCAGCCGTCGCACGGGGCCCGCGTCGCCGGCGATACGGTGGTTGTCGGCTGTCAGGATCGTCAGTCCCCAACGGCGGCGGAGCACGCGTTTGCCGAGGAGGGCCAGCGACAGGGTGGTCGGCGAGTATTCATACGTAACGATGACGTCGGGTTTGAACTCTGCGATGGCCCGCCCAATGCCGG
>CBDUSE010000156.1:0-7357 GCA_965369835.1 uncultured bacterium
CCCCGTACTAATATGCCCCCATCAGTCATCAATCGAGCAGGAGCGAGGGCCATGAACGTGCTGATTGCCGACAAGTTTCCCAAGCCGTACATCGCCGAGCTCGAGGCGCTCGGGTGCGCCGTCACCTTCAACCCGGACCTGCAGCGCGACGATCTCGTCGAGGCCGCGAAGGATGCCCACGTCCTGATCGTCCGCTCGACCGAGGTACGCAAGCCCGCCATAGACGCCGCCCAGAACCTGACACTCATCATCCGCGCGGGCGCGGGCTACGACACGATTGACGCAGACCACGCCGCCGAGCGCGGCATCTACGTCGCCAACTGCCCGGGCAAGAACTCGATCGCCGTGGCCGAGCTCGCCATCGGTCTGATCTTCGCCATTGACCGCCGCATCCCCGACTGCGTCGCTGAGTCGCGCGCCGGCCAGTGGAACAAGAAGGAGTACGGCAAAGCCGACGGCCTCTACGGCAAGACGATCGGCATCGTCGGCCTCGGCGGCATCGGCCGCGAGGTGCTCAAGCTGGCCGTCGGGATCGGGCTCAAGCCGATTGGGTGGTCACGCTCGCTTACGCCCGAGCGGGCGGCCGAGCTCGGCATCCGGCGATGCCACACGCTCGACGAGCTTGCCGCGAGCAGCGACATCGTCACCGTCCACCTTGCTCGGACGCCCGAGACCCAGCACGTTATAGGCAGGCGGTTCTTCGCCGCGATGAAGCCCAACGCGATCTTCGTCCACGCCGCCCGGGGCGGTATCGTGGATGAGGCCGCCCTGCTCGAAGCGGTCAAGAGCAAGGGCATCCGCGCCGGCCTCGACGTCTACGAGAACGAGCCGAAACCCACCAAGGCCGAGTTTCGCAACGACCTGCTCGCCGAGCCGAACGTCTACGGCACGCACCACATCGGCGCCTCGACCGCCCAGGCCCAAAGCGCCATCGCCGCCGAGGCCGTGCGCATCATCCGCACGTTCATCGAGACCGGCTCCGTACCGAACTGCGTGAACCTCGCCAAGAAATCGCCCGCGCGCTGGCAGCTCGTCGTGCGTCACTACGACAAAGTCGGTGTCCTCGCCAACATCCTCGGCATCATCAAGGAGCACGGCATCAACGTCGAGGAAATGGAGAACATCATCTTCGCCGGCGCCAAAGCCGCGTGCGCCAAGATCAAGCTCGACAGCCAACCTGCCGACGCCGTCCTCGCCGAGATCAGCCGCCGCACCGACGAGATCATCCACGCCGACCTCGTCGAAATCACCTGACAAGAGGGGAGGCCGAGATGAAGAGGGTAATCAGGATAATCGTTGGCTTCGCGGCCTTGCCTGCATTTCTGCTGTGTCGCTTTGCCGGAGCGGAAGACAACCCTGACGAGAAGGTTGAGCCTGACACCAACTCGAACGGGGCCATGTTCCGCGCCACTCCTCAGCGCACCGGCCTGTATGACGTTGAGGCCATTGACAACCTAACGGGGGTGAAGTGGAAGTTCGAAACCGGCGATGTCGTCGGCTCTTCGCCTGTGATCGCCCGCGGCCTGGTATATTTCGGCAGCTGGGATGATCATGTCTATGCCGTTGATGCTGAAACGGGGCAGCTCAAGTGGAAGTTCAAGACGGGCGACGATGTAGGCTCATCTCCGGCCGTGGCTGGCGGCACCGTCTACTGCGGGAGCGACGACGGGCACCTCTACGCACTCGACGCCGAGACCGGGCAGGAGAAATGGCGCTTCGAGACCGGCCGCGGGATAACGTCTTCCCCTCTTGTCGCCGACGGCGTGGTGTACATTGGCAGTGCGGATTCGCACCTGTACGCCATAGATGTCACGACGGGGCAAGAGAAGTGGCGTTTCAAGACCGGTGATGCGATCGTTTACTCCTCACCCTCAATCGCCGAGGGCGTGCTCTGTTTCGGTAGCACTGACACTTGCTTCTATGCTTTGGACGTCGAGACAGGGAAGCAGAAGTGGCGCTTCGACACCGGCGACGGAGTGTTTTCCACACCGGCGATCGCTGACGGCGTGGTCTACTTCGGCAGCAACGATGGCTGGTTTCGTGCGCTTGAGCTGCGGACGGGAGAGCTTCAATGGCGCGTCAGGACATGGTGCTTCTTGATGTCCTCTCCCACCGTCGCTGACGGCCTTGTCTGTTTCGGCGCCGGCGATGTTCATGTGCACGCACTTGATGCCAAGACCGGCGAACACAAGTGGAAGACGTTCGTCATGCGCTCAGTCTTCTCTTCAGCCGCCGTTGCGGGGGGGATCGTGTACGTGGGCAGTTGGAACGGCCGTCTCTATGCCATAGACCTTCAGACCGGGAAGAAGAAATGGCGTTTCAAGACGGGCGGCCCTGTTCGCTCTTCGCCGACCGTTGCCGATGGAACTGTGTATTTCGGCAGCAACGACGGCAACCTCTACGCACTTCACTAAAAGCCTCCCAACGAGCGCTTGATGCAACGGCCATCGGTGGGCGTCTCGACGGGATCCGCCACGTCGACCTCGTTGAGATCGCCTGAGCCGGCGAGGAGCCAGAGATCTCGCTGACGGAGCGTCGTGGCATCCTTCTTGCTCCCTGGCAGGCCGAAGCAATCTGCGAACTTGTCATGCCAAGGCTGGCACGCCAGGTGCCAGGGGAGGTGTCACGATGAACCGCCCTGTTTTTCCGGTCGTCGTCATCCTTGTCGCTCTCAGCGCACCTTGGGGCCTCTGTAGCGAGAGTCCCGACTACGAGAAGACGATCCCACCCGAGATCCTGCGCCGCTACGATCCCGGGCTCGTCGATGGGTCGCGCCCAAAGCTCATCGCCATCATCCAGGACATGATCTGGTCGCTGCGCGGCAAGCCGGACCAGGGCGGCGACGTCTACACGCTGGACGTGACGCCGTCCGAGCTCTCCACCGTCCAGAAGAACGTCCTGCTCGAGTGGATCAAGGCGGGCCACAACGTGCTCATCCAGCACGACGAGTGCGCCGTCTACTGGCCCATTTTCCCCGGCTTCACCGAGCCGAAAGAGGCCAAGAATTGCCCGGGGCCGCTGCCGGTGACGCTGGCCGAGCACGCGGCCAACACCGACTGCGCCAACGTGACGTTTTACACCGAGACCAAGGGCAGGCTGCGCTGCACGGACGGCACGTACGGCATCGGCCACAACCACCTGTTCTTCCCCGCCCTGGGTGAAGACGCCGTCATCGTCGCCTCGCTCGACCGGGGGCTTAGGGAAAGTGACGCCGGCGGCCCCGTCGCTGGCTGCATGCCGTACGGCCGTGGCGGCGTCTATTTCATCACCAAGCTGCAGCAGGGCAGCGATACCGACCGCTGGACCCTCAACTTCCGCCAGTGGATGCTCGGGCTGCCCATTCCCGGCGCTGCCGAAACGGCCGTGACTCAGGCGCGCAACGACACGGCCAGGGACCACCGAGTCTCACTCAGAGCTTGACTCTCGTTCACGAACAACGATGCGGGATCCGAGATCACAATCACGTCGGGCAACGCCGAGCTGACGTTCGGCCTCGGTCAGGTCGCCTGCGTGAGCCTTGAGGGTAGGCACGGTGAGGTCCAGGCGCTCGTCGTCGAGTTCCGCGACGGCAGCGAGTTCACCAGCGAGATCGGTCCCGACGTGTTCTCCGTCATCGTCGACGGCGGCCCTGAGCCCATCGTCCTGCCCGAGCAGCTCGACGACGTCTGCCTCAAGTAGCCCCGGCGCATGAGCCTCGCCGCGCCTTCCCTGGACTTTCGGGGCGCCCATCGTGTAGATATTGGGCGTACCACCAGGGATCGGAGGCTGGATGAAAGCGCTCATCACAGGCGGGGCCGGGTTTATCGGGTCGCATCTGGCAGAGGCGCTGCTCGAGCGGGGCGACTCGGTGGCGGTGATTGACGACCTCTCGACCGGCAGCATCCACAACGTCGAGCACCTCAAGGCGCGAAAAAAGTTTCGCTACACGATTGATTCGGTGATGAACGTACCGGTCCTCGCCGAGCTCGTGGACGCGGCGGACGTAGTCTTCCACCTTGCGGCCGCCGTCGGCGTGCGCCTGGTCGTCGAGCGGCCCGTGAGCACGATCGAGACGAACGTGCGCGGCACGGAGAACGTGCTCGAGCTCGCCAATAAGAAGCGCAAGAAGGTGCTCCTCGCCTCGACCTCCGAGGTCTATGGCCGCAGTGTGCGCGACCTGTTCCACGAGGACGACGACCTGCTGATCGGCCCCCCGACGACGGGCCGCTGGCGCTACGCGTGTTCGAAGGCGCTCGACGAGTTCCTCGCCATGGCCTACTTCAAGGAGAAGGGGCTGCCCGTTGTGATCGTGCGCCTCTTCAACACCGTCGGCCCGCGCCAGACCGGCGAGTACGGCATGGTCGTGCCGAGCTTCGTCCAGCAGGCGCTGGCGAACAAGCCGATCAAGGTGCACGGCGACGGCCAGCAGACCCGTTGCTTCTGCCACGTGAGCGACGTGGTCGGCGCGCTCATCGCACTGGCCGAGCACCCCAGCGCCGTGGGCGAGGTCTTCAACGTCGGCAGCGACAACGAGATCACGATCCGCGCCCTCGCCGAGCAGGTCAAGGCGATCCTCGGCTCGAAATCCGAGATCGTCCTCGTGCCGTACGACGACGCGTACGAGGAAGGGTTCGAGGATATGCGCCGCCGCGCCCCCGATATCTCGAAGGTCCAGGCGCTCATCGGGTTCGAGCCGAAGCATGAGCTCGCCACGATCATCAGGGACGTCGCCGCCTACCAGCGGTAGGCGCGCCTATCAGCGGTAGGCGCGCCTGCCAGCGCCCGGCGGAATAGGGGAGGCCTGCCATGAGGTGGTACGAAAAAAATAGCGCCAGTCACATCTTACTCCATCATCTCGAATGACCGAGGAGATCTCAAAGCGACGTAAAAATAGGTGACTGAAAACTCCCTTGTTTTGTCGCGGGCTCCGTGGTAGTTTCATACGTCCTGACCTGATCCAAGCTCAATGGTTGTTCGTTCCAGGGCGCAGGAGACTCATGGCCGAAGTCGAGGTTTCTGTCGTCATCCCCGTGCGCAACGAGCGCAGCCGCCTTAGGGAATGCCTTGCGGCGCTGGTCGAGCAGGACTACCCCGCCGAGCGGATGGAGATCCTCGTCGTTGACGGGCGCAGCGACGACGGCACGCGCGGCATTATCAAAGAGTTCTGTATGCGCCACAAGCATGTGCGCCTCCTGAAGAACTATAAGCGCACGACGGCGCACGGACTCAACATCGGCATCAACGAGGCGCGCGGGCGCATCATCGTACGCGTGGATGGCGACGTGGTCGTCGAGCCCGATTGCATCACCGAGGCCGTGCGCACCCTTGACGAGACCGGGGCCGACAGCGTCGCGGGCGTCGTGCTGCCGCGGGCCGAGAGTACGTTTCATCGCGCCATGATCGGCGCGATCTGCAGCGCCTTCTCGTGGGGGATCAGCTCGTTCAGGTTGCGCCGTTCGCGCCGGTTCGTAGACAGCATCCCGTGCGGCGCCTACCGGCGCGAGGTATTCGAGAAGATCGGGCTCTTCGACGACGATCTGAAGAAATATCACACCGACGAGCTGAGCTGCCGCCTCCGGCGTGTCGGCGGCGCAATCACGATCAATCCGAAGATCCGCGCGTATCATGCGTTTCGCTCGAACCTCGCCAAGCTGTGGGAACGGACCGTGTACGACGGGATGTGGCGCATCCGGCTTTTCCAAAAGCACTTCACGTTCCGCTACTGGCGCCAGCTCATGCCGATGCTGCTGGTCTTCTCGGGGATCGTGGCGCTTGCCACGACGATCCTGGGCATCTTTCTGCGCGTTCCGCCGATCGTAACCGTGCGCACTATCTCCTTGGCGCTGGTGGGCCTCTACCTCGTGTTGGCGGCGTACTTCTCGGTCCAGGCGCACATCGCCAACCGGCTCAAGCTCAACCTCTGGGTGCCGCTCACGTTCCTGACCTACCACACCGCCTTCGGCTGGGGGATGCTCTGCGGCGTTTTCCGCTTCCTCGGTAAGCGGGGCCCGCGCCGCCATCGCATCCCAAGGATCGCCGCACGCCGCTAGCGTTGGGACGCCTCCCGAGCTTATTCAACCACCTCCTGCTCGATCAGGTTCGAACCGGGGCGGGGCGACCAGTTGGTACACGTTCGTCGTCTTGCGAAGCTCGGCGTCGAGCGCGCTGTCCGGGCTTGTCACGCGTACTCGGAGCACGTGTTGCTCCGGGCCAGGACGGCTCGTCCAGGGGATAGAGATCGCGCGCCTATCGGCGTCGGTGAGCGTGACCTGCCTGATCTTCGTGTCGCCCGCATAGAACTCAAAGATGAGCGGCGTCTCGTCAATAATGGCTGCGTTCGGCTTGACAGGAAACACGATGCGCCCCGCGGGCAGCTCGCGGACCGGGACGAACCGCTGATCGGCGCCAATCCAGAAGCCCGGAAAGAAATACCAGTCGCGCGCGGGGAAGAGGATATTTGCATCCTCCTTGCGGTGGAAGAGAAAGCTCCACAGGTTGGCGCGCAGCCGGTTGATCTCGGACTCGACCCGCACGATGAACGGCCGCTCACCCAGGATCGGCGGCATCGTCTCGAGGCCTATCGTCTTTCGGATCACGACCATGTCCACCTCACCGTCGCGAAAGGCCGTGGCAACCCGCCCCGATTCGCGGGGGAGCGGCACGAGCGTCCGGCGGAGCCTCGGCCCGAATAGTGGCCAGTCCCAGTCGTCGGCGCCGAGAACGAGGCCGAGCCTCATCCGCTTGGGGAAATGCTTTTGGGGGATCGACAGCAGCGCGTAGCTCGCGGGATCGGAAGCGCACCTGAGCCGAAGCCTCGCGATGCTGACAACGCTGTGCTGCTTGGCGGGATCCAGCTCTCCTTCCTTTGCGGCCTTCGGCACAATCGGCTTTGACGTGTTGTAGAACGTAGCCGTCAGCGCCGTGGATACGCCGACTGCGGTAAGCAGCCACGTCGTGAAGTGCTTCAGCGCGCGCGAGCGCATCGGCATGTAGGCGAGCGCCAGCAACGGGGCGCCCGCCACAGCGGCCGTGACAAAGAACCGCCCGCCCCATAGCTGGTAACGCAGCACGGCACAGACAGCGAGCCAGTACGACGCAGGCATCAGCGCCACGGCGAAGCGCGTCCACTTCTTCCGAAGCGGTGACAAGACGAGGTGCGCAACGACGAGCGGTAGGCCGACGAAGAAAGCGACTGGGCCAAACCACGCCGTGTCCTCGAACAGATGGGGGATCGGGTCGAAGCGGCCGGTCTTGTCGTCCACAGCGAACACGTCGGGCTTGTCGCCAACGTTGAGCTCCGGCGCGTTCAGCGTGATGCCGAGCCCCTTGAAGATCGGGGGCGCAACGGCTGCGCGCGCCTTCGTCAGCCCCCGCGCGA
>CBDUSE010000157.1:0-7349 GCA_965369835.1 uncultured bacterium
TCATGCAACAGAAGATCGAGGAGCGGCGGCAGCGTCACGCCAAGTTCGGCGACACCCTCTACCTGCAGGAGCCGAACATTAAGGAGAGCATCGGCGGGCTGCGCGACCTGCACACCGTGATGTGGGTGGTCCAGGCGCTGCACGGCACGATGAGTTTTTGCCGGATGCGCGAGCTTGGCCTGCTCGACCTGCGGCAGGAGAGGAGCCTCGCGCACGCGTTCGACTTTAACCTGCGGGTGCGCAACGAGCTGCACTTCCTGCTCGGGCGGCTGGGCAACGTGGCTGAGCTGACCCACCAGCCGGCGATCGCGTCGGGTCTCGGCATCGGCGAGTTCCGCGGCGCTACGCCCGACGAACACCTGATGCGGCTTTACTACTTCCATGCGCGGAACGTGAGCCGGACTGTGAACCTGCTGCTCGAGCGTTTCCGACGGCGCCTCGAGCCCGCTGCTCCGCAGTCCGGCGAGGCGACGCCCGCGGAAGTTGTCGCCGACGGCTTCCTCGCGCGCGAGGGGATGCTCGAGGCCGCGCACCCGCGGGTGTTTCACGACGAGGCGTGCCGCCTCATCGAGGTCTTTACGCTGGCGCAGGAGCGCGGCCTGGCGCTCCATCCGGACCTGCAACTGCTGATTCGCGCGTCGTTGGCGCTGCTGGACCGTTCCGTTCAACGCTCCGAGCGTGCGGCCGAGCTCTTCCTCGCGCTCCTTGGGCGATCGGGCTCTGTGGGCGCCACGCTGCGGCTCATGCACGAGCTTGGTGTTTTAGGCCGCTACTTGCCTGAGTTCGGCAAGCTGACGTGCCTCGTCCAGCACGACATGCACCACCGCTTCACGATTGACGAGCACACGCTGCGCAGCGTCGAAGATCTCGACGAGATCGTCAGCTCGACCGATCCCGACCTCGGACCGTACCGCCGGATGTTCCGCCACCTTCGGCGCCCTTGCCTGCTGGTCCTCGCGGTGCTTATGCACGACGTGGGCAAGCCGCTCGGGCCGGACCACTCGAAGACCGGCGCGGCACTGGCGCGACAAGTCTGCGAGCGGCTGCGCCTCGAACCGGCCGATGCGGCGCGGGTCGAGTTCCTCGTGCGGTACCATCTCGTGCTGCCGCACACGGCGTTTCGGCGTGACCTAAGCGACCCGAAAGTCGTGCGCGACGTGGTCGAGCTTGTCGGCTCGATCGAGGCGCTTCGGCAGCTCTTCCTGCTCGCGTGCGTGGACATCCGCGGCACGGCGCCCGAGCTGTGGAACCAGTGGAAGGAGGCGCTGCTGTGGGATTTGTTTGGCCGGTGCAAGGCGCGGCTCCAGCGCTCGGCTCGCGCTGCGGCTTCCAGGCGCCTCTCCCAGGCGCGACGCGACGTGGAACTGATCCTCAAGGGTCAATTCGACGCGGAGACGATCGGCCGGTTGCTCGACCAGCTTCCCGAGCGGCTCTTTCGGATCTTCAAGCCCGGTTATCTGGCGCGTTTGGTGCGCCTACCGCACGAGTTGGGCGACGAGGCCTTTGCTGTCCACTGGTCGTGGAGTGAGGAGCGGCACGTGTGGGATGTGGCCGTCTGCACGCACGACCGCCATGCGCTCTTCGCCAGCCTTGCCGGCGCCTTTGCCGTCGAGGAGGTCAACATCCTCGACGCCTATATCCACACGCTCGAGGGTGGGATCGCGCTCGACATCTTCCGGGTCTCGGCGCTGGCGGGCCGCACGCCGATTGACCGGCTGTTCATTGATGGCGTCAACCAGGTGTTCGACAAGGTGCTCCGGCAGGGCGTCAGCGTCGAAGAACTGCTATCGCGCGCGAGCTTCTCCGTCCGCAGGAAACACGCCCCGACCGGGCCGCCCGAGGTCCACTTCGACAACACCGCGTCGGACCGCTACAGCGTGGTCGAGGTGCGGGCGACCGACCGAGTGGGGTTGCTCTACGACATGCTGCGCGTGCTCTCGGACAGCGGGCTCGACATCAACTCCGCGGTGATCTCGACGGACCGCCACCGAGTCTTTGACGTCTTCTACGTCCTCGACGAGGGCGAGGGCAAGGTCACCGACAAAAAGCGCCAGCACGCGATCCGCGAACGGCTCCGCGAAGCGATCATGCGCGAGCCGCCCTACGCCGGCCGATAACTGCACGCCTCGGGCGTGGTGCTTGCGCGTCAAGTGGCGGGGGAGCAAAAGGCGAGCGGTACGGCGAGCAACACGAGAAAACGCTTGACCGCGGATGCGCGCGCGCTATTCTGCCGCCGGTCGTAGACTGGTTGCCGGTATTGGTCTTGACAGGCTCAATGAGGTATCAGCAGACCGCGCGATGATGAGATGGGAAACGGTCCCGGCTCTTTTGGGGGATAGGCGTTTCGACTGCGTATCGTAACTTGGGAATGTGTGAATCCAGGAAAAGGAGAATGCGGTAATGGCGAAAAAAGTGCTGAGTGGAGTAGTTCTAGCATTGGCTCTTGCACTGGCGGGACCGACCGCGGCCCAGGACGAGGCGGTGGTTTCGGTCGGCGTTGACCTCGTCAGCGACTCCGTCTGGCGCGGCCAGGTGATGAACGACGACGGCGCGTTGCAGCCGTGGGCCGAGGTCGGCTACGGCGGCTTTGCGCTCAACGTGTGGGGCTCGATGGACCTGGATGACACGCCGAACGACGCGCAGTGGGAGTTCAGCGAGGTGCAGGTGAACGCGAGCTACACGATCCCGATCGGGACGTATGCGCTCGACGTGGGCGCCATCTACTACAACTACCCGAACACGGCCATCGAGAGCACCTTCGAGATCTACGGCACGTTCACGTTTACCGACGTGGTGTTCTCCCCGTACGTGTCGCTCTACTATGACGTGGACGAGATTGACGGCTTCTACCTGCGGGTCGGTGGCAGCTACGGTCAGGAGCTGGAGACCTTCGAGTGGGAGCTCGGTCTGTCGCTCGGCATGGGCAGCGAGGACTACAACGAAGGATACTTCTTCACGGACGACTTCGCGCTGAACGACCTGACGGTGGAGGTTACGGTGACGTTCCCGTTCTCCGAGCAGTTTAGCGTCCGTGCGTTCGTGACCGGCTCGTGGCTGCTTGATGACGAGATCAAGGATGCCGTCGAAGACGACTCCAAGTTGGCCTTAGGTGCCGGCGTCCGCTACACTTTCTAAAGTGTCGCCCCACACCTTCTGGAGCGTAGCCGGAGACCTTCCAGGCGCGGCTTCGTTGGAGAGCACAAGCTTGCCGCCTCGGCCATCGTCCGAGGCGGCATTCTTTTCTCGTCGAGACAGGCGGGACAAGCTCGCCGCGGCGTCTCGTGCCGATGCCCTCGCTTTACTCGCCCGGTACTCTCTCCACGATGCGCCGCACGATCAGCGGCAACGGTTTGAGCTGCCCCTGGCGCCGGCTCGCGGCAGCAACCCTCGCGGCCTGTTCTTCCTCCGTCACCTGTTCTTGAAGCTGCGCCTCCTCTTGCTCTACGGCCTGGATGTTGCGCTCGTTGTACAACTGGAGCCGCTCGACTGTTCTCTCGAAGTTCTTGTCCGGCACGTCGAGGACAAGGTTGGTCAGCACGTTTTTCGACCGATGCTCCGTGACGCGGCCCCCTTCTTCCGCGACGATCTGCTCGACGTTTGATTGGTCCTTCGGAAGATCGAAAACGACGAGCTGGATAATCTCCTCGCGCGCCTTCTCCTTCCGGTCGCTCTTCGGGCCGCGCGCACTGAGGATGGGGACCTCGAGGTCCCCGTCACCGGGTGCTTCTGGTTCCTCCTCGAGCCCCACGCGCTTCTTCTCCTCGGCGCGATCGGCTTCCGCGAGCTTTGCACGGCGCTCGTCCTCGATGCCTTTGTCCAACTCCTCGGCGCCGCCGCCCGCCACTTTCACGGTCGAGGTGATCCCGCGGGTCACTTCCTCTTTGGCGACTCGGTCTTCGTGGCTGGAATCCTTGACCTTGCCGGGCGTCGTCGGGCCGAGTGCCTCCTTGCTGGTGTCCGCGTCCACGTCGAGGCTCGTGCCCGTCCCGAGTTCGATGGATTCCTCGGTCACGGCGTCATCTCGAGCCTCACCGCTTGATGCGCGGCTCCCCTCGTAGAATATAGCCTCGTCGCTGCGGCTTTCCGAGGAAGGCTCAATGCTCCGAGCGATCTCGAAGGCCTCTTCCCCCTCGGCTGCTTGCGGTTTTCTGGCCTGCTCGACCGTTTTCTGCGGCAGGTTCATGAGAACGAACACGCCAACAAACGCAATGATAATAACGGGGATCGCCACCGAGACGCCGGGCCGCAGCGGCTGCGTCAGAAGCCCCCGGACCCGTTCCCACACGCTGGGCCGGTCTATGCGCTCACGCACGGCCTGGAGGAAGCCCACCGGCTCGGGCATCTCGTCGAGCGAGCCGACGAGGGCCGCCACCTTGCGGAGCTCATCGAGCTCGCGCCGGCATGCCTCACACGATGCAACGTGTGCGTTGACCTGCGCCCGCTCGACCGCCCCGAGCATCTCGTCGAGGTAGTCCTGCAGGCGCTTTCGACACTGCTTGCAGTTCATGATTGGTCACCTGCTCTCGCATATGAAAACCGACCTCACCTTTGGTATCGGCCCCTCGGAAGGGGCAATCGAGCGCGCCGTTTCCTCCGGCGCTAGAGCAGCTCGCGCAGGACCTCGCGCAGTTCGAGCCGCGCCCGGTGCAGGCGCGACTTCACCGTGCCCTCGGCGCACTGCAGGACCTGGGACATCTCGTCGTACGAGAGGCCCTCGATGTGGCGCAGGACGATGACCTGCCGGTGTTCGGCGCCAAGCTGCATCAGCCCGCGCTGGATCTGCTCCTGGATCTCGCGTCCGCCGATCTCGCGCATCGGCGAGAGCCTTTTGTCCTCGATCTCGCGGGGACCCTCGCTGTCCTCGTACTGTTTCGGGTTATCGAGCGAGACCTTTTTCAGTTCGCCCCGGCTCACGCGCTGCCGGTAGCGGTTCCTCGCCAGGTTAAGGATGATCTTGTAGAGCCAGGTCTTGAATGACGACCGGCCCTTGAACCGCCTCAGGTTCCTGTACGCGCGCACAAAGGCATCCTGGGCCACCTCGAGCGCGTCCTCGTGGCTCGACAGGAAGCGGTAGGCGATGTTGTATGCCCGCCGCTGGTGCTTGAGCACCAGCCGGTTGAACGCTTCCTCGCTGCCCTCGATGAACCGCGTGATTAGCTCGCCGTCCGAGAGCTCGTGTTTCGGCTCGGGAGAGCGGACGATCCGCTCTATCTCGGTCCTTTTGGACACGGGCGTGGCCGGGAAGTTCCGGGACGATTCCGCTGTCGTTCCTCGCCGGTTCATCATGTCCAGATACCGGTAAGACGTATCGCCGCTCTGAAGACGAGGCGAAATACGGGTCTCATGAGTGGCAGCACAATAAAGAGCAGGATGATGAAGTTGAACGGCGGCTTCAGAACACGCTCCATCTTCGCCGCCGCCTCCCTCGAGAGGAAGACGCCGAGCACGTGCGAGCCATCCAGCGGGGGGATCGGGATCAGGTTGAACAGGCCAAGCACGAGATTGAGGATCAGCAGGCTGACCAGGAACATGAGGAACGCATCCCCGAGGCGATCGCCCGCCGGCCCGATGGCCCGGAACACCGCGATCACGATCCAGCACAGGACGAGCGCGCCCGCGGCCAGGATGAAATTCGACACCGGCCCCGCCAGCGAAACTAAGATCTCGCCTTTGCGCATGTTGCGAAAGCGTAGCGGGTTGACCGGCACCGGCTTGGCCCAGCCGATCAGGGGCAAGCCCGAAAAGACTACTTGCATCAAGGGCATAAGGACCGTGCCGATCGGGTCAATGTGCACGATCGGGTTGAGCGTCATCCGGCCCATCAGGCGGGCCGTGTCGTCGCCGCACCGGTTAGCCATCCAGGCGTGGGCCGCCTCGTGCACCGAGATCGAAAGATAGAGCGCGACGAGGAAGTGCGCGATTTGGATCAACTGGTCTCTCGAGATCTCAAGTGCGGCCAGAAGTGTCTCGAAATTCACGTCTTTAGCCTCTCAGCGCCTTGCGCTTGATTCATCGCCCAAGCATATTGGCTCGCGCGTACCGGGGTCAAGCACGCGGCCGGTTCCTTCCTCGCCAGATCACCATCGCCAGCGCGCCCACGAGCAGCGCCACGGCCGGCATGAGCAGTGCCGCCGGCACGTGTCCGCCTGCATCAAGCCACGGTCCGCCCAGTCCGGCCCACTCCAGACACGGGGCAAGCAGCCCCAGCGTCAGCAAGCCGCCGTTATAGAGCACGTGGAAAAGCATCCCGACAAAGATCGAGCGGGAATACGCCACGATGAGCGACAGCACGATTCCCACCAGGATGTGGCTCACGGGTATCACCTTCATGGCGACCGGCACGACATGGAAAAAGCCGAATAGCACGCCGACGACGATCGCCGCGTGCCACCGGCGCATGCGCGACGAAAGGCCGCTCAGGATGAAACCGCGAAAGAGCGTCTCCTCGCAGATCGCCGGAAAGAGCGCCATGAATACGAGCGTCTCAACGAGCCCGAGCCGCGCGTCCTCGAGCGCACGCTGCATCTCCTCGACCAGCTCCTTCGAGTACGGCAGCAGCGTGGACTGGACGTACTCGATCTCGAGGACCACCACCAGTGACGCAATCGCCGCGATCGCGGTTCCCACAAGCGCAAGCGCGGACGGCGCGCGCAGGGCGAACGTCTTGCGCAGGTCGAGCTTCAGGTACCGCCCAAAGAGCACTGCCGGCAGGAAGATGAGCACCCACATCGTGACGGCGATGCCGACGCGGAAGCCCTGGGCCTGGACGATCTGGCCCGCCGTGAAGAACAGGACGAAGCAGACGGCTGCGAGCAGCAGCGCCTCGCCGGGCGTCGGCACCGGCCTCGGCTTGAGCCGCTTACGGCCGACGAAGAGCGCGAACGGCCGCTCCGACGAGAACAGCACGTTCTCGTCGTGGAAGAGCTTGATCGTCAGCCGCAGCGCGCCGAGCGCATAGAGCGAGGTCGAGACGAAGACCAGCGCGAGGTGGCCGAACACGATCGTGCCCTGCAGCAGTTCCTTGAGGAGCAAGGTGACACCGACGACCGGCACAAGGCAGAGGAACGGCGTCAGCTCGAAAGCGGGCAGCGTGGACATCATCGCCGGGATGACGCTCAGTAGGTAGATGGGCGTGGCGTAGTTCTGCGCCTCCTTGACGGTGCGCGCGTACATCGCCACCGCCATCATCACCGAGCTGAACAGGAACGCCAGCGGCAGCAGGAAGAGCAGCATCAGGAGCGCCGTGTTGAGCGGGAGTGAGAGGTTGATCTGCGCCTGCGCCGCGTGACCGACGGCCGCGAGCGACAGCCCCATCCCGGCAAGGTTCAGCAGCCCGGTCATGGTCGCGA
>CBDUSE010000158.1:0-7328 GCA_965369835.1 uncultured bacterium
AGGCCTACGACAAGATGGAGCTGCAGACCACGGGGATGGAGTTTGCCTCGGAGATGGTGATCCACGCGGCGCGGGCCAAGCTCAAGATGCTCGAGATCCCGATCAACTACGGCCATCGGGTCGGGGAGTCGAAGCTCCGCACGTTCAGGGACGGCTGGCGCCACCTGCGCTTCATGTTCCTCTACAGCCCGGACCACCTGTTCATTATTCCAGGGGTCATCCTGTTCGTCATCGGGTTCGCCATCATGGCGGCGCTCATGCGAGGGCCGATCATCATTCATGGACGTTCGTTCGACATCCATTTCATGCTCGCCGGGGGGTTTCTCACGATTGTGAGTGTGCAGATCCTCTGCCTGGGCGTGCTTGCCAAAGCGTACTCGTTTACCGAGCACTTCCAGAAGGACGACAAGTTGATCGCGTGGCTGCTGCGGCACTTCACCCTGGAGAAGGCGTTGGTCATCGGGGGAGCAGGGGTTGTCGTGGGCGTGATCTTCGCCGGGGGCGTGCTCTGGAGATGGGTCGCCAGCGGTTTCGGGGAACTGCAAGCAGTCCGGCCGCTTTTCTTCGGATCAGTAATACTAGTGAACAGCCTTCAATTCACCTTCAATTCGTTCCTTCTCAGCATGATGACGATACAGAAGAGGTCGCGGGAGCGATAAGAGACCCCAGGGCGGGATGGTCTCACAAGCCGGGGCCGTGCGTCATCCTGACCCGAGACGGGGGCGGCCATCCGGAGCGTGGTCTGTTGGTTGTCTAACTTCCTGATTTGGCGTCACTTCGACAGTCTGGGCTTGCGCTTCTCCGGGGCCGTTGCCCGGTGTGTGGAGGGACGAGACGGGGAATCCAGCTTCTGTTCGGCCGGTCAGGCCGTCAGCCCGCCTGTGTAGGAGCTGATTGGACAGGGTCGGGATGAGCCGTTTTTTCGATGATTTTCGGAAAAAAGTGCTTGACTTCTGCCGCCGTATAGGATATAACACTGACGTCTTGTAAGGGGGTATTCTCCAAGGATTCCTCAGGCGGATGCTAGAACTGAGAGTTTGTTTCTGCCAAGATAAAGCGCACTTATCACTCACATAGTAGGGGCTATTGACGCAAGGGAGAACCAAAAGGAGGTAAGGTATGGTCAGAAAGGTAATGTACCCAGCAGTGTTCGTGTTCGTGGTGCTGATGGCCAGTTCGGCTCTGGCGGGATGGGATTTTATTGCTGTAGATACCGCCACGCCGAGCACATGGGGTGTTGAAGGACGGATCTTCGAGAACGATGGCAGCACTCTGGTTCAGACCGGGGCGCTGGTTCAGTTCATCCTTGACACCGATGGCGATGGCATTGATGACCCGTTCGAGTTCTTCGACTTCAACGACAACGGTGTCAGTGACGTTGTTTGCGAGCAGCAGGCCGTGTCGGACTTGGACAACGCTGGCGCTGACCCATCGGCCTTTAGCGACGACCAGTTGCTCACCGCGGCGAACTGGGACGGCCAGACGGTAATGACCGCGCCCGGGGAGGTTCTGGTCTATCCGTTCCCACAGTACGACATCCTCAACGGGAATACGTGGGACAAGTTCGGGTGGCGCGCCTGGAACCTGACGCCGGGGGAGCTCGATAAGTGGTGCAACTTCGAGGAACACCCCGAAATGATTGGGGTCGAGCTCTGGTACGGCGACGGTCGTGAGTACGGCACGTACTTAGAGTCGCCCTCGCCCCATGACACCGGGTGGGCTGTCGGTGCCCCGAATGGCACAGATCCTCAGTTTTGGATCTTCGCCGGGACGATCGGCTACGAGGTGTACATGAACGTGATGACTGGCGATCCGCAGTACAGGAGCCAGAACACGCTCGACAAGTACATGGGCACCTGCATTCCGGAGCCGGGCACGATGCTGCTGATCGGAAGCGCTGTTCTCCTCCTGCTCATTCGCAGGAAGAAGTAGCTCTTTCGGTTCGACACTTGAGTAAAGTGAAGCGGCAGGGACGGAGGTCCCTGCCGTTTCCTTTTGTCTCCAGCCGTGATGAGGATGGTGCGCAAGCTCAGCCGAATGAGCTCACGCCTGCTTGATCAGGCTGCGGAGCGTAGCGAGGTTCTCGACGTCCTCTTTGAGCTCTTTGCCCTTCGGTGTCTCGAGCGACATCGGGACCTTTCGGAGCCGCCGGTCGTTCATCAGCCAGCGGAACCCGTCAAGGCCAATCTGTCCCTTGCCGATGTGCTCGTGTCGGTCTATGCGCGAGGCGAGTTCCTTCTTTGCATCGTTGAGGTGGACAACGGTGAGGTTGTCGAGGCCGATCACCTTGTCGAACTCGCGCATCGTGGCTATGTACGCTTTCTTGGTGCGGATGTCGTAGCCGGCGGTGAAGGCGTGGCAGGTGTCGAAGCAGGCGCTGAGGCGTTCCGGCGCCTTGACTCGATCCATGATCCGCGCGATCTGTTCGAAGCGGAACCCGAGATTCGTCCCCTGGCCGGCGGTGATCTCGAGAGTGATCTTTACCTTGAGGCCGGGAAGCGACTTGTGGACAGCGTCTATTGACTGGGCGATCCTCTTGAGGCCCGCTTCCTCGCCCTTGCCCATGTGCGAGCCGGGGTGCATGACGAGCGAGTGGAGGCCGAGCGCTTCGGCCCGCTCGAGCTCGTCGCGCATGGACTTGAGCGACTTGTCATACGTGATCGGGTCCGGCGAGGCGAGGTTGATGAGGTAGCTCGTGTGGCCGACGACGATGCTGATGCCGGTTTCCACCTTCGCCTCGTTGAAGAGGCGGACGTCCTCGTCTGTCAGCGGCTTCGCTTTCCACTGGTTCGAGCTCTTCGTGAAGATCTGGACGATGTCGCAGCCGACGGACTTGCCGCGTTCGATGGCCTTGTACACGCCGCCCGCGATTGACATGTGCGCCCCGAGCAGCATCGCTTGCCCTTTTCCTTGTGAGTACTCGGCTCCATCGTAAGGCCGTGGGTTGCCTCGTTCAACCTGTGGATGTGGCTTTTGCTGTGTCGGACGACAGCCGGGGCTCGCTGAGGCTCGAGGCGTCCAAGGCGGGCGTGATCCCCGATCGCCTCGACGGACACCTCGTCGAGCAACGTCGGCTCGACGGTGATATCTCCGATCTGAGCGAATGCCGCACGCGCCTGACCTGACGGGCGGTAGCGTGTTTGTGTCTAGTCGCCCGCCAGCCGGATTCGATAGTAGCGGTTGCCCGTTGTAGATGTTCCGGCCGACGAGGTGCCGTCGTCGGTCCAGGACTCGGTGCCTTCGTCGCCCGGCCCACCGTCGTTTTCGGTCACCTGGCTTTCGGGGATGTCGGTCCAGGCGGGCGATGGGCCGAAGAGGCCGTCGGCGGTGCCGTCCCAGTATTGGACGATGTAGGTGTTGCCGTACACCGTTGTCCAGGTGATCTCGACGCTGCCGGGGCCGATGGCGATGACGGCAAATCTCGAGTCCGGATCGGTCGGATCGGTCCCCGTAAGCGCTTCCTCGCGGTTCGAGGATCCGTCGCCGTCGTAGTCGTCGTCGGGATCAACGTCGGCGACGGTGATGATCGGGTCGCTCAGGTCGTGGTTGACGATCTGCATCTCCCAGCCATCGAGGAGGCTGTCGGCATCGGAATCGCCTGCGGCATCGAGAACGGTCACCGAACGCTCGAAGGGCACGTAGTTGTGCTTGGTGATGGTGACGAGCATTGTGCCCGGCGTGGTCGGTTCGATTGTCTGCTGGTACGTGCCGCTCGCGTCGGTGTCGTCGTAGTCGTACACTTCGGTGCCCTTCCAGCAGCAGACCGTGGCGCCGGCAACGCCGGCTTCGACGGTGAAGAGGTGGCTTCCTGTGGCGATCATCTCGGGGAGCGCGGGCGAGAAGGTGGCCGGATCCGCGGTCCACACGGGCATTGCCGGATCGCCGAGCAGGTTGAACCCGAACTCGAGCCAGCGCGCGGCGTTCCCGTACATTTCCTCCGCCTCGATCGCGAACGCTTCTTTGTGCCAGGCGAACGCGTCGCCGAGGATGGTGCGGTCCTCGTCGAGGAGCTGGCGCATGAACTCGCAGCCGAAGCGCATCGAGGTGCCGAGGGTCTGGTCGTCCTTGCCGAAGCCATATCGGCTGCATCCCATGTAGGCGGACATACCGCCGTTGGGGTTGCGGATGAACGCTTCGCCGAGGCACGGATCGTAGTTGTCGAAGTGGCTCGTGAGGCAGGCGATCGTATAGAAGATGCCGGGCCGGTCGCTATTCGTGCACTGGCCCGCGTGCGTTGTGGTGAAGGACCCGCCCGTCTCCATCGAGCAGAGGTACATCCAACCGTGGGTGGCGATGTACGTGATGTTGTATCCTTCGCTGATCTTGTTGACGAAATGCGCGGCGGTGACGTCGTAGTCGCCGGCGGTTGAGGTGTCGAACTCGGTTTTTGTGTCGTAGAACCGGTGCCGGACGCAGGAGGACCAGTAGGGGCTGACGGAGTCGTTGTAGAGGATATCGCACTTGATCTCGGCATCGCTTACAGGTTCGTGGTCGTAGCCAGGCGGGATATCGCCTCCGTAGTAGAGGTTCCACAGGCGGACGCCGGTGAGCAGGAACCGCTCGGCGAAATTCGTCGCCGGCGGGTTCTTCTCGTAGGCGAGCACCTTGTTGACAAAGGCGGTCACATCGGCCTCGGTGCGCACGGAGGCCCGCCCAACGTACACATCCGGCTCCATGTCCACGGTGTCAATGACTGGCTCGCCCCAGTTGGTCTCGCCGAAGCGGCCGTTTCCGTTGTCGTCCCAGTCGTCATCGTCGAGGCACGAGTAGTAGATGTCAGAGGGCATTTGCGGCTCGGTGTACTCGGCAGACGAGCTCAGCGGCTCCTCCGATTCGACGCGGACGTAGCAGTCGCGGTCGGGCACGAAGTCGTCGTCGCCGCCGAGCAGCACGTAGAGCAGGCCCTTGTTAAGCATATAGTCGCGGATGCAGTTCTGAATCTTCTTCTGTTCGTCGAAGCCGGGATACGTCGCGTAGATGGTCGCGGTGGTGATGATCTCGGCCGGCACGCCGCACCGCGTGCGCCAATCCGCGAGTGGCTGGAACTCGTCAACGAACGCCGTATCCGTGATGATGAGGTAGCGCACGTCGTTTGGATCCGTTGGCGAGAGCAGCGCAGGGGCAGGGGGGACGTCGTCGGGATTGACGACGAGGGATCGGATCAAGTCGGCATCTCGCGCGTCGGCACGTCGGGCGGGCGGTCGCAGCGGGCGTCGGCACCAGATCTCGATTCTCATGGCCGTGGTGAGCCATACCTCGCCCTTTGCCGGCACGATCTGCAGCGGATAAACCTTGAGCAGCGCGATGTCGTGCCCGCGTATTGTTCCCGTGCGGATGTACTCGACGGGCGCGGCCGGGTACTTTTCGTCAAGCGCGTAGATCTCTTCGCGCCCCGGCACAAAGGGGACGTTGCCCAGCCGGCTCAGGGGCACCGAGGGCTGGCTGGGATAGACGTTATAGGCACCGGGGAGTCGCTGCCGGGCAACACGGCGGGTGCTGACCGCGATGACCTTGCTTCCCGCCGGCAGAGCAGCCCGGGCATAGCGCACCGGCAGGAGCGGCATCCCGGCCCGTGCGTACAGATGGCAGCCGGTGCCGGGCAGGTCAAGGAGGTCGTATTCGCCCATCGGCCGGACAGAGACGCTGTCGGGGAACGTGAGCTCGACGGTGATCTTTTCGATTCGGGCGGGCGCTGGAAGCGCTCGAGCCGGCGCGACGATGATGGTCCCCGTGACCGCTGCGAGCAGCAGGCAGACGCGGGCACATACAAACCGGTTACCAGTAGTCACGATCTTCCCCCCGGAGTTAGTTTGCGTTACGCAACGATGTTGCGCCGACAGGCGACACCCGTCACGGACGAAGGCTCCGGCACCGCACCGATCCAGTTCTCACCTAGCTTGATTCCATAATAGCGGTTGCTTAGCAGGGGCGTGCCGCCTGACGGCGTACCATCGCCAGTTCACTCGTGCCGTGCGAATCCACGCGCCCTCTTGAATTATACAGCCAGCAGCGCCTTTCGTCAAGGTACTAAGCTGGCCCCGGGAGGCTCGTCGCCGAGATTCCCTTCATGCGATGCTGTCCATTTTGTCGGGCTGGGGCGCTCTCGCGTCGGTCGGAGGCTGCCGGGGTGTTTCAGAAAAGGCCGGCGGCTGATGAAACGGGGTTGACAGGGCAAGTGTTGGGCCGGTATAGGAATGAGTTCCCGGAGGAGCCTCTTCCTGTTCCGCTTGTCGGGATGGGTGTTGCGGTAGAGAGGAGCCGCAACATCCCGGACTGCCCGGCGGCGTCACCGCTGTAGAGCTACGGGATGATCAAAGGGATCGGTACCGACATCGTTGAGGTGAGCCGCATCGAGCGGGAGAGTTCTCGGCTCGGGACGGGCTTCCTCGAACGGATCTTTACCCCGGGCGAGATTGACTACTGCGAGCGGAAGCGTCGCAGATTTGAGAGTTACGCGGCCCGTTTCGCGGCGAAGGAAGCGTTCCTCAAGGCGCTCGGCACGGGGGGGCGCGACGGGATTTCGTGGCTGGATATCGAGGTCGTCCGTGACGGGCGTGGCCGGCCGGGCCTCGTGCTACACGGGCGGGCACGGGAGATTGCCCGCGAACGCGGTGTGGCGGCGGTCTTCATATCGCTGTCGCACTCGCACGAGCTTGCGACGGCGGTGGCCGTACTGGAGGGGAACGGAGAGTAGCTTTGTGGCAGATCGAGGAGGTGCTGTCTGAGGCATGAGCAACATCGGTTCTTACGAGGAGCGTGTAAAGGATTTCGACTGGTCGGTCGCGGACGCCGAACTCGGCTGGACCGACGGCGAGACGATCAACATCGGCGCCTACTGCACGGACCGCATCTGCAAGCAGGGTCTAGGCGATAAAGTGGCGATGTACTGGGAGAACTCCAAGGGGAAGGAGAAGACGTACACGTTCGACCAGTTGCGCGTGGCGACGAATACGTACGCGCAGTTCCTCAAGGGGCTCGGCGTCGGCGCGCGCGACCGGGTTTGCATTTTCATGGACCGCATTCCGGACCTGTATATTTCATTCCTCGGCATCCTCAAGCTCGGCGCGATCGCCCAGCCGCTCTTCAGCGCGTTCGGCCCGGAGTCGCTCGAGACACGGCTCGCGGATGCGGAGACCCTGGTGGTGCTGACGACGCTGAGGCATGTGCGGAAGGTGCGCAAGATCAGGGCGAGCCTTCCCAGCCTCAAGCACGTGGTGGTGGTTGACGCGGTTGAGGGCAAGCTCAAGGAGGGCGAGACGCCTTTCAACCTTGAGAAGGCCGAGCCGGTCGAGAGCTTCGAGGTGTATCCCTCGGTCAAGATGACGCCC
>CBDUSE010000159.1:0-7296 GCA_965369835.1 uncultured bacterium
CACCCCTCGCTCCTCACCCTCGCGGGGATGCATGAGCTATGAGCGCTGAGGACGCCGAGGAGGTGGGTCAGTCCTCCGGTGCGGGGGCGGAGCAGTCTCACCTATGCGTGTTCCTGGGCACGCTGAAGAACTCAGAGGTCATTGAGCAAGCCAAGGCGCCGCAGGCACATATCCTGGTGGTGCTCGTTCTCTTTCTCATCCCAGTCCTTCTTCTGCGGTGGCTTACTCAAGGCCTGATGTCCATTGACTCGTTCGCTCGCGTTTGCGCCAGCCACCCACAGACCTACAGGTCGGTCTTCTTCGCCCTTCAAGTGGTGATCATTCTCTTCCTTGGCGTCTACTTCGGCTGCCGGTATTCGACCGCACTGCGCACACCGGGGGCGAAGATCAGTAAGAGGCAGCTTGGTCTTTCGGGCCTTGTGCTTCTGCCCCTTGTGGCGTGGTACCTTCTCAACCTGCCTAGCTTCTTCTTCTCGCTGAGCATGTTGATGGAGATGAGGGCCGGGCCAGACCGGGTCGAGGTGATTGCTGACCTCCACGAGCGGGTCTGGGGTCAACTGGCGTATGGTTCCTCGGGCCAGGGCATTATCTTCGCCTCTGTGCTCAGCCTCGTGGTGCCCTTCTATGAGGAGATGTTTATCACAGGATTCGTGGGCAACTTTGTCACGAAGCGGGCGGGTCTCACAGCGGCAATAATACTGATCCCGTGCGTATTTGCCGCGGCGCATGTGCCGGCATTTGGTTTCGGCAAGCACTTGATCGGCCTTCTCTGCGCGGGCGCCTGCTACATGCTCATCCGCGTGCTGACGGGCAGTGTGCGCTACTCGATTGCGGCGCACGTTGTGGTGAACATCGTGATCTTTATTCCGAAGTGGATCATCGCCGTTGTTCACTTCTTAGCGAGCGGTGGCTGAAAGGGGAGCCCGACGTGTGGCGGAGAGGGGGGGATTCGAACCCCCGGTACCCTTGCGGGGTACAGACGATTTCCAGTCGCCTTCCTTCGGCCTCTCGGACACCTCTCCGAGGATCCTCCCGGGCGCTGCGTTACGGGCTCGACTAGCCGCTGGGTTGCTCTTTGCCCGTCGAGGACTCGATATCGGCGATGATCGTCCGGGCGCGCTCGAGGTCGCGGGCGAGGACGCGGACCTCACCCCAGTGCTCGTCGCCCGGGTCCTGGCTGATCCCGTCGAGCGAGCTATCGTGATAGGAAACGATGTCGCAGTTGATGCCCTCGCCCTCGAGAAATGCCTTGAGGCGGATCGCTTCGGTTTGCTCGAGCACCTTCTTGGCGGCCACGAGGTCGGTCGGCTCGGTCACAGGCAGTTCTCCCTTTGAGTTGCCCGCAGTCTAGCGGCGCGGCGCGCTTCGTGCAAGCTGGAAGCAGGGGCCGGAGCCGACCCAGGTAGGGTTCGCTGTCGCGTGTCCTGGAAGGCCTGCCGCGGGCGCGGGGCGCGCTAGCGAGCAGGATTCCCTGTGGGCATCTTGTCGTGCGCGTCGGGAATGCCGTCGTGGTCGGTGTCGGGATCGGTCGGATCGGTGCCGCGGCGCGATTCCTGATGGGCGTCGAGGCCGTCGCCGTCGAGGTCCTCGGCGCCGGTCAACGTCGAGTCAACGAGGTGGAAGATCTCGAAGACACATCCCCATTCGCCCGAGCACTGGTCGCTGCCGTCGTTGAGCCCGTTGAAGTAGAAGTTGAGGCCGAAGATATTCCCCTCCTTGAGGAAGAGCCCCTCGGTGATCGGCCTGCTCTTTGTGAAGTAGCAGTACGCTGAGCCGGGCGGCAGCTTTCGGGGCAGGGCGATCTCGATGATGTGGCCGAGGTTGCGGCGGAACTTCCGGTTTCGGGTGCCACACGCCATCTTGGCGTTCTCGACCTTGAAGCCCTTTGACGTGATCCTGGACTTGTGGTACCGGGCGATGAATGCGGCGTTCTCGGACCAGACGTCGCCGAAGGACTTTGCGCCCACGGACGGATCGGCGTAGCGGAAGCGGTAGGGGCTCTCGAAGCGGCCGTCCTCGCCGCTCGCGTCGAGCTCGATGAACCACTTGCGTTTCTTGTTCGATTCGATCGCCAGGTAGAGGTACTCGTCGTCGTAGTTGGCGTAGATGCGCGCCTTGATGCGGTCGTCAACCTTGCTGAAGATGATCCCCTCGGTGTAGAGGCTCCAGCCGGGCTCGAGCACGCCGTCTATCTCATGGCCGCCGGGCAGGTAAGGGATTATCTCGGCGCGGTTGTAGAGCGGGTATTTATCCTCGCCATCTGGGACGCCGTCGCCATCGGTGTCGGTGTTGTTCGGGTCGGTGCCGAAGAAGTTGCCGGCGCAGAACTCAGCGAGGTCGCCGAGGCCGTCGCCGTCGGTGTCGGCGCTGTCGGGGCTGGAGCCGAAGCGTTCCTCGTCCATCGGGAAGCGGGGGTCGTAGTCGGGGAAGCCGTCCTGGTCGGCGTCGAGCGTTTCGATGCGCTGCTGGAACGGCTCGCGCAGCTTGGAGTAGTGCTTGCGGGGCCAGCCCCGCAGGATCTGGGCGATGCCGTCGTAGTGGGTGCCGCAGTCGAGCGGCAGCCGCGTGCCGAGCGGGTAGTTGTCATAGAAGTGGCACCCGTACATGTCGTACGGGTCGCTGCCGATCACGGGCCCGTCGAGGGCGTGGTGGAACTCGTGGGCAAATATCCACATGAGGCCGTAGTCGGCTTCCCACGTCTTCTTCACCGTGATCGGTACGCCGCCTGATTCGCCGAAGGCGCCCCCAGCGCCGAGCAGGACGAAGCCGCCCCAGTTGCCGGCGAGACCCCGGCCGGTCGCGTAGATCACGTCGAACTGCTCGTGTTCGACGCCGCGCATCTGGATGTCCTCGGCGATGTGGGCCATTGTCGGCTTGACCTCACCGCCGGGATCTTCGTCCGGGATCGTGCCGCGCTTGCCCAGAGTGCGGTCGTCGGTCTTGGGCGGCAGGGTGGGGATGTCCCAGTAGGTGATATCGAGCAGGAGCGCGCCACCGGTGTTGCGATAGTAGAACTTCACCGCCTCATCAATGCCTTTGCGCTTGAGCTCGATCTCGCGGTCGTCGAAGGTCTTGCTGTAGAGCAGCACCAGCACGTCGAGCGACGGGATCTCCGCAAAAAGCTTCGTGTCCTTCGACGTGGTGATGGCCGCCGTGCTCTCGGATTCCCCGATCACCTCGCCCATGCGGTTGTACGCCTCGACCTTGTAGAGGTAGGTGGCGCCGGCGCCGCAGTTGCGGTCGGTGAACCGTGGGCTGAACGAGCGGCGGACCGGCTTGCGGGTGAACTTGCTTTTCGGCGTGCGGCGGTAGATGAGGTAGTGCGAGATCCACTCGGGTGTTTTCGGCGGCTCCCACTGGAGGAAGACCGAATGGCGGAACGGCAGGGCCGAGACGCCTGACGGACCGGGGCGTGGTGCATAGACAAGGATATCGAGCGGCGCGCTCGGCTTATTGTAGACCTCAGCAACGATCTGCGTCTGGCCGGGCCGGATCGCCTTGATCGTGCCGGTCTCTTCGTCGTGCCTGGCGACGCCCGGCTTGCTCGAGCGCCAGGCGACCTGCCCGAGCTCGCCGAGCTCGATGCCGTTGTCGTCGTAAGCGTGGACTCTCACGGACGTCTCGTCGTAGCGGAGCAGCCGGCGCGATTTGGTGGCGAGGCGCACCGAGGTGATCGCGATGCGGCCGTAAAGCTCCAACTCGGCCAGGTAGGCAGGTTTGTCCGCCGCGCGCTTTTCGAGCGTGAGCCGCAAGGTGCGCGTCGTGACCGGACGGGGGAACTTCACGACCTGGTAACGGCGCGACTCGTAGGGCTGGTGCTTCGCGAGCACGCGGTGCGTGCGCTGGTCGAGGTCGGGCCGGGTCCAGCTCTTGGGTTCCTCCATGCAGTCGAGGGTGAAGGTGCCGTCGTTTATGCTCGCCGTGGCGAGGCGCACGGCGGTCAGCACTTGCGGGCGGCGGAACTCGAGCACGAGCTGGGCATTCCCCTTCGTGTTGAAGCGGACGTAGGTATTGATCTTGCCGTCGAACATGCGCTCGAGCTTCTCCTCGCCCGAGATGGTGCCGGAGACTTTGAGCAAGCCCTTGCGGGCGAACTGGGCGAGGTCGAAGCGCCCGTGAATGAGGCCCGGCACAGTTGTGCCGTCGCGCGTGCGCCAGAAGCCTTCGGCGATCTCCTCGGGCGGCGGGGCCTTGCGGCGGCGTTTGGGTCTTTTTCGCGGCGGTTCCTTGTGGAGCCAGGCGGCGATCGTCTTCTTCGTTTTCTCCGGGTGCTTGATGAAGATGTAGGCGACGAAGCCGAGGCCGCCGAACACGCCGGCGATGATGAGAAAGATAATCAGGTTGTGATACAGGCGCCGGAGTTTTTTTCTGAGTTGCCGCTGGTTCATAAGCCCCTGAAAGGGAGCGAACAGAGCTTCGCTGTCATGATTCAGGCCTGGTTCAGGTTCCCTTCTATTTACGCCGTAATGGCGCGGACTTCAAGGTCTGGCGACTCGTGCCACGAGCGAGTCCTGCCCCTTCGGGCGGCTAGTGTGCCGGCATGGAGTGAGCTTCGGCGTGCCGAGGCTCTGGACGTCTCGCTATTCTGTTCTTTTTTGGATCTGCCTTGTACCGGCAGCGGCGCTGGTATAGGCTTTCGGGCCAGCGCACACGCGCGCGGCTTACGACTGGACAGAGGGGAAGAAAGGAAGCGGACTGATGACAAGAAGGACCCAAACATTCATGGCGGCCGTGCTGCTGGTGGGGCTGATGCTTGCCACGGCCCCGGTGGCGCGCGCCGACGTGACAATCACGCTGGAGACCGAGACGAAGAGTGCCGGCGGGACGCAGAAGACAACGATCACCCAGTACTACACGCCGACGAAGATGCGCACCGACAGCGGGCAGGCGAGCATCTCGATCACGGACCTCGACAACGAGCGCGTGATCACACTGATGCCCGCGATGAAGACGTACATCGAGTATACCTTCGAGCAGATGAAGGCGGGGGCGGCGCAATTTAAGGGTGCCGAGCCGAAGATTGCCGTCGAGGAGACGGAGGAGAAGCAGGAAATCAACGGCTACAGTTGCCGCAAGGTCGTCGTCCGGGTCGAAGCGGGTGGAAACGAGACGGTGGTCGAGCACTGGATGACCAAGGAGGCCAAAGGCGTTGCTGCCGTGCACGAGTTCCAGAAGAACATGTACGAGAAGCTCAAGGACCTGCCGCAGGCGGCGGCGAACCTTAAGGCCATGCAGACGTTTGCTGATAAGGGGATGTTCCCGATCAAGACGGTGACCCGCATGAAGACGCCGATGGGGGAGATGACCACGACGCAGACGGTCACCAAGATCGAGGAGGGCGACCTCGACGACGAGCTCTTCGAGATCCCGGAAGAGTACGAGAAACAGACGTTTGGCCCTCCCGGCGGCGGCTCGGGTTCAAAGCAGTAGCTCCGAATAGACACTGCTCACGCACGCGCACCGCGGGCGCCTCATGCGAGGTGTTCGCGGCGCTTTTTACGCAGGAAGGCCGGCTCCTCGAGGTCTTCGCCGCGGTAGGTGACTTTGTCCGCCTTGGTCGGCGCGACCGGTTTAGGCGCGGGTTCCTCGGTCTCCTGGAAGAGGTCCGGCGCGCTCTTTTCACGGGCCTTTTTCGAGCGCTGGGCCGCCCGAGCCGTTTCGGAGTTTTCGACCTTATCGTCGAGGCCGGTGGCGATCAAGGTGATGACGACGCCCTCCTCGAGCCCCTCCTCGACGTTCCAGCCGAAGATGATGTTGGCGTCGGGCGCGGCGATCTCGCGGATGATCTGCGTCGCTTCGTCCAGCTCGTGCAGCTTGAGGTCGGCGCCGCACGTGAGGCTGATAAGTACGCCCTTGGCGCCCGTGATCTCGGTCTGCTCCATCATCGGGCTGTTGATCGCCTCGCGCATCGCCTGAGTCGCCTTATCGGGGCCGTGCCCCTCGCCAAAGCCGAGCGCGGCGGCGCCCTTGATGGACATGACGGTGCGGATGTGGGCGAAGTCGAGGTTCATCATGCCGGGCTTGAGGATGAGCGTCGAGATGGCGCTCACGCTGCGGCACAGGACCTGGTCGGTGATGCGGAACGCCTCGAGGACTGTGAGGTTAGTGCCCGCGATTTCGAACAGGCGCTGGTTGGGGATCGTCATGACGGTTTCGATGGTCGAGCGCAGGTCGCGCAGCCCCTCCTCGGCGTGACGCTGCTTGATGCTGCCCTCGAACAGGAACGGCTTGGTGACGATCGCGATGGTCAGGATGCCGCGGTCGCGCGCGATGCGGGCGATCACGGGCGTGGCGCCGGTGCCGGTGCCACCGCCGAGGCCCGCGGTGAGGAAGACGATCTCGGCATCCTCGAGGAGCTCGGTGATCGCGTCTTCGTCCTCCTCGGCCGCCTGGCGGCCGATCTCGGGGTTGCCGCCGGCGCCGAGGCCGCAGGTGATGTTGCGGCCGATCTGCACGCGCTCGCGCGCCATGCAGGTTGAGAGCGCCTGCATGTCGGTGTTGAGCGCAATGTATTCGACGCCCTCGATGTCGGACGCGATCATCTTGTTGAGGGCGTTGCCGCCGGCGCCGCCGACGCCGATGACCTTGATCCGGGCGCCCTTTTCTTGCGAGTCAACGAATTCGAGTGCCATTGGAGTGATCCCCCCTTTAGAGACCGGCGATCTTGAGTCGCTGCCTGACCCACGTCAACGCGCGCTTGGCCGAGCCCTGAATGATGCGGAACGCATTGCCGGCATGGCCGACGATCTCGTTCGATTCGCGGAACTCGACGCCGTACTGCGCCAGGCCGACGCCGGTGGCGTACATCGGGCTGTCAATGTGCTCGACCTTGCCCGTGACGTCGAGCGGCCGGCCGAGACGCGTGCTCATGTTGTTGAAGACGCTGCGCGCCAGGTCGCGGCTCCCCTTGAGCAGGCAGGTGCCGCCGGTGAGCACGATGCCGGAGCCGATCAGGTGGCCGCACTCGCTCCGCTCGATCTCTTCCTTGGCGATCTGGAGGATCTCGCGGTAGCGCGCCTCGATAATGTCCGCCAGCAGCCGGGCCGACTCGTCGCGCGGCTTGGTGTCGAGCGTGCCGGGCAGCGTGAAGATCTCGTCTTCCTTGACGTGGCTGGGCATGGCGTGGCCGTGCTTGACCTTGATCTCCTCGGCTTTCGACGGCGGGATGCGCAGGATCCTGGAGACGTCGCGGTTGATGTCGTCGCCGCCGAGGCCGAGCACGCCGCTGAAGTGCAGGCTGCCGTCGCTGTAGACGGCGAAGTCGGTCGTGCCGCCGCCGATATCAATGAGAATGAC
>CBDUSE010000160.1:0-7202 GCA_965369835.1 uncultured bacterium
GAGGACTTGATTCGGATAGATGCGCGACGGGTCCTCTATGGTGTTGAGGGAGGCGATTGCTTCGGGCGTCACGCCGAAACGGAGCCCGATTCCCGAAAGCGTGTCGCCGGGCTCGACGACGACGAGCCGGGTGTCGAACTTCTCGGTGTGCCCTGCTACAGAAAAGTACACGACGAGGGCCAGTGCGATGAACGGGACGCTCGTGAGCACGGCGCCCGCGAGTTTCCTTATCCACTTGTGTTGACGCATCGTCGTGCCTCAACCGGTGCACGTTGTCTTGGGCGCCTCCATTGCCGCCTGGAGCAGCGGCAGCGGGTAGAGGAAGTAGGGGAAATCTCGCGCGCCGAGGCGTTGCTGTGCCGCGAGGGTCCTGCGCGCTTCGTCGAGTTCCCGGTCGTTTGCCTGGCGCCTCTTGGCGATAAGCCCGAGAAGCCGCAACCGCACCGACTCGATCTGCTCGTGTTCGGACCGTGTCAGGCGTTTGCGCGCGCCCGCAAGTATGCGCTCTTTCTCGCGTCGCAGCGGGTTGGAATCGGGAACGAACTCGTCGGGGTTCCACGTCATGCGCCGCGCCCGGTACGCGAGCTCGCACACGCGGCCCTCGAGCGCGTCGTCAAACGCGAGCGGCAGACGCATGGTGAGCGACGCGACGCCGTATGTGGGCGGCTCGATGCCGAAGGAGTTGCGGATGATCGCGTCCGTGATGCTGTCGTAGTTCCCGCCGCTCACGCCGTGCAGGAAGAGGTCCGAGACATAGAGCCGAAGGAACATCGTGAGCGTGAGCGCCTTGGGTCGGAGCTGCACGGTGGCAAGGAGCCGGTCCAACTGGGCGCGCGTGGCGAAGGCGCCAAGCGGTGTCCGGTAGGCGTGGAGCGTCGTCCGATCGGCTCCGGACTCGACATAAACGGGTGAGCGACGACCCTCGTTATCAATATGCCACAGCGGCAGCTCCAATCGGTTCCCGTCTCGGTGAAGGTCCGGGAACGGATTGACGGTGGTGCGAATGTGGCGCTCACGGCGGTGCTGCTTCAGCGTGTCGTTGTGCGTGGCGAGGAAGCTGTCCGCGTCCTCGATTAGCGCGGCGGCGAAGGCGCGGAACTCATCGGTCTCGCACAGGGACGTAAGGGGTATCTCGTGCACGTGCGGGGTCGGGAAGTAGCGGCGGCGGTACGCGGTGAGCAGCGTTGCGAGCGACTCGTGCTGCGGGTACTCCTCGCGGTGGATGGCCGCGAAGCGGTCGAGCGCGTCGAGGATTTCGTCGCTATCGAGCTTCGCGGCGGTGCGGCGCACCTCGCTGAGCTGGGCCTCGAAGGCGCGGCGTTCCGGCTTTGGCGCCCGTGTGAGGATCACACGCGGCTCGCCGCGCGCCATGACCACCTCGACGACGGCAACGCTCTCCCCGTGGCGTGTGGGAACCCTGGCGCTCAGGACCTCGGCGGTGTCGCTCTCGACAATGACATTGACGCAGATGGCCTCGTGCGCCACGTGCTCGAGCACGGCATGCTTGAACAGGATGCCGGGATGAAGCAGGCCCGGCTGATGGCCCGAAGCGATAATGGGCCGCTCGTCGTCGGGGTCGCACTTGCTGAGTGAAAGGATGTAGCGCCGCAGGCCTGCTCGCAGCTCGGCCAGCGGCAGGCCACCGATCGAGATACCCGGCGCATCGAGGCGCCGGCGGTTCGCGATTGCCGCGGGCACAAGCTCGCTGATCGGGGGAACAACGAGGCTCTCGTTTGGCCCGGTTGGAACGGCGAAATGCACTCGGCAACGCCTCGTCTGGGGTGGACGTACTCTGCACGCTAATCTAGCAGAAGAGCGCGCGGACGGGAAGCAACCGCTACACGGTAATCGCGCTTTCGGGGGCGCTCTTCGGCGCGTCCGCAAGCAGCGGGCGTACGGTCTCGCGCAGGAACTGCTCTACCTGCTCCGGCGCCCGGCCGACGTGCAGCTCGGGGCGCATGAGATCGTCGAGCGCGGCTCGGTCCAGGCCGAAGCGTTTCTTGTCTTTGGCGAGGCGCTCGACCAGGTCGGATGCCCTGCCGACCTTGATCCGCTCGGCCGCCTTGAGCGAGTGCTCGCGGAGGCGGGCGTGCAGCGCCTGGCGATCGCCGCCGCGTTTGACCGCTTCCATCAGGACCGTCTCGGTGGCGATGAATGGCAGCTCCGTTTCGACACGCGCGCGGATCACTTCGGGCCGCACGACGAGGCCGCCGGCGATGTTGTGGGCGAGCATGAGCACGGCGTCGGCGGCAAGGAACGCGTGCGGGATCGTGATCCGGCGGTTGGCTGAGTCGTCGAGCGTGCGCTCGAACCACTGCGTCGCCGCCGTCTGCCGCGCGTTCACGACGAGGCTCATAAGATAGCGCGCGAGCGAGGCGGCGCGCTCGGACCGCATCGGGTTGCGCTTGTACGCCATGGCCGACGAGCCGACCTGTTTCTTCCCGAACGGTTCCTCGACCTCGCGCAGGTGACAGAGCAGCCGCACGTCGTTCGTGAACTTGTGGACGCTCTGGCCGACACCCGCGAGGGCCTCGAGCACCTGCGTGTCGAGCTTGCGGCTGTAGGTCTGGCCCGTGACCACGAGGCTCGCCGAAAAACCCATCGCCTCGGCCACCATGGCGTCGAGCTTGAGGACCTTCTCATGGTCGCCGTCGAACAGCCCCAGAAAGCTCGCCTGCGTGCCGGTCGCGCCCTTGATGCCTCGGAAGGGGAGCTCGTCGAGCCGGCGGCTCACCTCGCGGGAGTCGAGCACAAGGTCGTGCAGCCAGAGGCACGCGCGCTTGCCGACGGTCGTGAGCTGGGCGGGTTGCAGGTGGGTGAAGCCGAGCGTGGGGAGCGCCTTGTGCTCGTCGGCGAACCCGGCGAGCGCGCGGATGGCGTGTGCGAGGCGGGCCTCGATGAGGCGCAGGCCCTCGCGCATTTGCACGAGGTCCGTGTTGTCGCCGACGAACGCGCTCGTCGCGCCCAGGTGGATGATCCCTTTGGCCCTGGGGCACTGCTCGCCGTAGGCGGCCACGTGCGCCATCACGTCGTGGCGCAGCTCGCGCTCCTTCGCCTCGGCGACATCGTAGTTGATGTCCTCGACGTGCGCTTCGAGCTCGGCGATCTGTTCGTCGGTCACGGGAAGACCGAGTGCGCGCTCCGCTTTGGCAAGGGCGAGCCATAGGCGACGCCACGTGCGGAACTTGAAGTCGGCCGAGAAGATCGCGGCCATCTCCTTGCTCGCGTACCGTTCGATAAGCGGATCGCTGTATAGGTCGTAACCCACGGATCGGTCCCTCCGAGGCGTTTGCCGCTGTCCTGGTCAAACAAGCGTGCGTGCGAAACTGCAAGACCGACGGGCACCTTCTCGTCGGGCGGATCGGCGCCCACCTCGGTGCCGTGTTTGCTAACGCGCGCGCTGTTCGGCGCGAGTCTCACACACCACGGGCGCCGAAGTCAACGCCGCCCTTCGACACGCTCCCTCATTTACTGGGGCTTTCTCCTCCGCCAAGGCTACAGAAGACAGGCCGGAGGGCAGGCAGGGCAGGCGCTGGCGGAGCGATCTCTCCGTGCTCTCTGTGGTCTATCCGCATTCTTCGGCGGGCGTCGCGCGTTCCGCGCGCGCGGCGACCCGCCCTACAACCCTTCAGCAAGCTCAGGGCTGGCGGGCGCGATCGAACTTGAGCTTCCAGTGCACGGGCTTGCTCGTGAGGCTCTGCAGCGTGAGGCGCACGGTGATGGGTGTGTGATGGCGGGCCTGCACGCCGGCGATATCGGCCTCGGCGCCGATGAACTCGAAATCGCGCGGGACGTAGATCGTGGCGACGTACTCATCGTTCTCGACGACGAGCGAGGTGCCGCTGAGTTCGTTCGTCGCCGCGTTCCACGCGATCCGCTGCAGGTCGGTGCCGCCCTGCGTGACGTGCCGGTTGGTGCTCACGAGCTGGGGCACGCCCCTCGCCGGATGCACCGCGAGCACGACGCAGTCGGCCAGCCGGACGAGCACCTTAAGCCGGTCGCCGTGCAGGCCGAGGAACCGGTCGTCCCAGAAGTCATAGACGAGGTAGCCTGGGGCCGGCTCGAGGCCGAGCTGGTCGAAGCGGACCACGATGTTCTTGAACCGGGGCGAAGCGCGCATCGGCCGGAGCGGCTCGAGGAGTTCGAGCGGCGGGCTGCCCAAGGCGTTCTCAGTCATAACTTCGTGGAGCCGCTGGTTCTCCTCGCGGATGAGCCGGTTCGTCGAGGCGATCCGCTCGAGCTGAACGCGCGTGCGGCGGCGGCCCTCGGCCGCGTCGTTGGCGCGGAGCCGGTGCATGTTCTGCTCGATCACGCGGGCGCGCGTCCGCTTGATCTCACGCGGCGTGGTCGCCCAATTGAATAGGCCGAGGACATGCCAGCGCTCGCCGCCGGCCTCGACGGGCAGGTTCCAGACTTCGGGGTAGTCGCGCTCGAAGAGATCCACAGGCCGAGCACACCCGCCGTAGGCGGGCATGACGCGCTTGAGCACCTCGAGCCGTTCGGCCGGCAGGGCATACATTCGGTCGCCCGCCATGACCATGCCGCCGGTGAGCGCGCAGAACGAGGCCCAAGCGCGCGCCTGGCCGAGCGTGAGCGGCGGCCGTACGACCACACCGCCAGGGTCGTTGATCCACCAGCGCCCGTGCAGCGCGTAGCGGGCCGCGGTCCCCTTGACGCCGTGCTCCTTGACAAGGCGCCAGCTCTTGGCGGCGATCTCCTCGCCGGTGTGGCTGCTGTCAACGAGACCCAGCCCGGCGCCGAAGGTGAGGTTGCCGGCGCCGAGGAAGAGCGCGTCGCCGAGGCCCTCGCGGACCGCGGCCACGCTGCGGCGCAGCGCCTCGACGGCCGTGATCGTCGCCTCGTCGGGCAGGAACGAGTCGTCGCGCCGGAACGCATCGTCGTGCAGAAAATCAATCTTGAGGGCGTCAAACCCGCCGTCTTCGGCGAGGCGGTGGACCTCGTTGCGGAGCGTCGTGTGCGTAAACGCGCTCGAGGGATCGAGCCGAAGGCCATCCACCTCGAGCGGCCTGATCCAGAGGCCCGCGCGAAAGCCGTGCTCGCGGATCTGGCGCGCGAGCCACGCCATGCCGTGAGGGAAATGGCTGCCCGCCCGCCACGGGCCGCCGCTCACGTTGCCGCGCTGCTGCCAGCCGGCGTCAACGAGAATCGTCTCGAGGCCGTACGGCTTGAGGGTTTTTTGCAGGAACTCGACGTTGCGGAGGACCTCCGTCTCGGAAACGTTGCCTTGGTAGCACGGCCACGAGCGCCAGCCGCACGGGACATGCCGCTTCATTTGGCCGGTCGCCTTGGCGGCGTACCCGGCCGCTCTGCCGGCGCACTCGGCGTACTGCTCGAACGCGACGTGGCCGTCGTCGCTGAAGACAAGGACGATCCGCTCCGGGGTAAACGTTGCTCCCGGTGCAATGGCGACGCCCGAGGTCCGGGAGCACCCGATCGGCGTTGCCTGGGTCACGCGCAGGCGATACGCCGGCGGCTCCGACTCGACGAGCTCAAGCCGGAAACTGGCAAAGGACTTCGCGGGTCCGAGGATGCCGGCGGCGAGCGCCGTTCGGGCCGACTTGTCCACAAGGACGAATGAGACCGGGCTTTCGCACGTGAAGTCGGGCTCGATTCGCCGCACGGTTACGTCGCCCGAAGTGCATTCCCACGCGTTGGGGAGCAGGCGTGTCGTCTTGAGCGCGCGTCCGAAGCGCAAGCGCCCTTCGCCGCCCGTGGCAACCGGCCGGACCTCGCGCAGCTCGATCTCCTCGTCGGAGCCGTTCTCGATCGCAGCGCCGATCGCCAGCGCATCGAGGACCTCGTAGATGGAGAACGAGAGTGACCATCGAATGGCGTCTTGAGTCACGGCGGGCTCGACGACGAGACATTTGCCTCGGCCAAGCTGATCTTTTAGCTCGCCGATGCGCCAGCAATGGGGCAGCGAGGTTGCGGTCCGGATCGTGCGTCCGTCGGCAGTGAAGCTCGCCTCAGCCCCCTCGATCGCACAGGCCTCGCCATGAGTAATCGAGTAGTGGCCCGTACGGAGATCGTAGTCGAGACACAGCGTGCCGCGACGCAGGCGCACACGGGCGCCGTCGCCATCACACACGATCGCTTCGCGTTTCACGACCTCCTCCTTCCCCGAGAGAACGTGGGTATTCCCGCGGGGCCTCGACGCGACCATAGCAGCTTCCCCCGTCAGCCGCAACCGGTCAGCGGTGGCGGACTTGACACCGGTGCGGACGGGCCGTAGGGTGCTCGTCGAGCAGGCACCCTGCACGAGGCGCGTGGGCATCATGAGCGGCATCGACTGGGCCGTCGTCGTCCTGTATTTCTGCATTATCGCCGGGATCGGCGTGTGGGCGGGCCGCAAGAGCAAGACGACTGACGAGTTTTTCCTCGGCGGCCGGCGCATGCCATGGACCACAGCGATGCTTTCGCTGCTGGCGACCGAAGCGAGCGCCGTGACCTTCATCGGCGCACCGGGCGACTCGTTCGGCGGCACCATGTGGTACGCGCAGATGGCGATCGGCTCGCTCGTCGCGCGCATTATTGTCGCGACGCTCTTCCTTGGCGCCTTCTACCGATTCAAGGTCACGACGGTCTACGAGTTCCTCAAGCACCGCTTCGGCGAGGCGACGCGCGGCACGGGCTCGGCGTTCTTCATCGTCACCCGCCTGCTGGCGAGCGGCGTCAGGTTGTGCGTCATGGCCAAGGTGCTCAGCGTGGTGGTGGACGGCCTCTCGTTCGAGGTGGCGCTCGCGCTGGTGGCGACAATCGCCATGGCCTACACGTTCTTCGGCGGGATCCGGGCGGTGATGTGGACCGACGTTGTGCAGTTCGTCATCTTCATCGGCGGCGCATGGCTGGCGTTCGGCCTGCTCCTAAGCAAGATCGAGGGCGGCTGGTCAGGCATGATGGAGATCGCACGCGTTGAAGGAAAGGACCGGATCTTCGACTTCTCGTTCAGTTTCACCGCGAAGAATGTCTTCTGGGCCGCTGTGCTGTGCGGCCTGTTCCAGAGCATGGCGGCGTTCGGCACCGACCAGGACATGACGCAGCGGATGCTCACCTGCCGCAAGCCGTCGCTCGCCAAGCGCGGGTTGATCCTGACCGGCCTCATAGATTTCCCCATCGTCTTCACCTTCCTGTTGATCGGGCTCGCGCTCTACGCATTCAACTCAACCTCTGGGTTTGCTGCC
>CBDUSE010000161.1:0-7199 GCA_965369835.1 uncultured bacterium
CACCGAGTGCGCGACCCTCATCCGAGGCGACGACTCCCCCGAGGTGCGCAAGCTCGAAGCGGCCGGCTGTGAGTTCGACCTCGTGCTCGCCGACCCCCCGTACGAGGCCCCGCCACGAGGCGGCCACGGACGCGAGCGTCCCGACCCGCCGCCGGCGCAAAAGGCGTTGCGGTTACTCGCCGAGACTGCTATCCTCGCAAAGGATGCTGTCCTGGTGATCGAGCACGCGGCGGGCCTGGCCCTGCCCGACGAGGCGGGCCCGCTCCGGCGCACGACGACCAGGAAGTACGGAAGCACGAGCATCTCGTTCTACCGGACAGCCTGACATCACCAGGCCCCGGCCCCAGACAGCCGCGTGAGCCAGAGGCTAGATGATCCATCTGATTCGGCCTTAGAGAATGAGCGCGGAGTGGGTTGAACAGCGACGCTTCCGGTCGGATGCACCCGGTGGTGCGCCAGGAGCGGCGGGCCGAGGGGGCGATAGGGACATCACCTACACAACCAGACCCCTGCAACGGAGCGAGGGATCCCATGCCGAAAATCGCCGTCTATCCCGGCAGTTTCGACCCGCCGACCAACGGACACCTGGACGTGATGCGGCGGGCGGGCAAGCTCGCCGGCATGCTCTACGTCGCCGTGGCGACCAACACGAGCAAGGAGCCGCTGTTCACCGCCGACGAGCGGGTCGAGCTGCTCGAGCAGATCACGGCGGGGATGCCGCACGTCAAGGTGGACCGCTTCGACGGCCTCCTGGTGGACTACGCGAAGAAGATGGGCGCCTCGGCGATCTTCCGCGGCCTGCGCGCGGTGAGCGACTTCGAGTACGAGTTCCAGATGGCGCTCACGAACCGGCAGCTCAACAGCGAGATCGAGACCCTGTTCCTCATGCCGAGCCAGGAGTACTCCTACCTCAGCTCGAACATGATCAAGGAGGTGGCGCGGCTCGGCGGCGACCTGAGCCCCTTCGTGCCGCCCGAAGTGGCCGCGCTGATGAAAAAGAAGCACGGACATGAAAATCGAAGTCCATAGGATCTCGCCCGACGGCGAAACGGTCGAGGCGACCTCGCCGCTGCCCGAGGCATATATGGAGCACGTCGGCGTCTGGTTCAGCAGCCCGGTCCACCTGAAGATGAAGCTGAGCGTGGTGGATCGCATCTTCATTGCGATGGGTTCGTACGAAACGAGCGTCACGATGGAGTGCCATCGCTGCCTGAGGCGCTTCGAGCACCCCGTCACGAGCACGGACTACATCTGGGAACAGTCGGTCAAGCTCTCGGGCGACGAAATAATTGACTTGACCGAGGGGATTCGAGAGGACATTATGCTTTACCTCCCGCTCAAGAACCTGTGCAGCGAAGAGTGCAAGGGGCTCTGCCCCCAGTGCGGGAAGGACCTCAACAAAGGCCCCTGCGGCTGCGGGCAAACCCGGCCGCCGAACGCCTTCTCCGAACTGGACATGCTTATTCAGGACGAGGGAGATACACCGTAATGGCCCTGCCGAAACGGAGAACTTCGAAGGCCCGTCGCGACAAGCGCCGGTCCCATCACGCGCTGCCGCCCGTGCAGACGAGCGACTGCCCCAACTGTGGCGCCCTCAGGCAAGCCCACCGGGTCTGCCCGAGCTGCGGCTATTACAAGGGAACACAGGTCATCGAAACCGAAGCATCCTGACTCTGATGCGCATTGCTGTTGATGCGATGGGGGGCGATCACGCCCCCCGAAACATTATCGAGGGTGCCGTACTCGCCGCGCGCGAGGCGCCGTCCGGCCTCGAGCTCATCCTGGTCGGCATCGAGGAGGAGGTCCGCGCCGAGCTCGAGCAGCTCCGGGCCGAGCGCCTCCCCATCTCGATCGTCCATGCCGCCGAAACGATCGAGATGCACGAAAAACCGGTCGAGGCGCTGCGCCGTAAGAAAGACTCCTCGATCGCCCGCACAATCGAGCTTGTCCGGGAGGGCAAGGCGGATGCCGCCGTTTCGGCAGGCAACACCGGCGCGATGGTGGCGGCCTCGCTGCTGAAGCTGCGCACACTTGCCGGCATAGACCGGCCGGCGATCGCGGTGCTCATGCCCAACCCGGTCACGGGCGTCACCGTGCTGCTCGACGGCGGGGCGAACGCCGAATGCAAGCCGGTGAACCTCAACCAGTTCGGCGTCATGGGCAGCATCTACGCCGAGGAGGTACTCGGAATCGAAACCCCCCGGATCGGCCTGCTGAGCATGGGCGAGGAGGAGTCGAAGGGAATCCCGCTGACCCGCGAGAGCTTCGCGCTGCTCGAGCGCGAGCCGATCAACTTTATCGGCAACGTCGAGGGGCACGATGTCTTTGACGGCACCGTGGACGTCGTCGTCTGCGACGGCTTTACCGGCAACGTGCTGCTGAAGATGAGCGAAGCGCTCGCCGGCACGATCAGCCGCATCCTCAAGCGTGAGTCGAGACGCTCGCTGCTGCGGATGCTCGGCGCGGCCCTGATGCGCCCCGCGTTCAGCCACCTGAAGAAGAAAGTGGACGCCGCCGAGCATGGCGGTGCGCCGTTGCTCGGGATCAACGGGGCGGTCATTATCTGCCACGGCGGCTCGAGCGGGATCGCCATCCGCAACGGCATTCAGGCCGCGGCACGGTTCGTCGAGCACGACGTCAACGAACACATCACACGGTGCCTCGGCAACAACGGGACCCCTGGCGGGAGAACGACCCGTGACGATAACCCTGCGTGAAGCCTACATCTCCGGCACGGGCATGTACGTGCCCGAGAAGGTGCTCACCAACGCCGATCTCGCGAAGATGGTGAACACCTCGGACGAGTGGATCACGAGCCGAACCGGTATTAAGGAGCGTCACATCGCCGAGAACGGCGTGGGAAGTTCCGACCTTGCCTTGCCGGCCTCCAGGGACGCGATGGTCGCGGCCGGCGTCACCCCTGAGGACCTCGACCTGATCATCTTCGGAACTTTTACGCCCGACAGCCCTTGCCCGTCCGCCGCATGCATCCTGCAGGAGAAACTCGGCGCGAAGAACGCGGCAAGCTTCGATTTGCACGCGGCCTGCTCCGGCTTCATCTATGGGCTGACGACCGCCAGGCAGTTCGTTGCCTCCGGCATGTACAACACCGTGCTCGTGCTCGGCGTGGACAAGCTCTCATCAGTTACCAACTGGGCGGACCGCAACACGTGCGTCCTGTTCGGCGACGGCGCAGGCGCCGCAATCGTCACCGCCGAGCCGAGAGGACTGCGCCTTCGCGGCGGCTACCTTGGCGCCGACGGCTCGATGGCCAAGCTCCTCCACATGCCCGGCGGCGGCAGCGCTATACCGGCCACGCACGAGAGCATTGACCAGGACCTTCACTACGTCACGATGAAGGGCCGGGAGGTGTTCAAGGCTGCCGTGCTCTCGATGGAGAAGGCGGTGGACATCCTGCTCGAACAGGAGGGCGTTGACCGGAGCGAGATCCGGTGGCTTATCCCGCACCAGGCAAACATGCGCATCATCAAGGTGCTCGGCGACTACCTGAACCTGCCGCCCGAACGGGTGCACAAGAGCGTCCAGCACTACGGAAACACCTCGGCCGCCACCACCGCGATCGGACTGCACAAGGTCTATGAAGCCGGCGAGTTCGAGCCGGGAGATAAAATCGTCGTCGTCGCCTTCGGGAGCGGCTTTACCTGGGGAGCGTGCCTGCTCGAATGCGAGACAACACCCGCATAGCGGTCCTCTTCCCCGGCCAGGGCGCTCAGCACGTCGGCATGGCCCGGAGCCTGTATAACGCGTTCGAGACCGCCCGGGCAGTCGTGGACGCCTCCAACCGCGTCCTCGGTTTCGACCTGCGCACGCTCATGTTCGAGGGGCCCGAGGAGGAGCTGACCCAGACGAAGAACAGCCAGCCGGCAATCTACGTCGCGAGCGTCGCCGCCTGGCTGGCGCTGGCCGAGCGCTGTCCGGGCCTCGTGCCGGCGGCGTTCGCGGGCCTGAGCCTCGGCGAATACACTGCGCTGGTTGCCGCGGGAAGCTTCAGCTACGAGGACGGCCTGCGGCTCGTGCGCCGCCGCGGCGAGTCCATGCAGGAAGCGTGCGAGCGCTCGATGGGCACGATGGCCTCGATCATCGGCCTCGACGAGGGAGCGGTCCGCCGCATCGTCGCCGGGGCGAACCGCGTCGGGCTTGTCGGCGTGGCCAACATCAACTGCCCGGGCCAGATCGTCGTCTCGGGCAGCCCCGAAGGCGTCCAGGCGGCGATCGAGGGCGCCAAAGAAGCCGGCGCGGGCCGGGCCATCGAACTCAAGGTCAGCGGCGCCTTTCACAGCGCGCTCATGGAGCCGGCACGCGAGAAACTTGCCGCCGCCCTGGCCGGAACCGAGGTTAAGCGGCCGAAAACTACGGTCATTCACAACGTGAGCGCCCGCGCCGCCACATCCCCGGACTCGATCCGCAAGCACCTTACCGACCAGTGCACCGGCTCGGTATTGTGGCAGGCCTCGATCGAGGCGCTGCTCGCGAGCGGCGTCACCACGTTCATCGAGGCGGGGCCGGGCAAGGTGCTCCAGGGGCTGCTGCGGCGCATCAACCGCGAGGCGACCGGCCTCGGCGTGCAGGACGTGGAGTCGCTCGAGCGGACCGCAGCGGCCCTGGAAAGAGCCGGCCAGGACGAAGGCTAACCCGCTTTGATTCGACGGAGGAGGGTCCCGTGAACTTGCTCGAAGGGAAAACGGCGATCGTCACCGGCGGCGCGCTCGGGATCGGCAAGGCGATCTCGCTGATGTTTGCCGAGAACGGGTGCGACGTCGCCATCTGCGACGTGGACCTCGATGCCGCCAAGGCGACGGCCGCCGAGCTGCGGGCGATCGGCCGCAAGGCGGAGGCCTATTCGGTTGACGTCTCCGACGCCGAGGCCGTCGCTGCGGCCGCCGACAAAATCGTTGACACCTTCTCGCGCGTAGATATATTGGTCAACAACGCCGGGATTACGCGGGACGGTCTGATCGTCCGGATGAGCGAAGCAGACTGGGAGGCGGTGCTCGCCGTCAACCTCAAGGGCTGCTTTCATTTTATCAAGGCGGTGGCCGGCCCGATGATGCGGCAGCGCGCGGGCACCATCATCTCGATCGCCTCGATCATCGGCATGATGGGCAACGCCGGCCAGGCCAACTACAGCGCCTCGAAGGCGGGCGTGATCGGGTTGACCAAGTCGGTCGCCAAGGAGCTCGCGAGCCGCAACATCACGGCCAACGCCATCGCTCCCGGCTTTATCAAGACACGCATGACCGATAAGCTGACCGAGGCGCAGCACGACAAGATGCTCGAGCAGATCCCGCTCAGGCGGTTCGGCAGCCCGGAGGACGTCGCCCGCGCCGCCCTCTTTTTGGCGAGCCCGCTGGCACACTACATCACCGGGCAGGTGATCGTCGTTGACGGCGGGATGCTGATGTAGAAGACAGGTTCGCAGAACGCGGTTCTCAAGTTCGGTTCTTCACAGGAGGAGAGAAGGAATGGCGGTTGAGGAAAAGGTCAAGGAAATCATCGTCAAGTTGCTCGGCGTCAACCCGGAGGAGATCACCCTCGAGGCGAAGTTCCAAGAGGACTTGGGAGCCGATTCCCTCGATGCGGCACAGTTGGCGATGGAGTTCGAGCAGGAGTTCAACCTCGACATCCCGGAGGAGGACGCGAACCAGCTCACCACTGTCGGCCAGGCCATCGAGTACCTCACCAAAAGGACCGAGGGCTGACGACTTCCTGATCCCGCGGCGCCCGGAGCCGAGCCCCTGTTCGTGCCCGCCGGGGATCCCTATGAGATCACCATGATGAGAAACGGGAGGCGAGTTGTCATAACCGGTCTCGGGGTTGTCGCCCCGAACGGGATCGGTCTCGAGCCGTTCTGGGACAACCTCGTCAACGGCCGGAGCGCCACCGGCACTATTGCCGCCTTCGACGCCACCGGCATGTCCTCGACCATTGACTCCGAGGTCAAGGATTTTGACCCCACCAAGTGGATGTCGCCCCGAGACATCCGGCGCTCGGACCGCTTCGTGCAGCTCGCCGTCGCCGCCTCGCTCATGGCGGCCGAGCACGCGGGGCTCGACATGGACGTCGAAGACCCCGACCGTATCGGCGTGCTCATTGGCTCGGGTATCGGCGGAATCCAGACCATCTGCGTCGAGCACGAGAAGCTGCTCAGCCACGGCCCGCGCCGCCTCTCGCCCTTCCTGATCCCGATGCTCATTATCAATATGGCTTCGGGCCAGGTCTCGATCCTGCTCAACGCCAAGGGGCCGAACTTCAGCATCGCCACCGCGTGCGCCACCGCTGCCCACAGCATCGGCGAGGCGGCCAACATCATCTGGAACGGCGAGGCCGACGTGATGATCGCCGGCGGGAGCGAAGCGGCACTCAACGCGCTCGGCTTCGGCGGGTTCTGCGCTATGAAGGCGCTCAGCACACGCAACCACGAGCCGGAAAAGGCGAGCCGCCCCTTCGACCTCGAGCGGGACGGCTTCGTCATGGGCGAGGGCGCGGGCATCGTCGTGCTCGAGGAGTACGAGCGCGCGAGGAAACGCAGCGCCGAGATGTTCTGCGAGCTCATCGGCTACGGCGCCACGGGCGACGCCCACCACATCACGGCCCCCGCTCCCGGCGGCGAGGGCGCCTCGCGCTGCATGGCCGAGGCGCTCAAGAGCGCCAAGCTCAACCCCGACGGCATTGACTACATTAACGCGCACGGCACCTCGACGCCGCTCAACGACAAGCTCGAGACCGAGGCGATCAAAAACATCTTCGGCGACCGCGCCTACACGGTGCCGATCAGCTCGACCAAGTCCATGACCGGCCACCTGCTCGGCGCCGCCGGGGCCGTCGAGCTCATCGCCTGCATGCTGAGCATGAAGCACAACACGATTCACCCGACGATCAACTACGAGACGCCCGACCCGGAGTGCGATCTCGATTACGTGCCGAACACCGCGAGGGAGGCGAACATTGACACTGTGCTCTCGAACTCCCTCGGCTTCGGCGGCCACAACGCCGTGCTGATCATCAAGCGCGTCTAGCAGACTGCTGAAAAGGACCAACGTCCGACCGAATCATCGAGCCCCGCAGGGGCGTTTGACGGGAGCCTATCAGCGAGCGGCGGAACTGCGGAGCCCCGCAGGGGCGTTTGACGGGAGCCTATCAGCGAGCGGCGGAACTGCGGAGCCCCGCAGGGGCGTTTG
>CBDUSE010000162.1:0-7158 GCA_965369835.1 uncultured bacterium
CTTCATGTGACACCGTGCTTGGATCAGGCCGCTTGCGGTCAGCGACAGAACGGCTGCTTGTGAAGGCAGTTCCATCGCATCGAGCGCCCTCGCGCGCTCGGCGTATGAGAAATGCGGGCTAAAGTCTGCTGATGCAGCGGAAACATGGAGCGTGACATCATCCAGCGCCCTTGCCTCAGTCACCGACCCACCGGCTTGCGCGTCAGCGAACTTGGCACGGGCCTGTTCAGGCCCCCATTTCGTTCAAAAATCGCTGGATGTGGCTGACGAGCTCAGCCCCGATCGGCTCGCGGATCTGCTCGAGCGTGTCGCGGTTGCGCAGCGTGACCGTGCCGTCTTCGAGCGTATCGTGGTCAATGGTGACACAGCACGGCGTGCCGATCTCGTCCTGACGGCGGTAGCGGCGTCCGATGTTGCCGAGCTCGTCGTAGAAGACGGTGTAGTGCGACTTGAGGAGCTGGTGGACCTCGCGCGCCTTCTCGGGCAGGCCGTCCTTGCGCATGAGCGGGAAGATGCCGACCTTGATCGGCGCGACGACGGGGCTCAGCCGAAGGACCGTCCGCTCGGGATCGGCCTCCTCGGCGTAGGCGTCGCACAGCACGACGAGCAGCGTGCGGTCGCAGCCGGCGGAGGTCTCGACCACGTGCGGGACGTAGGTTTCCTTGGTCAGGTCGTCGCGATAGACGATCTTCTTGCCGCTGTACTCGGCGTGACGGCTCAGGTCGTAGTCGCCGCGGTCGTGGATGCCCTCGAGCTCTTTCCAGCCGAAGGGGTACTCGTACTCGATGTCGGACGCCCAGGCGGCGTAATGCGCCAGCTCCTCCGGCTCGTGTTGGCGGTTGCGGAGCTTTTCGTGCCGGATGCCGATCGAGCGGTACCAGTTGTAGCGCTCGTCGCGCCAGTACTCGAGCCACTCGCGCTTCTTTGCCGGGTCGGGTGAGACGAAGAACTCCATCTCCATCTGCTCGAACTCGCGGCTGCGGAACGTGAAGTTGCGCGGCGTGACCTCGTTGCGGAACGCTTTGCCTATCTGCGCGATACCGAATGGGATACGCTGGCGAGAATCATTCAATACATTAAGGAACTGGTAGAAAAGCGCCTGGCACGTCTCGGGCCGGAGCCAGGCGTCGGTCTGGCTTTTCTCGACCGCGCCGACGCGGGTGCTCAGCATCAGGTTGAACTGGCGTGGCTCGGTCAGCGTCCCCGGCGTTTTCGTGTCGGGACCGACGACGCGCGCGTACAGCTCCAGCGGAAGGTGCGTCAGCGGCTCGACCGTGCAGTCGTCGGGGTTGAACGCCCCCTTGGTCATCTTGTCGGCCTTCTTCCCAACAGACTCGGGGTCGCCCTCGGGGAAGGCGAACAAGAACTTCTTTCCGTCGTCGTTCTTCGGCACGTAGACCACGACCTGGTCGGCGCGGTAGCGGGCCTTCGACTCGCGGCAGTCCACCATCGGGTCGTGGAAGCCCTCGACATGGCCGCTCGCCTCCCAGACGCGCGGGTGGGCGATGATCGAGGCGTCCATGCCGACCACGTCCTCGCGCTCCTGGACCATGTTCTTCCACCAGGCGGCCTTGATGTTGTTCTTGAGCTCGACGCCCATCGGGCCGTAGTCCCAAAACCCGTTAAAACCGCCATAGATCTCGCTCGATGGATAAATGAACCCCCGCCGCTTGCACAGCGAGGCCAACTTGTCCATCACATCCGATGCCACCAGGCCGGTCTCCTCTCAGGTCATCGACGAAACAGGCGGGACAGTAGCATGCAGAGGATGAGGTTATCAACCGCGGGGACACGGGGAAAGGGCGACAACACGACTCGCGTAGCTGCTGCACTAGCCGAGAGGCAAGCGCTCAAGATAGCCCCTGATCATCGGAACCATGTGATGCATGTTGATGCTCTCAAGCAGCGCGATTGCCTTCAGCCAGAGATCGCGGGCCTGGGCGTACTGCCGGCTCTCCACATGAAGCCGTCCCTGACAGAAAAGCACGTGAGCCTGCAGTTCGATAAGATTGAGCTCCTTAGCAGCTGACAGCGCAGCTTTATACAGCCTCTCCGCGTCCGCCCGTTCGCCCAGCTCATGGCAGGCCAATCCAAGATTCAGACAAGCACCAGCGGCGCCAGCACGATTGCCCATGGTCTCATGTATAGTCAGCGCGACCTGGTGGTGGCGCTTCGCTTCTTTGAAGTTCTCTCTCTTCGCCTCAACCACACCCAGGTTACTGTGAGCCGTGGCGATGCTCTCCGGGCGCTCCAGGTGCATCTCGGCGTCGAGAACCTTCTCAAACCACGCTGCAGCTTCGTCAAGTCTATCTTGCGCAAGGCATAGACACCCCATATTCCCGTGTTGATCGGCAAGACCGGCCGCATGGCCGAGTCTTCCGAATACCTGGAGCGCGATCCTATGAAAGAGCTCTGATCTCCCAAACTTCCCCTGTCGTTGAGCCAACATGCCTAGGTTGCCGAAGGTCCTCCCTAGACCTTCCAGGCGGTTCAGCTTCGTGTTCAGATCGAGGCATTCGCACAGCACGACCTCTGCCGCCTCCAGTTGATCGGAGCAGAGAAGCACAGCTGCGAGATTGCCGCAGGCCGCCGCAGCTGATTTGAGGTTGTCAACCGATAGGCTCAGTCTCACGGCGACACGCTGGGCTTTCTCGGCCCGCCTCAACTGCCCTCTCATCCTGTAGACGAGACCGAGGTTGCCTTTCTGCCCGGCCACCCCGTCGATCCGGCCAAGAGCCTGGAAGATGCCCAAGGACTTCCTGTGCCTCAACTCCGCACCATTGAGATTGCCTCGGGTGCGGGCAATGACCCCGCTCAAGCCAAGGAGCGCCGCCTCCTGCGGATCCGCAATACCGGGTGCCGACAAGGCCTGATCCACAGCGATTGACGCGGTGTCCAGTAACCCCAACGAAACGAGGGCCCCGGCACACTCGTCTGTCAAAGTTGCTGCAAACGCTCCATCCCCATCAACAACGCGGACGTGTTCGGGCAACCTGGACGCGGCAAGCGGATCCGGCTTCACGTCTGCGTTCAGCCGTCTCCTGTACTCCCGTATGGCTCGTCGGTGATACGCCGCGGCCTCCCTATGAGGGATGAGCTCGCGAACGTGATCAGCCGGAATGCTGTGGTAGATGCGCTTGCGGCCACGGTGGCCATCCAGCAATCCACACAGGTAGTTATCGGCCATCAGATGCTGGTGCGTGTCAGCGCCAAGTTCGCCGACGCTGAGAACAACGCTGTCGGGAACCGGCACTTCGAGGAGGGCGTAGGCCTTGAACAGGCGGATTGCCTTGACGCCACGGCGTCTGACAAGCTTCCACTGGGACGCGGCAATCCCTGTCGGGTCACCCGGGAGACCATCGAGTTCTAATCCCCCTTCGATAAGGTCGAGGGCAGCCGGAACAGCGAACGGATGACCACCATAGCGCGCGACGGCCTCACGCACATCGTCGACAAGAGGCATTCCTGGCTTGGCTCGTGCCATCACGAGCTCCTCAACTTCATCATCGGCCAGGATGCCCAAGTCCCTGTCAGGAATTCTCACAACGTTGTCCAAAGCCAAGAACACGTTGCTTGACGCAAGCACGCCATCTGGGCGCTGCGCAAACAGGAGCTTGATCTTCGGCGGAAGGTCCCGAGCAACGATCGCCCATGTCTGGTCGCTGCCCGGATGCATGTGTTTCGCTGGATCGATCACGAACAAAGCTCGGCCCGCGTCTGGCATTCGTCTCGAGATCAGCTCAAGTTTGCTGATGAACTGCTCGCGCGTACTGCGCTTCGGATCGCGGAATAGACTTAGCGCCAGTTCGAACAACTCCTTGGCACCAGGCAGCAAGAGACCAACGGCACCGAAGAGGGCTCGCCATTGCTCTGTTCGTCGCGGCGTGCCATCGAACGAGCCTTCCACGACTCGTGCGGCGTCGTAGGCGTCTTGAAGCATCTTCTCCATCACGGCCTCGGGAGGCTCCGTCGGTGTCACCTCATACCGCACGGCACCGCACGTCAGACCGGGGCAGTTCGGAGCGATATCGGCCATCTTGTTGACGAGCATGGTCTTGCCCATGCCTTGCTGGCCGACGATGAGGATGGCTTGGCCGGCGGGGTCGCGGAGGATTTCGTCGAAGGCTTCGAGTTCGGCTTTGCGGCCGACGAAGATGCGTTCCTCAGGCACGGTGCGCCTCGTGAGCGATGACCCAACCAGTGAATGCGCTTCAGGTATGCACATTATACCTGAGCGCGCGGTGTTCGGCAATAGCGAGAGCGGAGGAATGCCAACCACGGAGATCACGGAGGAACACGGAGAAAGGACAGGGGAATTCTCCCCCGTTCTCTCCGTGCGCTCCGTGGTTACTTCTTCCTCAACACCGCGTCGAGGGAGGAGCGGTTGCCGGAGGCGGTGAAGCAGGGTGCGAGGGCGGCGAGGACGACGTACCGAGGAGGTTACTCTTCTTTGTCGCCCACTGCGTTTTCGGCGTTGGGCCCGGAGCTTGCCGTGTTGTTCTCTTCGCCCTCTTGCGGCGCGTCGGCGTTGCTCGGCTCTCCGTTCTCTTCGGAGACGATGCGGGCGACGTCGGTGATGCGGTCGAGGGACTTGCCGGACTCGTCCTTCCCGAGCTTCATGAGGCGCACGCCTTGGGTGGCGCGGCCGATGACGCGGATGCCTTTGACGGGGCTCCGGATGGCCTGACCGCCGGCGGTCATGATCATCAGGTCGTCGCTGTCGCGCACGCCGAGTGCTGCGACGATGACGCCGTTGCGCTCGGTCGTGCGCAACGTGATGATCCCCTTGCCGCCACGGTTCTGGAGGCGGTAGTCCTCGAACGAGGTGCGCTTGCCGTAGCCGTTCTCGGAGATCACGAGGAGCGACGCGCGCGGATGGACGATCGTCATGCCGACGACGGCGTCGTTCTTCTTGCCGAGCGTGATGCCGCGCACGCCGCGCGTGGCCCGGCCCATGAACCGGACGTCCGTCTCGGGGAAACGGACCGACATTCCCTGGCGCGTCACAAGGATCACCTCGTCCTGCCCCGACGAGAGCCTCACGGAGATCAGGCGGTCGCCCTCGTCAATCTTGATCGCGATGATGCCGCCGGATCGCGGGTTGGAAAACTCGCCGAGGTGCGTTTTCTTGACCGTGCCACGCTCGGTCGCCATCAGGATGCCGTGGTCCTCGGTGAGGTCGCGCACGCGGATGAGGCCCGCGATCTTCTCGCCGCTCGCCATGTTGACGAGGTTGACAATGGCCTTGCCGCGCGCCGTCCGGCCGCCGGTGGGGACCGCGTACACCTTGAGCCAGTAACAGCGCCCCTGCTCGGTGAAGACGAGGATGTAGTCGTGCGTGGTGGCGGTAAACAGGTGCTCGACGAAGTCCTCCTCACGCGTTGCCATCCCGGCGACACCCTTGCCGCCGCGGCGCTGCGAGCGATACGTGCCGATCGGCACGCGCTTGACGTACCCGGCGTGGCTGATCGTGATGATGCACGCCTCGTCGGGGATAAGGTCCTCGGCCTCGAAGTCTTCCTCGGCTTCGATGATGTCGGTGCGCCGCGGGTCGGCGTATTTTTCACGTATCCCGTCGAGGTCCTCCTTGATGATCTGGCGCACAAGCTCGTCGCTGGCGAGGATGGACTTGTAGCGCGCGATCTTCTTGATGAGCTCCTTGTATTCCTCGTCAATCTTCTCGCGCTCGAGGCCGGTGAGCTGGTAGAGGCGCAGGTCAAGGATCGCGTTCGCCTGCTCCTCGCTGAACTCGAATTTCTTGATCAGCTTGTCCCGGGCCTCGTTGCGATTGGCCGATTTGCGGATGAGGGCCACGATCTCGTCAAGGTGCTTGAGCGCGAGCTTGTAGCCCTCGAGGATGTGTGCGCGCGCCTCGGCCTTCTTGAGATCGTGCTCGGTGCGCCGGACAATGACCTCGCGCCGGTGGGCAACGTAGGTCCCTAAAAGGTCCTTGAGCGGCATGACGCGCGGCCGGCCGTGATCAAGCGCGAGCATGATGGCGCCGAACGTCTTCTGCAGCTCGGTGTGCTTGTAGAGCTGGTTGAGGATGACGCGCGCGATCTCGCCGCGCTTGAGCTCGATCACGATGCGCATCCCGTCGCGGTCCGACTCGTCGCGCAGGTCGGAGATGCCCGTGATGACCTTGTGGTTGACGAGCGACGCGATGGTTTCGAGCAGGTTGGACTTGTTGACCATGTAGGGGATCTCGGTCACGACGATGAATTCCTTGCCGCCACGGGTCGGCTCGATGCCCGCGCGCGCCCGACAGGTCATCCGCCCGCGCCCGGTTGCGTACGCCTCCTTGATCCCCGCGCGCCCGACGATGAAGCCGCCTGTCGGGAAGTCGGGCCCGGGCATGATCTGCATGAGCCGCTCGAGCGGCACGTCCGGATCGTCCACGTAGAGCTTGAGCGCCTCGGCGAGCTCGGCGATGTTATGAGGCGGGATGTTGGTCGCCATGCCGACGGCGATCCCCGTGGCGCCGTTCGCGAGCAGGTTCGGGAACTTGCCGGGGAAGACGGTCGGCTCGGTGCGCGTGCCGTCGTAGTTGGGCACGTAGTCCACGGTGTCGCGCTCGATGTCCTCCATGAGCACCACGGCGGGACGCGTGAGCCGGGCCTCGGTGTAACGCATCGCGGCGGGCGGGTCGCCGTCAATGCTGCCGAAGTTGCCCTGGCCGTCCACGAGCCTGTAACGCATGCTGAAGTCCTGCGCCATGCGCACGAGCGTCGGGTACACGACGCTCTCGCCGTGCGGGTGGTAGTTGCCCGAGGTGTCGCCGGCGATCTTGGCGCACTTGCGGTAGCCCCGGCCGGGCTGCAGGTTCAGGTCGCGCATAGCGACCAGGATGCGCCGCTGCGACGGTTTGAGCCCGTCGCGCGCGTCCGGGAGCGCGCGCGCGATGATGACGCTCATCGCGTACGTGGTGAACGACTCGCGCATCTCGTCTTCGATGTCGCGCGGGACGATTCGCTCGTTGCGTGTGTACATATTCCTCCTCTGGTCTTGCGGCGATTCTACGCCCGACTCTACCCCGATGGACAGAACAGGTCAAGTTCCGACACCGCCAACGTCGGCCACTCGGGAGTCCACGGCGGCGGGCCGAGGGCGACCCGCCCTACACCGCTGTCGCGAAACGAGAACGCGCCCACGGCGAAT
>CBDUSE010000163.1:0-7155 GCA_965369835.1 uncultured bacterium
GGAGTGGATGTAGTGGATCCGGCCGAGTTCACCGTTCACGATGTACTCGCGCAGCGCGCGCACGCCGGCGTTGAACAGGAACACGTGGCCGCACATCAGGATGCGGCCGTTGGCCTCGGCGAGCTCGGTCAGCTCCTTGCACTCGGCGGCGGTGAGCGCCAACGGCTTCTCGCACAGCACGTCCTTGCCCGCCTCGAGCGCGTCCTTGACGATCGCGTGGTGCGAGGCGGTTGGGGTTGCGACGACGACCGCGTTGACGTCGTCGCGCTTGAGGTAGTCGTGGTAGTCCTTGGTGGTCTCCACGTTCGGGAAGGCCGACTTGACGGCCGCGAGGCGGGCGTCGCTCAGGTCGGCGACTCCGACCACTTCCGTCTCACCAAGTTGGGTGAAGTTCCTGACGTGGTTCGGGCCCCACTGGCCGCAGCCGATCACGGCGATGCCGATCATCTGCTCCTCCCGTTTCCCTTGTGCAGTCTCCTCGACCCGGTGAAGACGTTAGCCGATCCGGTCATTCAGGATGCTTGCAGGCAACAAGCCCCCGCTCCGCCTCGGGAGCGGCTCTGGCGTGCCACTACTCGGACGCGCAGTCTAGGGGATGAAGGACCATGGGGTCAAGAAGACTCCGGCCCGGCCTCGATCACCGGGCCACCGGGCTCTCAACGGTCCGGCTTGATGTAGAGGCTCACCAGCGGCTCTGCGCCGGCGAGCACCAGCGCGCGTGCCAGATAGGACGCCGCGCGCGGATGGGCGCGCAACAGGCGCTTCATGCCCGCGGCTGTATGGGGATGCTCCTCGAGGATGGAGAACTGCATGAGACGCTCGAACAACGCACGCGACGAGACGCCGTGGCGGCGCAGGAACCGGGTGAGCCGGCGCCGCGGCACGAGGTTGAGCGCGTCAAGCGTCTGCTGGATCTTCTCTCGGGTGCGCCCAGTGCGTCTGAGCCGGTTGAAGGCGTAGGCAATTGCCACCGCGACCGAGCGCGGTATCCACGCATGCACCGGTGCGTCAACGTGACCGTGGTCGTACGGGAAGGCGCCGTTAGGCGAGTAGGCGATGTAGCCCTGGCGGGCGACCCGGGTCATCTCGAGCACACCGCGGCGCCAGTCGGAGAGATGCTCGAGCACCATGGCGGAGATCACCAGGTCGAACACCTCGTCGGTAAACGGCAGGGAATGGGCGTCACCCCGAACGACCTCGGTGTGCGGCTCGCGCAGGAGGGCCATCTTGCACGAGCTTTCTAGTATCTCTACGGCCACGCCCCGCGGCGCGCCCGTTTCACGCATGAAGTTGCCCAGGTAACCGCCCGCCCCGCCGCCGACCTCAACAATGCTGCCAATCGGTCGCTCGAGGTACGGCCACACGGTCTGGACGTGCTTCGTCCGCTCGCCGGCGTAATGCACCAGGTAGGTCAGGTGGCGCTCCAACCACTTCCGGAGGTACGGGGTGTCCTCGGCGGAGGCTTTCCGGTCCGAGCGCACCATCTGCTCGAGCCGCTCGCGGATCTCCTCCGCCGTAGGAGGCGATACGACCTCCTCCTGCGGCGGTCCTTCGTGGCGAGCCAGGGATTTGGCCGCCGCGCGTTCCTCGTAAGTCAGTTGCTCCGGCGGCACCAGCCGGGGGATGGAGCCGATGATCGGGTAATCCTGTCCGCATGCGGCGCAGCGTAGGATGCCTTCGTGAATTCGCCGGTCGTCGGTTCCCCGGTAGGCGAGCAGGCGCGCCGGTCGAAGCGCGAGCCTTCCCCGGCACACAGGGCACACGACGAAGTCAGCAAGCCACCCTCTCATCGCTCACCGAGCTGCAATGCCTTTCCTTCCTTGGTCAAGCGCGCAGCTCCTAAAGGCTCGTCGTGAATCACGGCCGTCTTCGACTGGGCATATCGGCCGTGAGCGATACGTAGCGCGCCGAACGAGGCGCCAAGAAGATACCACGTATGTATTCTGAATTCTACAGCAACCACTAAATTGAGTGCCGCAACCACTGCCAAGCTGAAGCCGAGCGCGGCCATTGCCCGAAGCTCTGGGTCGGCTCGGACAAACAGGTCGCGAGTCACCTTGAAGGCGTGTTTCAGGAGGCCGAGAAGCAGGAAGAGGTACAGGAAGAGACCGATGAGCCCGAGCTGGGAGAGGAGGAAGACATATCCCTCGTGAGGCCAGATTCTCGCCTCGAAAAGGGCTCCTCCCCCGGTGGAGCCGAAGCCATAGCCCGTGATCGGCTGTAGCCTCCAGTGTTCCATATACACGCGCGTGGCGTGTCCCCGCATTGCAAGAGACGCGTCGGTCCCGGAGAAGGCGGGCTCGAGTCGCGCCCAGATCTGCGGCCACGCAATCAGGGCCACGATCCCCGCCGCGATCGCCATGACGATGAGCCACCGTGGTCGCGCGAAGAGGAGGAACGTGAGGGTGCCCGCGGCAAAGAGCATCCATGCCATCCGGCTGTAGCTGAGCACGACCGTGGCGAGCGTGAGGCCAAGCATTCCGATTATTGCGATGCGCCAAAACAGGCCGGGGCGCCAGGAGATCAGCATCAGAAGCAGCACGCAGAAGAAGAGGATGCACTCGCGGCCAAACGTATTCGGATGGCCGGCGAAGCCGGTGGCCCGGAACATGGTGAGCCCGGCGCCGCCCACCCAATACTCGGACTGGAAGACGCCAGGAAGCGCTTCTTCGGCGACAAAGGCGATCCCGAGGCCGAGGCTCTGGAGGAAGCCGAAGAGGACGCTCGTGCCAACGAGAACGGCGAACACGATGAAGAACAGCCTCTTGTTGCGGTCGTTGATGGTGAGGAACACCATCGCGTAGATGAGGAAGGTCATCACCCATGTCAGGTACCGGTTGAGGCCGTAGAAGGGGTAGTCGCTCCACAACACGGAGGCGCCCACCCATAGCAGGATCAGATAGAACGGCCAGCGCAGCGGTACGGTGCGGAACAGCTTGCGCGGCATCAGGGAGAACTTGTTCGGGAGCTGGGTCAGCACGGCCACGAAAAAGAGGCCTTTAATGCCGACGCCCAAGATCTGCACGCCCAAGATCCATTTCAGCACCTCGTTATACTCGATGGTGACAAACCAGAGGAATAGGAGGTACTCGGTTCGCATCCCGTAGATGACCACGAGTAGAAAGAGGCCGCCGAGGAAGGCGAGCATCAGGATACGGTTGGCCATCAAGAGCAGACTCAGCACGATCCAGAGCGGGGCCACAAGAGCAAGGAAGATCAGCGCCCGGCGCTGCTTCTGCGTCAGCCGCACGTGGGCCGGCGCTGACGCGATCAGCGGCGACTCCTCGGCCACAGTATCTGGGTTCTCAGCGACCATCTATCGTATCGCTTGTCTGTTCTTCCTTTTTCTTCGGCATCGGCGCTACCGGACAAGGACTTTACGCCCGCTTCCAAAGACGAGCCACCGGCGGACGGGGTTCCCGCTGTTGCTGGGCGGCTTAGGTTGCGTCCCGTCGAGCCGCGCGCTGCGCGGCGACCTTTGAGATCACCGGTCTCAGTTTCCCTGTGCGTGTGCGGTCAATCGCGTCCACATACTCGATGCTCACAGGTAGGCCCTGTACGTGCTCGGCGACGATCTCCCGGATCCGCTGTTCGTCCCGCGATCCGTACCCTTCGTCCCGGACGATGCGGAAGGTGAGGGAGTGGTCTTCTTCCTGGACGACCTGGTACTCGGCGATAGGGAAGCTCCTGGCGATGCGCGTGAAGAACTCCCCGGGCAGCAGCTTGTCGCCGGGGAGGTGAATCATGTCGGTCACCCGACCCATGACTCGCTCCAACAGCGGGGTGGTGCGACCGCATGGGCAGGCGCGGTCGCCAAAGACCGCCATATCACCGATGCTGTAGCGGATCAGGGGCATTCCGTACGCGTTGAGATTCGTAATGAGCACCTCCTGTGGCTCGCCTTGCCGGCCACCATACGGCTCGACCACCAGGTCAATGATATTTGTGTGCAAGCCGTTGTGCGCCTCGCACTCCATGGCCACCAGGCCGCAATCGCGGGAGCCATAGCGGTCAAAGACCGGGGCGCCGTAGACGTCCTGCATACGCTCCCGCTGCCAGGGCTGGAGCGTCTCGGCAGCGTTGATGATCGAGGTCGTTGGGTAACTCGGTCTTATGCCATGCCGGTCGAGCCAGCCGGCCATGGCAAGCAGCGAGGAGGTGTATCCGACAAGCACGCTTGGTCTGAACCTGGAGAGGCGCGCGTGATAATCCGCCATGGTATGCTCGTCGAGCTTGTAGGTGTCGAGGATGATGCGGTTGCGTACAGTATCGCACAGCCTGCCCAGAAGGCTCTCTCCAGCAGCCACCTCAAAGCTCGCGCCCCAGAGCAAGACGAACGGGTCGCCGACACCCCATCCAGCGTCCTCGTCAGACAGGAACGCTGAGACTCTGTAGTGCAACCAGGCCTCCCGGTCAGTGTAGAGCCGCACCGGGACGCCCGTCGAACCGCCTGTAGCCGCTTGAATGAGCTGCCGTCGGTCGAAGGTCTCGCTTACAAGTTCCTCGAGATGGCCCCGGATGTCGCTTTTGGTCAGCGGAGGAATCCCGGCGAGATCGTCGAGGCTTTGGAGACGCTTGGGATCGAAGTCGGCTTCCTTGAATCGGCGGCGGTAGAATGGCGCCGTGCGCCCCGCGTGCACAAGCAGCCGCCGGAGCATCTCGATCTGCCGCTGAAGAAGCTGTTCGCGAGGCACCCGGCAGAGGCGACGCTTCTCCTCAAGGAGGATCCGCGCCCGAATCACGCAGTCATGCACGCGCAGTCCACGACCGTAGATGAAGGCCGGGTAACCGATCCGCCTCGACAACCAGCGCCGGACACGGTGCATCTGTTCCTCCCTTTCTTGTCGCGCGGGCTCTGTTCCACTTCTTTGAGCAGCGCGCCTGCGCTTCTCAGCTCGTTACTTGCGGTGTAGTCCCGACGAATCAATAAGTGTCGCTCTAGTTTCTAAGAACGCCTCTCTTCTGATAGAATTTCCTGATCCTTTCCTGCCTCAGCAGCGGCCCGTGGACCTGGAGAAGATTAACGTCCGTACGATTGTTGCCCTCAATGATTTTGAACGCCTTTTCTGTGACAATAATATCCCATCCGATGTACGGCACAAACGACAGGGCGCCGGCGATCTCCAGGATCGTGCTCTTGACGAACTCCCAGTGTGGGATCCTGACGCCCTCGATCTGCTCCTGCGTGTCGGGGTGCCTCTCATAAAACAGGAGCTCTCCAGACACAGGATACGACACGCCTTTCCCCAACTCACCACTCTCAAGATCTATGGGGACGCTCAAACCTCCCAATGTCCAATTGTCCACATGCCCTGATGAGCGGCGACCGAACCGATGCACTGCGACGGCAAGGAACGGCTCGCCTTCTTCATCATCCCACATGGTCACAGCTCGAATGGTATTCGTCGTAGAAGGAAATATGGTGGAAGAGTACTCATGTTGATCAATGAACTCAGTGACCAGGTAATCCTCCAAGTGTCCAAGCAACGATGGCAGTGTTTCACTCGATACCGCCTTGCCATTGACTACTATTTCGCCGTTATTGATCCTCATTACAAGTACGCCCTCACCTCCGCCGCCGCCGAGTGGTTTGAGCACAATACTGCCTTTCATCATGCAAAGCTCCATGATGGTTGGAGCGTTCTTCGCAATAGTGCGATCAAAGAAATGGGTTCGGCGATGTGCTATTAGCGCATACAGTTGAGGCGAATATTGCTCAAAGTCGTGAAGCACGCATGCAAAGTATAGCTTATCATTGAGAACGGCTGAGTAACGCCCATTGATCTCGGGAGTTCTCACAAATCTCGCGTAGTCGGACAGGTACTCGCTCTGGTTATGATTCTGAAGGGCGTAGATCAGATATGATTCGCTTAGGAATCCTGACTTCCACATCCTCAGTTTATCAGATATGCGAACCTTGATCGGAGATTTCAGCTCTTTCTTATAGAGTTCGACCAGATGGATGAGCTTTCGTATAGTTTTTCTCAATGAGCTCTGCATTGGACGGCTCGGCTTTCGAATGGTCTTGGGTAACGTCTGTCAACCGTTCTGAGCGACTTGAATTGGTAGCTGGAAAAGAGCGTTTGTGTCAAGCAACAAATGGCGGAAGCGCCGGCGGTCAACTGCACGGAGTCCCGACGTCGGCATGAAGGCGTAAAGTCAACTTATGCAGGTCTGAGCGTCGGGCGCTTCGTTCGTAAGCGTTGTGTTGTGCTAGGGGCGCTCCTTGGGGGTCGAGCTCACAAGGGCGCACGGTGGCTTCATACCCCAGAAGCTCATGACGCGGTTGGCGGCCGCGGCGATCGGCTCGCGCCGGCCGCAGTTGTGGTCATCTCGGAATAGCAGTGATCCCTGCGGGAGTGATGAAGGTTCGACAGCATCCGCGGTGTGTCGCGTCTGCTAGGGCGTGGAGACCTTGGATATCACCGGCCTAAACTTCCCTGAGCGCATGCAATCAATCGCGTCAACGTACTTCAAGCGCATCTGGAGGCCGTGGAGGTGCTCGAGGACGATCTTGCGAATGCGCTCCTCTTCTCGGGAGCCGTATTGCTCGGCCCGCACAATCCGGATGGTGAGCGAGTGGTCTTCCTCCTGCATAACTTGGAAGTCGACGACCGGCAAGTCCTGGAAGAGCAACATGAAGAACTCCCCGAGCAACAGTCCATCACCGGGGAGGTGAATCACATCGGTCACCCGGCCCGCCACTCGCTCGAACAGCGGCGTGGTCCGTCCACATGGGCAGGTGCGGTCTGTGAAAACGGCCATATCGCCGATGCGGTAGCGGATCAACGGCATTCCGTAAGCAGTGAGGCTAGTCACCAGTACCTCTTGCGTCCCCCCGGGTGTTCCCCCATAGGGCTCGAGGACATTATCCACGATGTTCATGTGAAGGCCGCTGTGTACCTCGCAGTCCATGGCCAGCACTCCGCAATCTTGGGCGCTGTAGCGGTCAAAGACGGGGGCGCCGTAGACATCCTGCATACGCTCTCGCTGCCAGGGCTGGAGCGTCTGGGCGATGTTGATGATCGAGGTGCTCGGGTAGCTCGGTCTGACACCGTGTCGTTCAAGCCAGTCGGCCATGGCGAGGAGCGAGGCGGTGTAGCCGAGAACAACGGCCGGTCTGAATCTTGAAAGGCGAATATGGTAGTCTGCCAT
>CBDUSE010000164.1:0-7141 GCA_965369835.1 uncultured bacterium
AGGCAGTTCCATCGCATCGAGCGCCCTCGCGCGCTCGGCGTGTGAGAAATGCGGACTAGCGTCTCATGTCCGAGAAATTTGTCATGACCCGATTGGGTAAGACCGCTTGCCGACGTTGGTTGGCGCGAGGGAAATCGCGGCTCGAATGAGGAAGGCGTTTCTGGCGCTGTATTCGACTCAGGAACGAGGCTCTGCGGTCTCTGGAGGATCGTCCTTTCGAGCCTCGTCAGCCGCTTCCATCAGGCGGGCGATGCGTCCCTTTCTCTCGGCGGCGAAGACGCTGTGCAGCTCCTCGGGCGAGTAGTTGGCCTTGAGAAACTCGACGAGCGGCAGCTTCTGCAGCCAGCATCCGAGGATTCGTGCGCACGGCAACCCATCGCCGGCCTTGCGGCAGTACGCAAACGTCACCGGCCCACCCAGCATCGGGCAGCGCCATCGCTCCTCCTCGTCGTACCGCTCGATCTTCTTCGGTTCCTCTTCTGGCACGCGGGCGCCTCCTCAATCCTTTGGCCTGCTCTTTGCCAGCGTCGCACGCCGAGGCTTGCAGGTCAACCTTGCTTTTGTTGGACGACGTTTCGCATGCCCATGTGGGACGACCGTGCATTTCTCGGGGAACAAGCGCGCCCCGGAGCACTCGCCCCAACTGAGAAAGAGCCGGAAACCGTTGACGAGCGGTCCGGTACTCAGCGACTATAATCTCAAAAGGAGGTGAAGCGTGTGCGTGGGCATTTCTCAGGTGGACCTGGAGCCGGTGTTGTTCTGCTTGTAGCGCTTTTGGCGATGGTCGCGCTCTTTACGTTGCACTGCGGGTCGGAGTCATCCGAGGTCGAGAAAGAAACTGCGCCGCTAAAAGGGGAGGGTATCGTGATAACGATTGTCTATGACAACAACCCGTTCGATAAGCGGCTCGAGACCGCGTGGGGATTCGCCTGCGTGATAGAGGGCCTGGAAGAGACGGTGCTCTTTGACACAGGTGGCGATGGGAGATTGCTGCTGGCGAACATGGCGAAGTGCGGCATCAAGCCCGAACAGATCAGCGCGGTCGTTCTCTCGCACATTCACGGCGACCATACAGGCGGCCTGTCTTCCTTTCTCGACGCGAACAGTGAGGTAAAGGTTTACCTGCCGAAGAGCTTTCCATCGGGGTTGAAGCAGCAGGCGCGGAAGTCGGGCGCCGAAGTCATCGAGACCGTGGGGCCTTGCAGGATCTGTGAGGGGGCGTGGACGACTGGTGTCCTGGGCCGGGGAATCGAGGAACAGGGCTTCTATTTGGAGGGTCCCCAAGGGCTGATCGTGATTACCGGTTGCGCGCACCCAGGCGTCGTCCAGATGGCGAAGGCAGCGAAGGAACACGCCGGCATGCCCGTCCACGCCGTCATGGGCGGCTTTCACATGGGGGGCGCGTCACAACGCGAGATCGAGGCCGTGATCACCGGTTTCAGGGAGCTGGGCGTTCGTCAGGTAGCGCCCTGTCACTGCTCCGGCCAGGAGACACGACAGTTGATGAAAGAGGCGTTTTCGGACGGGTATCTCCTATCCGGTGTAGGAGCCCGGCTCGTTTTTCATGCCGAGAGCGGCGAGCAATAGCAATGCCCTCACCTCGTCTTTTGCCCTTGTGACGGCTTCCTCATCTGGATGGTGGGTTGCCGGCGCAGTGGCGCTTGGGCTACGAGGTGCGGCGGGAGAGGATGTCGCGGAGGCGGTCGGCGGGGAATGGCCTGCCGTGGGCGGGGTAGATCGTTTCGGCGCCCGCGGCGAGGATCTTTTCCCAGCTTGCATAGACCTGCTCGATGTCGTCGGCGAAGGTGGGGATGCCGGGGCCGACGCGCATCGGGAAGCCGTTCATTGCCAGGTCGCCCACGAGCGCCTCGCCGCTTTTGAGGACCACCGAGAGCGAGCCGGGCGTGTGCCCCGGCGTCGGGATGACGTGCGCGGGGATACCGAACGGCTCGAGGCTAATCTCGGCGTCAATTGTCACGTTCGGCTTGAGCGGCTCGTAGCGCCAGAGGTTCTGAAGGATCCGCAAGGGGCAGCCGAGCACCTTGCCCCAGGCCGTCGCGCCGGGGGGCAACCTGTTTTCGCCGCGCGCGACCACCTCGGCGTCGAGCGTGTGCATCACGACGGCGGCGCCCGTCATCTCTTGGACCGCCTTGAGCGAGCCGACGTGGTCGAAGTGGCAGTGCGTGGCCACGATGCAGCGCACATCGGCAGGCTTGATATCGAGCCGCGCCAGGCTTTTTTGGAGCTTGCGCTCCGTGCCGGGCGTGCTGGTGTCAATCAGCACGGCAGGCCCGTCGCCGCGCAGCAGGAAGCAGTTCGTGCGGCCCAGGCGGATCGAGTGGATGGCCATCATGGCAAAGCTCCGCACCTCGGGGGTCCGACTGTCTCCCGTATAGCGCACCTGGGCCGAGACTGCAACAGGGAGGGTTGCGGCCGGTTGCCGTGATGGAGGATTTCGCAATTCTTCCCTTGCAATCAGGCGGGCCTGCGGCTATAAAGCACGTTCTGCGGATTGGTGTGCGACAACCGCGCCGTCCGCCAGGCAAGCGATAATCACTGTAGGGCGGGGCCTTCTGGGCCCGTCAATGAGGAGTGTGATGGGACGACACACGGGACCTAAGTATAAAATTCAGCGGCGATTGAGCGTTGAGCTTCCGGGCCTCGGCAAACCAGGCGCCATCGCCAAGCGACCGGATCCGCCCGGCATGCGCACCAGACGGCGGCGCAAGCTCTCGGACTACGCCGTCCGGCTCCAGGAAAAGCAGAAGCTGCGGTACCACTACGGCCTTGGTGAGCGGCAGCTCCGCCGGTTCATCCGGATGAGCAAGAAGGGCATCGCAGCTCGCAAGCACCCGCAGGGCTGGGCGGGGCGCCTGATCGGCATCCTCGAGTCGCGCGTGGACAACGTTATCTTCCGCGCCGGATGGGCGCGTTCGATCCCCGCCGCGAGGCAGCTCGTCGCCCACGGCCACGTCTATGTCAATGGAAAGCGCCTCGACGTCCCCTCGGCGGTCCTCAAGGTGGGCGATACCGTCACGCTCTCGCGAAAAATCGTCAACAACATCCAGGTGAAAGTCTCGCTCGGGAACCCGCGCCTCGAGATGCCCGACTTCCTCCAATTCTCGAGCGGTGAGAAGAAGGAGATCGAGGTCGTGGCCGAGCCGCGGCCGGGTCACATCCCCTTCGAGTTCGAGCTTTCCTACATCGCCGAGATCTACGCCGGTCTGTAAGCATCGTCTGCGTGACGTGCAGGCGTCATAGAACAGCATTTGATCGAGGCCGCTGCCCCGGAGCGGCCTTTTCTCTGCACGGGTACTGGAAATTCGCTCGGCGGTTCCGGTACAGTGCGGGATATGACCTCGGGCGGCATGCGACCGTGGAGGAGGAGATGACCCCGGCGCCAGGCGTTATTGACATCCACGCGCACGCGTTCCCTGATGCGCTTGCGGAGCGGATCATCGGGCCGATGGCAGAACGCGCGGGGGTTGCCGTGGCGCACGCGGGGACCGTGGCTTCGCTCAAGGACTCGATGCGCCGCGCGGGCATCGGCCTGAGCGTGCTGATGCCTGTGGCGACCAAGGCCGAGCAGGTCCGGTCGGTCAACCGGTGGGTGATCGAGCGCAACGCAGCCGGCGACGAGGTGATCAGCTTCGGCGCGCTGCATCCGCTCTACGAGGACCCGGCGGCGGAGGTCGAGCGCCTCGCTGCGGCGGGCGTCAAGGGCGTCAAGTTCCACCCCGACTACCAGCAGTTCCGGCCCGACGACCCGGCCATCGCGCCCATGTACGAGGCGCTGGTCGAACGCGACATGATCGTCCTCTTTCACTGCGGCAGGGACCTGAGTGTGCCGCCGCCCGTGATGGGCACCCCCCAGAGAATCCTCGCCGTGCACGAGCGTTTCCCCTCGCTGCGCATGATCGGCGCGCACTTCGGCGGATACGAGATGTGGGACGAGGTCGAGCGCACGCTCCTTGGCAGGAACGTCTGGCTCGACACCTCGTACACCGTCGGCCGTCTCCCCGACGAGAAGCTTGTCGAGCTGATCCGTGCCCACGGCGTCGAGCGTGTCCTGTTCGGCACCGACACCCCCTGGGACGATCAGTCGAAGGAGGTCGCCGCCCTCAAGCGCCTCCCTCTGACCGACAAGGAGCGCGAGGCGATTTTTCGGCAGAATGCCCAACGCCTCCTCGATCTGGACCCTTAGCTTGACGTCCAGCCGGGGCGTGCCACGACAACGAGGGTTCCTGTTGGCATCGGTTGTTTTGCTCAGGAGGACAGATCGCGTGAACCTGCCACGCGTGCCCACACCTCGATGGCTTTCTTCATCTGCGATCCCCCTGGTCGTGTTGTTGCTTCTGATTCTCACCGTTGTGATCCACGTCTACGGGATCACGCTCGTGTTCACAAATCAGCGCACACTCTGGGCCTGGATCCGCGAGGATGGCCTGGTGGAATGGCTCACCTTTGTGGTGCTGTTCCTGGCGTTAGGCTACGCCGTGGTCATGCGGATCGCTTGCAAGCGAACGACGGAGCGCAAAGCGGCGCGCAGGTTCTGGCTCATTTTGGCGGTCCTGTTTCTGTTCGGCGCGCTGGAGGAGATATCCTACGGCCAGAGGGTCTTCGGCATTGAGACCCCCGGCTTTCTAGTGCCGTATCCGTCCGAGTCCGAAGACAACTTCTACAACAGGCAAAGCGAGATCAACCTTCACAATCTTGTCATTCATCACCACGACATGAATGAACTGCTGTACGGCAAGATCGTATCCGCTGCCGTCTTTCTCTACTTGGTTGTCGTCCCCATCCTGTACCGCCGCAGCGCGAGATTCAGGCGGTGCACTGATCGGTGGGGAGTGCCCGTGATCCAGAACTACCAGCTCGTGGTTTTCTTGGCCCTTGCCATGCTTACCTACGCCGTGCGTCCTTGGTATCACAAGGTCACGGAGTTGCTGGAGCTGATGGGCTGTTTCATCTTCCTCATCATGATCGTGCATCCGCTCAACGAGGCTGCGCTGCCGAAACCCGGCAGTCTCCGGGCTCGCCCGCCGCGCGGCGCGGCCCCAATATAGCAACTCTCAGTCCGTTGTTGACCCTTGCACCCGAGCCGTGCATACTCTGCGCCCGGTCTTGACGAACCACCCGGCGTAAGACGATCCGGGACACCTGTGTGAGGAGGAGGACACCGATGGCTACACTCAATCCGCTCGCAGAAGAACTCAACGGCATGATCGCGGCGGCGAACCCGCACGTGCTCGAGATGCTCTCCGATCTCGGCAAGCGGATGTTCTTCCCCAAGGGCATCCTGAGCCAGAGCGCCGAGGCGAAGAAGAAGGCGCACAAGTTCAACGCCTCGATCGGCATCGCGCTCGAGAACGGCGCGCCCATGTACCTGCCGTGCATCCACAAGTACTTCAACGGGCTCGACCCGAAGGACCTCTACCCCTACGCGACGCACGGCAAGCCGGAACTGCGCAAGCGGTGGCGTGAGAAAATCATCGTCGAGAACCCGAAGCTCAACGGCAAGACGCTGGGGACGCCGATCGTCACAGCGGGCGTCACGAGCGGCCTGAGCCTGGTGGCCGACCTCTTTGTCAACCCGGGCGACGTGATCATCCTGCCCGATCTCTTCTGGGGCAACTACAAGCTCACCTACATCGTGCGGGCCCAGGCCGAGATCAAGACGTTCCCGACCTACGACGAGCGGGGCGCGTTCAACGTCGCGGCGTTCAAGGAGACGCTGCTCGAAGAGGGCAAGCGAACGGGCAAGCTCGTCGTGCTCATGAACTTCCCGAACAACCCGGCGGGCTACATGATCAACCTCAAGGAGGCGAACGGCATCCAGGACGCCATCCTCGAGGCGGCGAAAGCGGGCATCAACATCGTGGCGGTCACAGACGACGCCTACATCAGCCTCGTCTACGACCAGCATTCTTTGGGGGAATCGGTCTTCGGCTGGGTCGCCAACCTGCACGAGCGCGTGCTGGCGATCAAGCTCGACGGTGCGACCAAGGAGGAGTTCGTCTGGGGCTTCCGCACGGCGTTTATGACCTACGCGCCCGGCGGCCGCTGCACGGACGAGCTGCTCACCGCGCTCGAGAAGAAGACGATAGGCAACATCCGCGCCAGCATCTCGAACTGCGCGCATCCCTCGCAGACGATCGTCTTGAAGGCGCTCGACGACGCCTCTTTTCCTGCGGAAAAGAGGGAGAAGTTCGAGCTGATGAAGGCGCGCGCGGACAAGATCCACGAGGTGCTTGCCGACCCGAAATACGACGAGGTGATGACGGCGTACCCGTTCAACGCGGGCTACTTCATGTGCCTGAAGCTCAAGACGGTCGAAGCCGAACCGTTGCGCGTGCACCTTTTGGACAAATACGGTGTCGGCCTGATCAGCATGGGCAAGGTGGACCTGCGCATCGCGTTCTCGTGCCTCGAGGTGGGGCAGATCGCCGAGCTGTTCGACATCATCTACAAGGGCATCAAGGACCTCGAGAAGAAATAGCCACAGATCGCACAGATGAACACCGATTCTGCTCGGCGCAGAATGCGCCGAGCATTTTTATCTGTGCTGATCTGTGAAATCTGTGGCTTCTTTTCTGGGTTCTAGCCGGATGCCGTGCTTAATCTGAGGCGTCCTCTTCTTCCTCCTCTTCCATCCCTTCGGCGTAGAACGGCGGGTCGGACCACCAGTCGGCGTAGCCTTTCGCCCCCGGCTTGCCGACCTCGTCGTCCTCCCCGTCGGGATCGAGCGCCTTCGCGCCTTCTTTCCACTTGACGTGGCCGTCATGGTACAGCAAGTTCCGGCCCTCATCCTTATGGTTGGCCTTCTCGATATCGGCTCCCTTGATCTCGATCCCCGCCTTCTTGTCGGCTGCCAGCCGGACTGTGGACTTCGCGTTCTCCGTCCACGCGGTTTTCGTCTTGCCCGTGCTGTCATAGCAGTAGCTGTAGCTGATGACCTCCTTGGTGTTCGCCGACTTGAGCGGCTCGAGCGGGTGCTCTGCCTTGTCCCCGGAAGCCGACTTAGGCTCGAACGGCCTGTCCTTCGAGCTTGGACAAAAGAAGGAGACCCAGGCGGTGTTGTAGTTCGGATACAGCATCCCGAGGTCAAGCCAGGCGTCGGCTGGTTTCGATAGCCCTGTAT
>CBDUSE010000165.1:0-7139 GCA_965369835.1 uncultured bacterium
GAACCATCTCTATCACGTCATCTTCAGCACGAAGAACAGGCTCCCTTTGATTCACGATGACGTTCGGGAACAACTCTACAAGTACATCTGTGGGATCGCCCGGAGGCAGAACGGCGTCGTCATCCGGATCAACGGCACGTCGGATCACGTGCACATCCTCGCCAAGGTGAAGCCGTCCGTAGCGGTCTCCGATTTCGTCCGGGCGCTCAAGGCGAACTCGTCCAAATGGCTCTCAGAGAGATTCCCCTCTCAAGGGCACTTCGAATGGCAGGCCGGATACTCATCGTTTAGCGTCAGCGAATCGGCGAGTAATTCCGTCAAAAGGTACATCGAAGACCAAGAGAGCCCTCATCGAACTAGGACATTCGCCGAAGAACTCAAGGTGTTTCTGGACAAGAATGGAATCGAATACGACCCCGCGCGCTATCTCGATTGATCGATCCATTTGTAGGCTGCGTCCGGGACGCACCAACGTCAGGCCTAGATTTGAATGGTGCATCACACAGGACGCACCCTACGCGGCTTGTGAAAGGAGCCCCATCGCTATTCAATCAGATGATTCATAGGCTGGCGGAGCCGCTTCTTCTCGTTCTCGGTAGATCTTGCGGAGCTCCTCGACTCGGCGCCAGTTCCCGTTCGCGTCCTTGTAGTGCCAGCGGTACCACCCGTTTGCTCCGCCCCTCATGAGCCCCTGCGCCGCCCGGCTCGGATTCGGATGGAGCTTGCCGTTTACCTCAAGTTGCCCATTGCCGACGACACGTCCCCACGTGACTTCGCCCTTGCACTCGAATCGCCAATTGTCTCCTTCTTCGATGAGGCCCACGTTCAGCAGGTCCTTTATGAGCACTCGTTTCCCATAGGAGCGTACCTGGGTTGTCGCCGTCCCGGAGATTTCCGTTTGCGCGGCAGAGCCAATGACCTGGTCGTCAGAGTGAACCTGCTCCGCTTCGAGGTCCACCGCAATCCGCCCCTCTTCATCCGCGATTGACTCCAGATACTCCTCTATGTTGGCCTTCGTGATCTTGAGGTTCGGGTTTGCTCGAACGCGCTCCTCCTTGAATTCATGCCGGATCGCCCGAACCAGCGTGTCAAACGGACGCGACAACAGGCTTCCCATGGCACGTTGGATCTGCTGGTTACGTATGTGATCTTCGTAAGCGTGCTGAATTTGCTCGTTCTCAAGGCACTCACGGGAAAGAAGGCCAATCAACTTTTTTGCGAGTTCCGCAGCCGGGATGCCGTCCTCTGTGTCAATGGTCTTGAGCGTCAGTGTCAGGAATTTCTTGTCCTGAAATGAGTCGCCACCCCGGGAGTTGTAAAGCACGTACTTGTTCCCGTCGGAGATGACGCCCCATTGTACGCCAAACTCGCTCATGTATTCGCAGATCTGCTTGACGATGGATTTGCTTCCAAGATCGGTGCCGAACTTCTTGGCCTCAAGCAGAAGGATCGGGCGGGACGGTTCTTTGGACGAGTAGAATGCGTAGTCCACCGGCTCATTGAAGGACTTGTGACGTACTTCGCTTTTTACCGAGACGAAATCGCCAAAGTCCCACCCAAGCGCTCGGAAGAGCGGGTTGATGAGGCCTTGCCGTGTGTCCGTCTCGGTAACTGCCCTGCGGCCCGTTTCCAGAGTCATGATTCTCTGCTGGAGGGTCAGTAACATTTTCATTACGTCGTCGTGTCGCGACATGAGTCCTCCTTTCCAAGGCACTCCTGGGTGCCTCGATGATGCCAGGTGTCAAGCCCAAACGTCAGCGCGGACATGCCCCGCGTCGCGGAGGATACCACAACCGCGAACGCGCCGCCACATATCGCCCCCTGCGGGGGCTCAACACTTCTGCTTCCCCCTTCATGTCCACGGGCTCACGCCCGAGGCTACAGGATGCCGCCCCTTCGGGGCTCCGCAACCGGACCGAGAGCCCATGTCGATAGCAATCACCGGGCAGGACCGGCCGATTCCTTCAACTGAGTCCGTCCGGAACCGGCGGGAGCATCGCTTTGAGGCAATCAGAACAAGCAGGGGCCACGTTGGATCGAATAAGGCAATTTCAGTCCTCGCAGAGGACGGCATGCTGTAGCCTCGGGTGTCAAACCGTGGAAGGGAAGCGAGGAAGCATCAAAGCCCGCGCAGGGGGCGGCACGTGGATTAGCTCTAGCTCGTTCGCTGTCTTCCGACGATTTCCTTCAACGGCCCCCTCCGCGAACCTGCACTGCGGGCCCCGGGGGGCGTGACCTCTCGCAAACGCCGCTTGGGGACAGCTTGGTTCGGCGCCTTTTCTCTCCAGCGGCCGCCAGTCGCTCCCGGCGCTACTCGCCCGAGTGGCTCGCCCTCGTCATCACAACGACCTTCTCCGTAGCGGAAGGATCGAGCGCGAGCCGCCAGTGGAACAGCAGAGATGAGGCCTGGTAGTTGCGCTCGAAGCCGTCCTCGGACTGCGAGACGGTCTCGATGGGGAAGCGCCAGAACCCCGCCGCCGGCTCGAGCTTGAACGCGAGCCGGATGCCGCTCCAGTCGTCCTCGAGGCGGACCTCCCCTACCCCGTCAAGCGCCCCGCGGCTCGCGGCCCGCGAATCCGCAAGCTTCTGGCCCGGCACAACGTAACGCCGATCGTCGGCGTAGCCCGCCAGCAGGCCGATGTTCGCCTCGGAAGCGAACCACAGGTCCAGCTTGCGGTCGGCGATGTTGGTGATCGTGTACGTGAGCGAGAAGGCGCCGTCGCGCCCGAACATGTATGCCTTCTCGACGCGAAGCGGTGCCCATTCACCGTTCACCCGTACGCCGGCCTTGCGCGAGAGCACAACGGAGATCGTGTCGCCGGCTTTCTCCGCTTTTACGCGATCATAGGGGCGCCCGACGAAGTCGCCTGCTTCCTTGTAATCGGCCCTGGCGAACGTATCGAGCGTAACGTCCGGGCCGAGGAAGTGATCGAGGAAGAAACGCCGGTCGTACCGGTCGTTCACAAGGTGCTCGTGCAGGCCGCTCTCCTTGACCTTGACGAGATCGTGGGCCGACTTCGGCTGGCTGCCGCTGTCCTGCTCGGGTTCGAGGCCCTCGACGATCTTGGCGTGATACGCCTCTGTCCGACGCGTCAGCACGTTGGTCAGGTTGAATCTTTTGGGGCGGTAGTCGAGTTCAAGGATCGAGCCGCCGTAGTGCGGCGAGATGTAGGCGTTGATTACCGGGTTCTCAACGAGCACCTCGTCCACGCCGTCCGCATCGTAGTCGCTCACCTCAAGCGTAAAGAGCGTCCCGTCCTCGATCGCGCCGGCCTCGACCATGTTCTCGGCGCTGATCATCCGCTCGTAGCTTGCGTGGCGCAGGTAGTTCAGGTAAAGCCCCCCAAAGAGGCCGTGCCAGTACGCACAGTTGCACTGGCTGCGGTACAGCTCACGCCGGGCGGCCGCGTCCACGCCGGGGACGCGCCCGCTGTCGTCCGCCAAGCCGCTGGCAACGGCGGCCCGCAGCTTCGCGCTCACGCGCAGCATCTTCTTACTCAGAAGATTGCTCTCGGAGTAGCGCGCCATGAAGTTGCGCCAGAACCCGCCCCGGACGAACGGCTTGTTTGCCTCGTAGATACCGTCGGCCTTGAGCCGCTCGACGAAGCGCTCGTAGCCGTGCTGCGACTCGACCGGCAGCGCCCACTCCATCATCTCCTCGTACGACGCGGTGGGGAGGTACACGCGGCCCGCCGGCGCGACCGCGTCAATGTACTCGCTGAACGTCGGCATCGTGATCCAGTCGGCGTTCTGCTCGAGGGCGTCGAAGAGGTCGTCGAGGTAGCCGTCCTCGTAGACCCACTTGTGCGTGCCGGGCCAGACGCCGAACTTCTCGCCGTCGTCGGCGAGCGTGACCGCTTTCGTGCCGCTCTCGTCGGCGATCCGGCGCAGGTACTCGATCGTCTCCTCGGGCAGCTTGAACGGGACCGTGTAGCGCAGCGTCTTATCAATCGGGAAGACGCGCACAAGCGCGCCGACGTCCTCGGTGACGTAGTAGCCGAACATCTGCCCGGAAGACAGGCCCGAGTATGTGAAGTGCGACTCGTCAATGACCGTGTAATCAATCCCGGCCTCGGCGAGCAGGCTCGCCAGTTGCGGCTCCCAGATCCGCTCAGCGCACCACAGCCCCCGCGGTTTGTACCCAAACCGCGCCTCGACCCACTCGTTCATCATGTGGATCTGGCCGAGCGCATCCTCGCGCGGGATCACCGTCAGGATCGGCTCGTAGAAGCCGCCCGACATGATCTCGACCTGCCCGCGCTCGACGAGCTCGCCGAGCCGGTCGAAGTAGCCCGGCTCATTCGCCTCGATCCACTCGATCAGCGGGCCCGAGTGGTGCAGCGCACATCGTATGACGGGATGCCGCCGGAGCCGCTCGACGAGCGGCGCGTAGCACCGGTCGAACGCCTCGCGGAAGACGCCATCGAAGTTCCCCACCGGCTGGTGATTATGAATCCCGAACAGGAAGTTGATCGTGTTCATAGCTGCGCCGATACCCTGAGGTCTATGGCTTGCGGACGCAGGACTCGTATAGGCTGGACGGCGACGCGATGTCAAGGGCGACTCGACAGGCCTCGCTCTTTAGCTGGTTGACGCCGGCTATCCGCCGATCTACTCTGTCTGCGAGCTTGGCTGGTCAGGACCGCAAGGTGGGGCAAAGCCATGTCGCTCGAGCAGATCGTCGTGAGAGTGCGGCCTCAGCGTGTTGCCGTCGTCTTGGAGGAACACACAAGCTGGATGGAGTTCATGGACGCGGTGGCTCTGCTCTCCGAGCTCTGGGGAGGACGGTACTGCCCCATCATTGTCGCCAATGAGAGCGACAAGGGCGCCCGAGCGAGACACAACCTCGCCAGGCTCCGCCCAGAAGTTGTGTTTCTGGGTTCTCTCGACGCCAAGCAGTGGAACCACGACCAAGTAGCTGACATCTGCCAACCCCGGTTCGTGCAACCGCTGGAGAGGGCACCCGAGCTGCTGCGGCAGGGCTTCCCTCTGAACCTTATCTCGGCCCACATGATCGTGAGGGCAGACCTGCGTAGCTTCCCGACGGTGGAGCGCTCCAACCTCATTCTGTGGGAGACGAGCAACAACCACCCTCTCGAGTCCTACATCGCCATTACGTTTGGCAAGGTTCCGGACCTTGACCCAAGGCAGTATGCCAGTGCCTTGAAGGCGCGATATGAGGAGCTTGGCGAAGACAAGGGAGTTGTTGACTACATTGGAGCCTGCGAGAGGATGGGACGTACTTGGTGCTGGCTCGACATGGCCAGCAATGGTCTCTCGCGCCATTCGTATAGCCTCTCGTCCGCCAGACTGCCCACAATTATCGTGGTCCGGACTCGTGCGGACGCTGCCCTGTATTGGAACATGCGATCCCTGCGTGGCGTCGGCTGTTCAGCGACACTGATTGCCTTTCCTGAACATGAGATCGAGAACGCCCGGTCAGTCCAGGCACTAGCGGAGTGGGTGCATCGTCGTCCAGTCCACTGCAACGGCTGTCAGGTTCTCTCAGAGACATGTGCGAGGAAGTCGCTGGACCGTTTGGCGAGACGACTCAGACCGCGCATCCTGTGGGCCGACCCACGCTCCCGAGAGTTCCATGTTGTGGTCCGCGAGCCCTCATACGATGCCCCCGTTGTGATTCCTTTCGAACGACAGACTCATGTGAGGGTGTTCTCTTCAGGCTCTTCACTCAGCCTGGACGTTCCGGTGCCCCAAAGCCACTCTGAGCTCTCAGGCAGCGAGGCCTGGATCTGTGACCTTGTTAAGGATCCGGTGTCTGGGCGTGCTCCACTTGAGGTTAGCGTGCCTCCGAGGAGATCTGCCATCGAGATCCTGAACGCTCCCTCCCCTCCAACCTTTTCCACGGATAGCCTCCGTCTGGGCTTCGGAGTCGACTCGGTCAACATCAGATGCTCCAAGGACCGCCCTACGGAGCGCATCTGCCTCCCAACGGAAGAAGAGATGCTCGATGGCGTGCTCAGAGAGCGTGGCATCGTCGTGCGAAAGGATGAGAAGCGTCAGAGGTACATGCCCGCCCTAGAACTGCTTGGCGGCCTGAGCAAGGCCGCGCAGGCCCTCTCTGGCAACTCTCTGGTGGTGTTGAAAGCGTTCCTCCACAAGAGCAAAGAGCGTAAGTATGAAACCGTCAAGCCCCCAACCCTGACGCAAGTCACCTCCAGCTCAGTTGGCGAGATCGTTGTCAGCCCACGCGAATCTCCCATCAAGATGATGATCGACATGCTTCCCAGTTTCGCAAGGCTTGTTGCTGAACGGCGATTCTCTCCGTCCGCGGTGGGGCCGGAACCGAAGAGGTCCAAGAAAGCTCATGGGGAAGTGAGGGCCATTGTCAGGCAGCTTGTGTCCGCGGGAGCGCTTCGAAGAATATGGATGCTGGACTGCTGTGCTCACTGCGGCAAGGACTACCCAGTGGCTGAGCTCCATATCAACCCACCCATGCCGTGCCCCGGGTGTTCTCGACCGATCTCAATAGGCGAGTCCGTGCAGATCGGCTATCAACTCAACGAACTCCTTGCCTTGGCAATCCGGGAGGGCGTTATCCCTGTCGTGCTCGCCGCGCGCTTCCTCCGCAATCTCACTCACGATGGGTTCCAATGGCTCCCTGGTGTGAAGTGCTCGATGGGCCTGATTGACGGCGACCTGGACATCCTTGGATGCTGCGATGGTCACCTAGTGGCGGCTGAGTGCAAGTGCCGCGAGGACTCCAGAGGGGGCAGAGCCATGTGGTCCAGCTTCGAGTCTCAGTTAGAAAGGTCAACCGCGATAGCGCGAGCGGCCGGAGTGTCTGTCTTCACGGTGGCCTCTCTGCACTCCCGATACCCGAAGAGCTTCCGGAAAGCTGTTGGCCTCATGGCTGGTAGCGAGATGTCAGTTCTGTTCCTGACCAAGGAAGACCTGATGACAGGTCAGCGGCGCATAAGTCGCCACGGCGCCGTGTCCTATCTGAGAATCGATGATGTCTTGCCAAGGCGTGCGGCAGCAAAGCCGCGGAGGAATCGCCGGAGAGTCAAGCTTTGGGTCAGGTACGGTGATACAGACGGCAAAGAGACCGGATAGCTTCCTGCCTCTAGTGCCTCGTCAACGTGATGTTGTTGGGTCTTTCTTCTTGACCTGCCCCGCAG
>CBDUSE010000166.1:0-7010 GCA_965369835.1 uncultured bacterium
CGGCACAACGAGCGGCTGGTGGGTTTCCACTTTTATGACGACTCCCTCGGCTACACGTATCTGACGGACCACATGCGCCGCGAACTCTCAGAGCAGATGGCGCGTCTACTCGACCGGGCCGACCTTGTGTTCGCCGCCGGCGAGTCCATGCGCGCGCTGCTGGCGCGAAAGGACGTTCACATCATCCCCAACGGTGTCGACTACGAGTTGTTCGCCACAGCGTATGACCGTTACGAACCGCCACCGCCCGATATGGCCAAGATCCCCCACCCGATCGTCGCACACATGGGACGACTCAACGTGAAGGTCGACTACGGGCTGCTTGCCGAGATCGCGCGCCGACGACGAGATTGGTCGGTCGTACTTATTGGACCGTTTACGGGCTTCTTTCCCGCCGAGCAGCGTGCGTCGGTTGACGACCTACTCGCGCAGCCGAACGCGTATCACATTCCGGGCAAGCCGATTTCCGAACTGCCTCGTTACCTGCGCCATGTGGACGTCGCCCTGATGGCGTATCGCCCCATAGGGTGGGTGCGTCATATTTCACCGATCAAGCTTTACGAATACGCCGCCGCCGGCAAACCAATCGTGGCAACCGATATCACGGAGCTGCAGCGCTACGCAGACTACCTAACCATCGCCTATACCCACGACGAGTGGATCGCCGGTATCGAGCACTGGCTCGCTTATGACTCGGAAGAGCTCGCCGGGAAACGTATGGCGCTGGCACGCGAGAACTCCTGGGACGTGCGGTGCCAACGCATCCTCGAACTGATCACCGAGAAGCTAGAAGGCTCGGCGAATAGAGAAGATTCTTGAAGCGAACCGAAGGGCAACACGCCGTGAGCAGCCCCAGCAAGCCGTACACGTTCGTCTCATTCTCACGCAACCCGTGGAGCGACGTGTGGCTCAATCGTCAACACATCATGTCGCGTATGTCGCGCCGCCACCGTGTGCTCTTCTGCTCGCGCGTCCCACGCTGGAAGGAGTATTACTGGAAGGTCCTCTTGCACGAACCGATCCGGTGGCGTTCCAGGCGCATCACCCCGACGCTCACCGACCTGCGCCCCTGGCCGTGGCTGCCGAGGGTACCGGAGTGGGGCGATCTCGACCGGTTCCTCGAAAAGCTCCACATCGCCCGGATTCGTTCGTTACTCAAGCGCCGCGGTTGGGATAACCGCATCCTCTACATTTGGCATCCGGAAATGGCCGAAATGGTCGGACGTTTCGATGAACGCCTTGTCTGTTTCCACTGTTACGATGACTACGCCAGCTACACGTGGCTGGGCAACGAGGCACGCCGCCAGACGAAAGCACAGATGGCACGGCTGCTCGACAAGGCCGATCTCGTGTTCACGGCCGGCCAGGCAATGCGCGAGACGCTCGCGCGAGACGACGTGCACGTCATCCCCAACGGCGTAGATTACGAGCTGTTTGCCACGGCCCACGAACGCCAGGAACCCCCACCAGCCGACATGGCCGGAATCCCACACCCCATCATAGCACACATCGGACGACTTCAGGTCGGGATCGACTTCGCGTTGCTGGCTGAGATCGCGCGCCGTCGCCGCGACTGGTCAGTTCTCCTCCTCGGACCCATCCCAGGCACCTTCCCCCCTGAGCAGCAAGCCGCCTTCCGGGCCTTTCTTGAGCAGCCGAACGGCTACTACATTCGGGGCAAGCCAGTCGTTGAGCTGCCACGCTACCTGCGTCACGTGGATGTCCCATTGATGGCCTACCGGATGGTGGGATGGATCAAGACGGCTTCCCCGCTCAAGTTGTTTGAGTACCTCGCCGCCGGCAAGCCGTGCGTCGGCCCCCCGCTTGAGGAGAACATCCGACACCGCGACTACGTTACGATCGCCGAAACCCCCGATGAGTGGATCGCCGCGATCGAGTACTGGCTCGCGAACGACACGGAGGAACTTGCCAGGAAACGGATGGCGCTGGCGCGCGAGAACTCCTGGGATATGCGATGCAACCAAATCCTGAAGCTGATTGCCGAGAAGCTCGGGGACGTCACCGCCAACGACGAGACGTGACCGTGAAGACCGATCGGAGAGGAGCCGACTTGCAGTTCATCTCCTTCTCGATTGATCATTGGGCACCGGTCTGGCTCAACCGCCACCATATTATGTCACGGATCGCGAAGCGCTCTCCCGTCCTGTTTGTCTCGCAGCGCGCGAGACCGCTCGATTCCGTAGCGAACTTCTTCCTGCATCATCTCCCCCGCCCGGGCCTTCGGCAGATCACACCGAATCTCCTCGAGCTGGTTCCGCCGCAGTGGATACCGCGCATCGAGACACCGGCGCTCGATGCCCTCCCACGGCAGATTCACGTGTCAACGGTCCGGCGTGCCGCCCGACGACTCGGTCCCGGCAAGCGCGTGCTCTACCTCTGGCACCCGCAGTTCGCACCAATGGCCGGGCGGTTCGGCGAGTCGCTCGTGGTGTTTCATTGCTACGACAACTACCTCGGCTACACGTACCTGAGCGCCGCGGAACGGCGGCGCATCGGGCTCGCACAGGAACGGCTTGCCAGATGTGCAGACTTGGTCTTCGCTTCCGGCGAGGCGATGCGCGAGCTGCTGCCGAACGACGTTGAGGTACACGTCATCGCCAACGGCGTGGACTTCGAGTCGCACGAGCGCGTGCGGGCCGAGGGCGCGCCCGTACCCGACGAGTTCAAGGCTATCCCGCGGCCGATCCTCGCGCACATTGGGCGCATCAACGCGAAGCTCGACTTCCCGCTGCTCACCGCGCTCGCCCGCCGCCGCCGCGATTGGTCCGTCGTGCTGGTCGGCCCGCACGAAGGACTCCTCCGGCCACAGGACATCCCAGAGTACAACGCGATGGTGGCCGAGCCCAACGTGTACCGCGTCGGTTTTGTGCCACCGGATGAACTCGCCCGCTATGTGCAGGCAATGGATGTCGGGCTGATGGCGTATCGCCTCTCTGGCTGGGTCATCAAGGGCTTCCCGCTCAAGCTGTTCGAGTACCTCGCCGGCGGCAAGCCAATCGTCGCCACCGACATCGAGGAGCTCCACCGCTACCCGGACTACGTCACGCTCGTGCGCACCCCTGACGAGTGGATCGCCGCGATCGAGCACGCGCTCGCCAACGACAGCGAAGCGCTCGCGCGCAAACGGATCGCCTTTGCCGCGCAAAACTCGTGGAATGAGCGGTGCGAACGGATCCTCGAGCTGATACACTCGAAGCTCGAAGCAGCCGGAAAGGGCCACCGATGATTAAGGGAATCAGCCCGATCGCCATCATAGGCGCCGGCTCCTGGGGAACCGCGCTCGCCAAGCTGCTCGGCGACCAGGGGCTCGAGGTCCGCCTCTGGGTGTACGAGGAGGAAGTGTGCGATGCACTGAGGCGCTCGGGCACGAACCCGGTCTACCTGATGGACGTGCGGCTGGCCGAGACAGTCTCGGCCCACACGGTGTTCGAAGACGTGCTCTCGGGCGCCGCCATCGTCTGCTTCGTCACCCCGTCGCACGTGCTGCGCGAGGTCGCCTCGCGCTGCGCGCGCGACCTTCCCGCGGAGGCGCTCGTGGTGAGCGCCACTAAGGGCATCGAGAGCGACACGGCGATGCTTCCCGCCGAGGTGCTGGCCGATGTGCTCGGCGAGGGCGTACTCGATCGGCTCGCCGCCCTCTCCGGGCCGAGCTTCGCGGTCGAGGTGGCGCGCGACCTGCCCACGGCGGTCACCGTGGCGGCGCGCGACAACGAGGTCGGCCGCAGGCTACAGGAGACCTTCGCCACGCCGGTGTTCCGCGTCTATCTCTCGAGCGACCTGACGGGCGTCCAGCTCGGCGGCGCAGTCAAGAACGTCATCGCGATCGCCACCGGCATCGCCGACGGTCTCGGCCTGGGCCAGAACGCCCGGGCCGCGTTGATCACGCGCGGCCTTGCCGAGATCATGCGGCTCGGCCGCAACATGGGCGCCGACCCGCTCACGCTCTCGGGCCTCTCCGGACTGGGCGACCTCGTGCTCACCTGCACGAGCGAGCTGAGCCGCAACCGCACGCTCGGCGTCCGCATCGGCCGCGGCGAGACACTGGACCGAATCACGCGCGGCACGCCGATGGTGGCCGAGGGGGTGCGCACCTCCGCGGCGGTCATCCGGCTCGCAGAACGCATGGGCATCGAGGTACCGATCAGCCGGCAAGTGCACGAGATCCTCCACGAGGGCAAGCCGCCGCGTCTCGCCGTGCACGAGCTGATGGCCCGCGCGCTCAAGACCGAGCAACCCGCCGCACCGGAACGGATTGAGTCTGGCGGCCAATCAGCCGACAGTTGAACCCGCTCGGGCCCGTATGCACAAGCGGGGCTCAATCGCCTTGCCGGCGCCCGAGCAGGCGAAGAATCCGCGACGACAGCCTCCTCAGAAAGCCAAGAACCGCCATCCCCAGCTTCCGAAGCCGCTCGCGTTCCAGGGCCGGGAATATGCCGGTCAGGAGCGCCAGGCTCACAAACACGCCGCTGAAGATCACGCCTCCGGCCAGGAATCGGATGAGCATGATCCAGAATTCGTACCCTCCACGCACCTGAGGTAGCGCTAGCCACTGCACGACCCTTGCAATGAGCGCCACGTCGGAGATCTTGGCAACGAGGGAGACCCCCGCCGAGAAGAGAGACACTGCGATGACCCTGCCAATGTACTTCCACGGGAGCAGCTTGCCATAGGGAACCCCGAGCAGGCGGTGGATCGCGACGATGAAGTAAGCGGTCCAGATCCACCGCGTGAGTACTGACGCGATGGCAGGCCCTGCGAGACCCAGCAGGTGCACGAGCCCGAAGCTGAGCGAGACAATGGAGACCAGCGCGATGAGCGAGCCCCAAACGACCGCAGACGATTTCTTCGTTATCGCCAGTGGCGAGATGAAGTTCGCGATCCGTGTGGGCAGCAGAAAGAGCATAATCAGGAAGATCGGGATGCTCTCGCGGAACTTGGACGAAAAAAGCACGAGGATCAGCTCGGGCCCGTAGGTGAAGAGAAAGACCGTTGCCGGCAGGAGGAAGAACGCCACCTTCATAACGGCGCGCTTCCACACAGCCATCATCTGGTCCACCCGGCCCGCCGTTGCGTGGGCCGACATCTCGGGTAAGACCACCGCGGTCGCCGAAAGGGTCAGGATCGCAAACACAGGCAGCTCGAACGCCCCGTTGAAGAACACCGCGTACTTGGCCGCGTCATAGTACACCGCCACGACGACCTGACCGAACCTACGGATAAACCCGGCCACGATCGGCGAAGTGCCTATCGGAATGGCAAACTTGAGCTGATCAATCACGCCTCGCCAGCGCCAGCGAAAGGGGAAGCCTGCAACCTGCCGCAGCGTGACCCACGTCGTGACAGCCAGCAACAGCGCGGCGCCAACCACCACGGCAGCAAACGTTGCCGTCAACGACCAGCGGAACGCGACAAGCCCGATGACGCAAATAGCAAACGGTATCACGCGGTTCGCAAAGCCCGCTAGAGCGACAAGGACTGGCCTCTGGGCGTTGAGCAGCACCGGTTCGGCGGTGAAACTCGGCAGCGTTAGCAGAGGAAACAAGCTGAAAACCCTCAGCGGTATCACCAGGGACTCATTGTGAAACGCTCGGGCGAAGAGCGGCGCGGCGGGGAAGAGCACGGCGAAGAACAGCAGGCCCGAGGCAGCGTGGAGGAACAAGTTCTGGAGGACTAACTCCTTGCGGCCCTCGACACCGGCCTTCGGCCAAAAATAGAAAACTGCGCCGCGAAGGTCGCTCTGAAGAAACGGGAGACAGAAGAAGAAGACGAGCCACACCTGCTGGTACGTGCCGTAGACGGTCTTGGTAAGCGCCCAACTCAGGACCACCGCGACGATGATCCTCGCCGCCGACTCGGAGATGCGTCCCAAGCCTACGACGGCCGCCTTGTCAGTTCGAGTCAGTTTCACCATAGGTGCCAGACAGCGTTAGCGGCTCACGCAGGCGTTTACCGTCACATCCGGAGAGTATCACAACACCTTCAATCACGATCTTCATGACGATCCTAGGACACAGAACTCCCCGGTGATCCACACGACCGGGCTCAGACGGACAAGATACAACCCCCCACGGGATTTCAGTCCGTGTTGCAGGGGTGAAAACCCACTGTCCCAGACTCGACCGGACAACAGGACTACCCGTCCTTTCCACCTTGAGTCCCCTTGTAGCGAAACAGCACGAGGAAGTCAACCGTCTCCAAACGCTGAGTGGACCCGATCCTGAACAGACACACTTTCGATAGTTCGTTTCCGCTTGACGTTGGAGCATCGTGATAGCAGAACTAGGCTTAAATTATTCTACATTTGGCAAACCCACGGATACCTGTGCTGATACTGCAGCAAAAGCCGGAGACATCGGGCGCTCCACGCAAGCTCGAAGAGCACGAATCCGGCCCTCTTCGATAGGGCAGCATGGCACCCACGAACCGGTATTGCAGGATGTACGCTCTTCACAAGTGGTTTTCGAAGCGAATCGGCAGCCCACTCGTGGTGTTTGCCCCCACCGCTCGAGGTCGAGCGAAGCGCGCTCTCGTCCGTGAGAAGCGTAGGCTGTGGCGAGCGCCACGCGAGGAGCTCCGGGCACGGCAGCTGAAGATGCTCAAGGGAGTCCTTGTCCATGCTGGTCGAGCTGTCCCCTTCTATCGTCGGCGTTTCCGTGAGGCCGGCTTCGACCCTGCGAGCGTGCGAAGTCTTGACGATCTGAAGCAGATCCCGCCCCTGACGAAGAACGACATCCGGGCGCATCTTGATGAGCTTGTGAGCGAGACCTTCGACCGTTCGCAACTGGTGGCGCGATCCACGAGCGGCTCAACGGGGGCTCCCCTGCGACTCTACACCGACCGCGCGGCTACGATGCACCGTCAAGTGGCGTGGTACCTTGCCGACGAGTACGCCGGCTGGCGTCCCGGCGACCCGTTCGCAATGCTGTGGGGCGCGAGATTCGAGGTAACCCCTAAGCAGGGACTTCTCGGCAAGATGCGTGATCTTGCGC
>CBDUSE010000167.1:0-6995 GCA_965369835.1 uncultured bacterium
ATACGTGCCCGGCGCCTCCATCACCATCCGCCTGAGCAGGGGGTGGTTCGAGTCGCCCAGCTCGACGAGGCTGACGTTGGTGGTGATATGGAACAGCATCTCGAGCGACGGCAGAAGCACCCAGGCCAGCGTGGTGGCCACGACACCGGCCATCAGGCCGCCGAAACCCTGCCGCAGGAGCACGCCGTAGTGCAGGCCGCCAAGCATCCCGACGAGCGCAATCACCATGAAGTTCAGCAGGCCGATCATTGCCCCGGTGCGGATGAACTCCTTGCGGTAGCGGATGGTGCGAGCATAGAGCGCCGCAGCGCTCCCCCCGACAATCCCCAGCAGCACGAACGTCGGGTTGATCGTCATCTCAGCGGTCGTCGCGTCGTAGTGGATACCCGAGAGGATCGAGAGCACCAGCGCTACGAAAAAAGCCAGCCGTAGCGGAAACGCCATGGCCACGACCATCGCCGGGAGCGCCACGAGCACTGGGAACTGTAGCACGTCGCGCCACCACTCGTTGGGCGGGGCGATCAGCGCGATGCTCTTGGTCAACCCGAGCGCCGCAAGCGACACGACGCCGATGAGCGCCAGCTTTGGGTTGTGCTGAAACACCTGGGGCTCGAACCGCCACAGGTAAAGGGCGCACAGACCGAGCAACAGCGCCGCCACGAGCGCCACAGAGGCTCGGTACGAATACCGCGTCTTGCGCGAGACCGCTGCCTTGAGCTCCTTGCTGAACGCCCGCAGCTTGACGATATGCAGCGCCGTGACCTTCTCGCCCTCGCTGATGATCGTCTCAAGCCGACGCACCCGGGTGTACTGGGTCGGTACAGCGTCCGCGCGCCGGTCCTTGAGCAGGCGCGTTGTGTCCACATCGTCCTCGAAGGCGGCCGCATCGCTCGCGATGATCTTGAGGATCGCGACGACGTCATTGCCCGAGTCGGGAAACGCCTTCTCCACCTCCTCGTCCAGCCGGCGGGCAAACGCCTCAGCACTGACGCTCTCGGACGAGAGCACCGGCGCGTGATAGTCCTCCTTGTGAAAGGTGCGCACGCCGGACAGCCCGAGCACGACCTCGTGAAGTTGCTCGAGCCGCGCGGCGTAGTCCGGCTCCGAAATCAGGGCGTTGATCTGCGTCGAATCGAGCTTCCGGAAGAGGCGGGCCGCTTCTTGCCCGAGCCGCCGGCGCCGTTGCTCGGCCCCCTCGGTGCGCTCCGTTTCCTCGCCTGCTTCGGCCACCTCGGCAAAGAACGTCGCGAATGCCTCAAACGTCTCGTTGACCTTCGCCACGTCGAGGCGCGAGATCGGCGGTACCTTCGCGCGCTCCTCGTCCATGACCTGCTGACGTTTCGCCTCGTCCTCGTACTCGAAGTCGCGCGAGGCGATGATGTCCTGCTTCGCCACCTGCCCCAGGTAGAGGCGAGGCAGGTTGCGCCCCTTGGCGACGATAAACGTGAGCGCCGCCAGCAGGAGCACGCCCACAACGAGCCGAGGGACTACGCCGCGGTCGAGGAAGTTGAGCACCGGATGACGCTCGCCGCTGGCGCGCTTGACGGCGGTCGTCAGTCCCTTCTTGACCAGGCGGCGGCGCTTGAATACTCGCATCACTCTCCCCCTTGCCCGCCGGTCTCCCGTGGAAACTGGTGTTCCTCGTACGCGCGCACGATTTTCTGCACGAGCGCGTGGCGCACCACGTCCCGCTCGGTCAGCCGGCAGAAGCGGATGCCCTCGATCCCGTCGAGGATGCGGCTCACCTCGATAAGGCCCGAGGTGCGCGAGGCGGGCAGGTCCACCTGCGTGATGTCCCCCGTGACGACGATCTTCGAGCCAAAACCCATCCGGGTCAGAAACATCTTCATCTGCTCGCTCGTGGAGTTCTGCGCCTCGTCGAGGATGATGAACGAGTCGTTGAGCGTGCGGCCGCGCATGAACGCGAGCGGCGCCACCTCGATCACGCCGGTGTCGAGATAGCGCTTGATCTTGGGGATCTCCATCATCTCATACAGCGCGTCGTAGAGCGGCCTGAGGTAGGGCGAGACTTTTTCGGATATGTCACCCGGCAAAAAGCCGAGGCTCTCGCCTGCCTCGACCGCGGGCCGCGCCAGGATGATCCGGACCACCTCGCCGCGGGTGAGCGCCGAGACCGCCATCGCCATCGCCAGGTACGTCTTGCCGGTACCCGCTGGGCCGATCGAAAACGTCATGTCGCAGTCGCGGATGGCGCGCACATACGCCTCCTGGCCCTCGGTGCGCGGCACGATGACGCGCCGGCGCGAGGGCACCTCGATGCGCAGGTTCGCCGCGTCCGCGGTCGGCACGGCGCCGTTGCCTGAGATTTGCCGGAGCGCCGCCTCGAACGCGACACGGTCCACGGGCAGGCCTCGACGCTTCTCCTCAAAAAGCCGGCGGAACAGCGCCTCGGCTCGCTCGACGTTCTCGCGCTCGCCGATCACGCGCAGCACGGTGCCCCGGGCAACAAGCTGCACGCCGAGCCGCTGTTCGGCGTCACGCAGCTGCTCCTCGCCCGGGCCAAAGAGCTCGCGGGTCCAGTGATGATTCTCGAATCCGATCTCCGCTTTCGCCATCGGGTGCGCCGAAACTCCCTCCATCCCCTAACCCGCATTTCTCACACTGCGTGTGCGAAATGCGCCCTCCGGGCTTCGACTCCAGCGACTTGGGTCGCTGTCGCTCAGGGTTAGCCCTGAGCAAGGTGCTGCTGCGCCGCGTCGAAGCCACCGCCGCAACGTCTTGCGGCGGTGGCGGATTTCGAACAAGCCGCGCTGGACTTGTGAGAAATCCGGGCTAAGACAGCGCAACTCCTGGGCCGCGTGCCCAAGAGCGATCTTCCTCGGCGTTCCTTTCGCAAGCGCGCTGCCCTCGAGGCGCCAACGCCTCATCTGAGGCGCGCCGACGCCTTCTCTTGAAGGCGCGCTATCCCTTGTCCAACAGATCCTCGTTGAGCCGCACGGGGCCGACAAATACCGCACCTTTTTCCACTCGCAACGCCCGGGCCACCACCTCGCCGTAGCACCGCCCCGTGGCGCCCACCACAAGCGCCGAGCCGCTGATCACCTGCCCGCGTACCTCGCCCTCGATCAACACCTCGCTGGCGTTCACTCGCCCCTCGACGACGCCGCGTGGCGCTACGTGCAGCCGGCCGCACGTGGCGAGGTCCTGCTGGCGGCGGGCCGTGATCTCAAGGTCCCTAAGCTCGACCCGCTGACCGCACTTGGGACACATTGTTGAGAGCGCCTCCTCGACGGCTGTCAGCTCGGCGCCACACGAGTAGCAGCGGACCACGCGCACCCGCGGTCCCTCGACGCGGCCGCCGCGCTTCGGCTTGGTCACCGGGCGCCCCTTGCGCAGCGGGAAGAGCTCGTGGCAGTGCCGGCATTTCGCGTTGATCGCCGCCTTCGCCACCGGTGTCTCCCTGCCGCAGTGCGGACATGTGACCCGCGACATGGGGGCGGCGTCGCCACCGAATGAAGGGACCAGGCTCGACCGGCCCGTCGAGGCAGGCTCCTCGATCGAGAACCGCTTGTGGCAGCGCTTGCAGAAGGCTGAGAGAGCCGCCTTGTCAAGCTCCTGCTGGTTGCCACAGTCAGGGCACTCGACAAGCCGAGTCTCGGGGGTGCGTTTTCTGAGCCTATTGAACATCAAGCGGAACCCCCCTGCGGGGGCTGTGCGGGCTCACTTAGGTGCCGAGGCCAAGCTCGACTTCAACCTTCGCCGGCTCGGGCTCTTTTATCTTGCTGGCCGTGGGCATGCTTGACTTATCAGAACTGACCTCGCAGCGCCCGATAAACACCACGCCCTCCTCAACGATCAGTTTGTTGGCCTTGATGTCGCCCATCATTCGCGCAGTCGAACGGAGCTCGACCCGATCGCTGGCCGTGATGTTACCGTTGACTTTGCCCTCGACCACCGCGCCGCCGACCATGATCTCGGCCGTCACATCTCCTTGCGAGCCAACATGAACCGTGCCAGAACTGGAGAGCTCGCCCTCAAACTTCCCGTTGATGCGCAGCTCCTCCTTGAACTTGAGGGACCCCTTGAACTCCGCATCGGCGCTTAGAAAGGTCCCTCCGCCATTGGAAGAGGCGGCAACCGAGCGATCCCTGTCCAACATAGGCGCCTCCCTTATCGGTTCCTTCGTTGACGACACATCGCCTCCAAGCCTGCCCGGCTTCGAACGCTCTTGGTCGAGCGGGCCCGAAGTCTGCCTCCCTTTCCGAAACATCTCGCTTCCTTTCGATTGAGCCGCGAAATGAACCGGCCTGCACACCCGGGACGCTACCCGAGCCCCACGCACCTGTCAAGCAAAACTCCCGGTGCCGCGCGTTTCAGGCTGGAAGTTCGGGGCTCGTGCGAAGGACCCGCGTTTGACGTGTCCAACCGCGAAGCGGCGGCAGAACCCAACCTGGCCCGGGGGCGATTCGCCTTTGCCAAAGCTCCGGAGGACAAGCCCGCCCTGAAATGCTCTCACATGGATTGCGCGCCGCCCAGACGGACTTGAGTGCAGGGCGGCGGCAAGACGAGAGACGGGGCAACGCCTTGCCTCGAATCGGCGTTCATCTGTGAAATCTGTGGCTGATTCAGATGTCCTGGTTATCCGACTCATCTTTGACGGTATAGCCGGAGTCCTGACGGGCGAAGTTGACCTTGTTCTTCTTCATGTACGCCTCGAAGACGTCGGCGGCGGTCAGACCCGCCGTCTGGGCGAGCGAGATCAGGAAATGGAAGATGTCCACGATCTCGACCTTGACGTTCTGCGCGTCGAACCGCTGATAGCCGGCCCACCATTTCCACGGCACGCTATCCACGAGCTCGGCGAGCTCCTGGCCGAGCGCGCGTGAGTAGTTGAGGACCCACTCGACGCGCTGCTCATCCGTCATCGCGTCGGTGTCCTGGCCGATGCGGCGGTTCAGCTCCTTCTGCATCGCGAACATCGTCTCGAGCTTGTCGTCCACAGCGGCTCTCCTTCCTCGAGCAGTTCCCTAACCGGCGCAAAGTTTTTCCGGTGCACGACGCACGGCCCGTGCTTGCGGAGCATCTCGACGTGGCGCTTCGTCCCGTAGCCCTTGTGCCGCGCAAAGCCGTAGGCGCCGTACTGCGCGTCGAGCTCCCGCATGATCCGGTCGCGCGTGACTTTTGCGACGATCGAGGCGGCGGCGATCGAGGCGCTCAGGCTGTCCCCCTTGACGATCTTGCGGTGCGGGATCGTCATCCCCTTGATGAACATCCCGTCCACGAGCAGGAAGTCGGGCCGCACCGGCAGCGCGTCCACCGCAGCCATCATCGCCCGCCGCGTCGCGCCGAGAATGTTCAGCGACTCGATCTCCTCGACCGACGAGACGCCGACGCCGATGCGCACGTCCGGGTCGGCCTCGAGCATCTCAAAAAGCCGTTCACGCGCCGGCGCGGTGAGCCTCTTCGAATCGTCGAGCCCCGCGATGAGTCGGTCGCGCGGCAGGATAACGGCCGCAGCGACGACCGGTCCTGCCAGCGGCCCACGCCCCGCCTCGTCAACACCCGCGACCATCTTGCGCCCGCTCGCCCACGCGTCTTGTTCGTACACGAGCATCGCTTCGAGCCGCTCGAGCTCTGCCTCCGGAATCCCCGCGCCGTCCATGTCGCCCAGTATGCCCACGCGCACCGCCAAGGGCAACGGGGAACTCAGCGCAGAGCTCCCTTGGCTACAACGAGCAAGGGTTTCCGAACAGTAGGTCTTGCCACCGGCTTCAGCCGGTCGTGTACAGGTCGAAGAAGAGAATCTCCAGAGCGCGCTTCAGCGACGCGCATCTGGCGCGCCTTCTCGACATGGGGCTTCTGCCAGGAATGCGCATGTGCCTGAAGGCGATCGTCGAGAAGCCGGCTCAAACTGGAAGAAGGCGCCACCGCAAACCACCGGCTGAAGCCGGTGGCAGGACCTATCTGCTCACATCTAAGCTCACCCAGGGTGGCGCTTCGCCCCTCGACGAGCTCGGGGCGCGCTGACCCTGGGCTTCTCTATGCAGCCCTTTCAGGGTGCCGGGAAAAGACCGCATGATTCGTGCAGGAACTTGTGGGACGCGGTGGGCCCCGACCCTGGTCCCTACGTGCGGCGTTTGGCCTTGACGCGGGCAGCCTTGCCGATCTTGCGGCGCAAGTAGTAGAGCTTAGCGCGGCGCACGGAGCCCTCGCGCAGGACCTCGATCTTGTCGAGGCGCGGCGAGTGCAGCGGGATGACGCGCTCGACGCCCTCGCCATAGACGACGCGACGCAGGGTGACCGACTCGGAGCTGCCCTTGCCTTTGCGCGCGATTACCGTGCCGGTAAACGGCTGGCTCCGCTCGCGGTCGCCCTCGACGATCTTGATCCAGACCTTGATCGTGTCCCCGATATTGAACTTCGTCAGGTCCGTTTGGAGCTGCTCCTTCTCGATAGCTCTGATTGCGTCCATGGCGCCTTCTTTCCGCTGCTTGCTGATATGAAACCGGCTGGGTTCCGTTCTTGAAACCCTTCAAGTTACCTATTATTCGCGGTTCGTCAAGTCCGGACGGCGCTCGCACGTGCGCGCCTCGGCCTGCTCGCGCCGCCAGCGGGCGATCTCGCCGTGGTTACCACTGAGCAGGACTTCCGGTACCCGCATGCCGCGAAACTCCTCGGGCCGCGTGTAGTGCGGGCAGTCGAGGCGCCCTTCCGAGAACGACTCCTGCCGGGCCGATTCCTCGTCACCGAGCACGCCCGGCAGCAACCTGACCACGGCGTCCACGAGCACCATCGCCGGCAGCTCGCCGCCGGTGAGCACGTAGTCGCCGATGCTCAGCTCCTCGTCCACGAGCGCCTCGCGCACCCGCTCGTCCACGCCCTCGTAGTGGCCGCAGAGCAGCGCGAACGAGTCGCGCGCGGCAAGCGCCTCGACCTTCGCGTGCGTCAGCGTCCGCCCCTGGGGCGTCATGTATATGAGGTGCGTCCCCTCAGGGACGGCGGCCTCGAAACACTCGAAGATCGGCTCCGGCTTG
>CBDUSE010000168.1:0-6884 GCA_965369835.1 uncultured bacterium
CGCCTCCGCGTGAGCGGAGGACGGACAAACCCGTGGAACGCGGACCCCAAGAACCCAACAAGAGCCCCGCAGGGGCGACTGTGACGGTGAGATCGCGCCTGGCCTCAATCGCCCCTGAAGGGGCTCTGTTTCCTTTGCACCCCGAATGCCACGGGCTTGCGCCCGAGGCTACTACCAAACGCCCCTCCGGGGCTCACTGGCTGCTTGCGGGTTCTCGTGCTCCGCTGATCACATGCTTGCGGCCGTGCCTACTCATATCACGCCCCTCCGGGGATGACGCTGGCGCGGGTTGCCGTATGACCTTCACGCTTGAGCGGCGGCGTGCTATATTTCTACTGCGTGCAGCGTCGTCCACCTGCAGAGGGCCCAGCATGTTCACCGGCCTTGTTGAGATAACGGGCAGCTTCGGCCGCCTGGCCAGAGGCTCGGGCAGGACGGCGCGGCTCGCCCTGCGCGTGCCAGTTCCTTTCGGCCCCGTGAAGGTGGGAGACAGCGTCGCCGTCAACGGCGTCTGCCTTACCGCGGTGAAGGTGGATACAGGCACGCTCGAGATGGACGTCCTTGACGAGACCCTCGCGCGCACGAACCTCGGCGGCCTGCGGGTCGGCGAGCGCGTCAACCTCGAGCGTTCGCTCACGCCATCGAGCCAGCTCGGCGGCCACTTGGTGACCGGCCACGTGGACGACATCGGAACGGTGCTGCAGCGGCGGCGGGCGGGCGGACCTGCCGCCTCGGCAGGCAGACCTGCTGCCTCAGCAGGCGGACCTGCCGCCACGGCGGGCGGCGACTGGGTCTTCGAGATCGGCGTGGACGCGAAGTACATGCCGTTCATCGCGCCCAAAGGCTCGATCGCCGTGGACGGCATCAGCCTGACCGTCGTCGAGACTTCGCCCGCCGGGGAGGCGGGCGCGTTCACCGTCCACATCATCCCCTACACGTTCGATCAGACGACGCTCGGCGATCGCGTCGTGGGCGGCCGCGTCAACATCGAGGTGGATCTGATGGCCCGCTACATCGCCAACTTCATTCGGCGAAGCCGCCCTGAGCCTGTCGAAGGGGAGCGGCAGATCACGCGCGACTTCCTCGCCGAGCACGGGTTTGCATAATGGCCCAGGCAACGACAGTGATAATCGGCCTCTGCCTCGTTGGCGTCACGATGTGGACGATCGTTTTCTGGTCCGGACAACGATTTCTCAAGATATTCCTCGGCGTCTCCGTTGCGCTGCACGCCCTACTCTTCGTTATCCCTTTCTCGACCGGGGAGAGCGCCCCGCACGAGGCCGCGGCCCCACTCATCATCCCCTACACCATTCTCCAAGGCGCCGACGAGCCGACCACCGACATCGCGGAGATCGAGCTGCCCGACAAGGAACTCGACGGCGACACGATCGCCCTTGCCCACGAGCCGGCCGCCGAGCTCCTCGACGAGGACGCCCTCGCGCTCGACCCGAAACGCGACAAACCCGAGCCCGCCGACGCCGTCGTGGTTGACCTCCCCAAGATAACGAACATCACCTGGTTCGACTTCGACGGGCATCCGGGCGCAGCGAGCTACCGCAAGGAGCTGCAGCGCACCATCCAGCGCCTCTTCGAGGTGCCCGACGAGCTCGAGGAGCGCGGCTACGAGGGGCGGCTCAAGGTCTGGCTCAACCTGGCGCGTGACGGCCGGCTCATCTACTCGTTCCTCGACCCGAAGATGCGCAGCGAGGACGAGGCGGTCAACCGGCTGACCGAGGCCAACATCAAGAAGATCGCCGACAAGTTCCCGCCCTTCCCCGAGGGCGTCAAGGACTACGACGTGAGGTTTTTCGTCATCATTGACTACCGCAACCTCCGGAACCGTTAGCCGATGGCGACGGCGACTCGATCGTCACGCTTTGCTCGGTTCCTCTACTTCCTCCTCGGCGTCCTGCTCTTGCCCGCCTGCGCCGCGCTCACAGTGACCTGCGTGCGCGCCATCGCGCTCGCCGAAGACCTTTCGTCGAACCTGCTCTTTTTCGGCGCCGGCTTCGTATCGCACCTCGCGTTCTTCCTGCTGTTCAACAAGCCGATCCGCACCTACGTCATCGGCCACGAGCTGACGCACGCGCTCTGGGTGGTGCTCATGCGCGGCCGGGTCAAGCGGATCAGGGTGCGCAAGGCGAGCGGCTACGTGCGCGCCACTAAGATCAACCCGCTCATCGCGCTTGCGCCGTACTTCTTCCCGATCTACATGCTCGCCGTGATCGGCCTCTACTATCTCCTAAAAAAATTCTGGCCCGCCGAGCGCTACTTCAACTACCTGCTGTTCGCCGTCGGCTTCACCTGGTCATTCCACCTGCTGCTCAACACCTGGATGCTTGCCCGCGAGCAGGACGATGTCCGGGTCGGCGGCGTCCTCTTCTCCTACATCGCCATCTACCTGCTCAACGTCGTCGTCCTCGGCCTGCTCCTCTGCTTCGTCTCAACCAGCATCACCCTCCAGAACATCAAGACCGCTGCCTGGCACGACCTCGCTTACGCCTATACCCTCCTCGCCCGCCCGTTTCTGCAAGCTCAGTCTGCCGCCTTGCCCCTTCGCGCGCTCTGCGCGAGAGGTTCTTCCCAAGCTGCCCCGCCCTCAGTGCGAAAACGGGCAGATCTTTCGGAACGGGCAGAAGCGGCTGTAGGGACAGAAACCGGCCCGGTCGGCGAACCGGCTGTAGACGAGGCCAACCACTAAGACCGCCGCGGCCGCCACGAACACGATCAAGACCCAGCGCGGGACGCCCCCGATCACACCGGCCGCCTCGAGCAACACCGCTACACCGGAGAGCGCCGTGATCGCCGCTGTCCACACCGGAAAACCCATTCTCCCCTTCATCGCACGACCCCTTCGCTGAGGTACCCCTCCAGAACGACACGACCCACTCTACAGCACCGCCGGCCAACGCGCCACAGCTCTCCCCATCCTTGTCCTCCCCCTCTGCGCCTTCCCTGTCCTACGTAGCTCGTCAGAGCGAAGGAGGATGCCTGCCCTGAGCCTGTCGAAGGGCGTGAGGCTCTTTGTCCGGAACTCTCGAGTCGTTTTGCCGGTCATAATCAACGCGCCCCGGACCGATCGCGCTTGGCTGTCGCCCACACCGGTGCTAGAATGCTACCCGACAACGGAACCGACGGACGAGGAGCCGCGTCATGCGCCCGCTCACAACCCTACTCATTGCCGCCGCGCTACTTGTCGCGCCGCGTCCACTGCTTGCCGCCGAGGAGGAGCCCGTCACGAGCAGCGTCGAGGGCGCTGAGGAACGCCAGGCGCACGTCGTCATCCGCTCCAGCGACTTGCTGCGCGGCAGCGGCCTCGCGGTCACCGAGAAGGCCGTACTCATCAAGACCGCCTACAGCGGCAAGGTCGAGATAGACCGCCGCGCCGCCGCCGGCATCGCCTTCGGCCCCGGCCACGACGACAAGATCCTCGAGGCGAGCGGCGAGCGCGACGTCCTGTACCTGAGCACGGGCGACAAGGTCTCGGGCGAGATCGTCGGGACCGATGGCGGCAAGCTCGTGATCAAAACATTTTACGCCGGCGGCAAGGAGAGCCGCATTGCGCTCGAGAAGATCGACTACATCACATTCCGCCAACCGGGTCCGACCGACGCGCTCGAGCTCAAACCCGACCCCGTGCGCGTGATCTTCGACAACGGCGACGTGGTCGGCGGCACCCTCGCCGGCTTCAAGAACGGCGCCTTCCGGCTCGAGACCCAGTACGCCGGCACGCTGCACTTCGATCTCGACAGGATCCAGTCGCTCCACAACGCGGCCAACAGCCGTCAGTTCTTCCCAGGCGGCCTTGCCGACGCGTTTATGCAGCTCTTCATGCGCTCGGGCCAGCTTCGCCGCGAGCACCGAAACATCCTGCCCTGGCTCATCCGAGGCTTCTTGAGCCAGGGCGACACCGACGGCGCGCTCCACGTCCTGCGGCGCATGGCGCGCTACGAGGTTGACCCGTGGACCTACCAGCAGCTCGCCGAGGCGTTCGAGGCCGCCAAGCAGCCCGAGGCGGCGCTCCTGTGCTACGAGCGGATGTTTACCCAGCGCGGGCATAACGTCCATGTCTTCAAGCAGCTCTACCAGGCCTACACGCGCCACGGCCGCCACGTCCGGGCCGCCGAAGTCTATGAGGAGCTCCTCAAGCAGCCCCCATCGAGGCTCGCCAGCTACGGCTTCACCGAACCGCAGGTGCACATGTCGCTCGCCGAGACGTACGACAAGCTCGAGGAGTACGAGAAAGCGATCGGCCATCTGCGCAAGGTCCTCGGGGATCCCGCAGCCGAGCCGTCCACGCGCCGCAAGGCGCGCGCCGCGCTCGTGAGCGGCCTCAAAAAGATCGGCCGGCTTGAAGAGCTCATCACCAAGTACGTCGCCGAAGCGGCCGCGCTCGACGCGCAGCTCGGCAAGGACTACTTGGCCCTGGTGGCGGAATACGTCGAGCGCGACAAGCTCGCCAAGGCGCGCATCCAGCTCGAGCGGCTCCAACACCTTGGCCTCGACGAGTACGCCGCCAAAGCCCAGAGACTCATCAAAGAGGCCGAAGGCGACCGACCCGAAGACGACGACACGAGAGACGACAACGAGGACTAAGAACGATGCCCGACAAGAACGACCCGATCGCTGAGGAGGCCACGACCACCGCCGAACCCACGCCCGAGCTCGCCGGCGACGACCTTGCCGCCGTCGAGAAGCTCAGGGAGGGCTACCGCGTCATCGTCGAGGAAATGGCCAAGATCATCGTCGGGCAGCAACGGGTAATCGAGGAACTGCTGATCTCGCTCTTCTCGCGCGGCCACTGCCTGCTCGTCGGCGTGCCGGGGCTCGCCAAGACGCTCATGATCCGCACGCTGGCCCGGGTGCTGTCGCTGAGCTTCAAGCGCATCCAGTTCACGCCGGACCTCATGCCGTCGGACATCACCGGCACCGACATCATCCAAGAGGACCCCGACACCCGCGACCGCAAGTTCGTCTTCCTCAAAGGGCCGGTCTTCGCCAACATCGTGCTCGCCGACGAGATCAACCGCACGCCGCCCAAGACCCAGGCCGCGCTGCTCGAGGCGATGCAGGAGCATCAAGTCACCGCGTCGGGCCGGCTGTACCGGCTCGACGAGCCGTTCTTCGTCCTCGCCACCCAGAACCCGATCGAGCAGGAGGGTACCTACCCGCTGCCCGAAGCGCAGCTCGACCGCTTCATGTTCCACGTCAACGTGGACTATCCGAGCGAGGACGAGGAGCTCGAAATCATCCGCACCACCACGAGCACCGAGCCGCCCGAGCTCGCCACCGTCCTGAACGCTCAAGAAATCCTCGGGCTGCAGGAGATCGTCCTCCGCACCCCCGTGCCCGAGCACGTCTACCGCTACGCGCTGAGGCTCGCGCGCATGACGCGCCCGCTCAAGGACGCCTCCCCCCAGTGGATCCGCGACTGGGTCAGTTGGGGCGCCGGGCCGCGCGCGTCGCAGTACCTCGTTCTCGGCGCCAAGGCGCGCGCCATCCTCAACGGCCGCTACGCCGCCTTGCTCGAGGATGTCCGGGCCGTCGCCCCCGCGGTGATGCGCCACCGGATCGTCACCAACTTCAACGCCGAGAGCGAGGGCGTGACCCAGGACGACATCATCGCCCGCCTCATCGCCGAACTCCCCAAGACCGACGAGGACTACAAAGTCCGGATCTGACGCCCTTCGTCTCGTGACCCGGCCGCCGCTGCCCGCGCGAATCTCGAGAATAGGTATTGCCACCAGCTTCAGCCAGCGACAAGGCGTATCTGCGGGCGGGTCATTACAGCCCCAGCATGCCTCCGGCGGGCAAGACAATCACGCCAGCAGCCACCGCCTCCCCCCGAAGTAGGTATTGCCACCGGCTTCAGCCGGTGGTTGACGGGTCGACCCTCCACCCATGCAGCCGGCTCCAGCCGGCTTCTCGACGCAAGCCTTCAGGCGGTGCCTGCTAGAATGTGCCGCGCTCCAATGCTGCCTTGAGATCGCCCTTGGCATGGTGCTCCTTCTGCTTCTCGACGTAGGCGAGCACACCCTTCAGGTGCTTCTTGGCAAAGCTCACGACGCCAAAGCCCCGCTGCCAGCGCAGGGTCTGCCGCTTGGCCGCCTTGTTGGCCGCGCGAGCACACGCGCCCTTGAGGTCGCCGATGAAAACGCTCGGAGCGATGGAGGGTTCGAGTTTCACGACCAAGTGGATGTGGTCCTTGGTGCCGCCAATACCGAGGAAGTATGCCCCTTCCGTCCTCGCGCACCGCTCGCGAATGAAGGCATGCACATCCCGCTCAAGGTCTGGTTTCAGTAGGGGTAGGTCGTCTTGTGTATGCCAGTTGAAGTGCAGATAAATCTCATGGAAGACGTGCGCGCTCATACTTGGCGGTCTCCGGCGGGGAAGTCATGGCTGAAGCCCACCGTCGAGAAGCCGCCTGAAGGCGGCTCCCTCATCCCCAGTTGCGCCACCTCTACCACCGGCTGAAGCCGGTGGCAATACCTATTTCATCTGCCTTCCGACGCTACGCATGCTACTGGAGTGCTCCGGAGAAACGGGGTGGCCTGAACTCCGATCAAGCCCCTGGCCTCGGGAATCCCCAGTAGGTAATGCCCCCGGCTTCAGCCGGTGGTTTGCGGACCAACCCAACAACTCACCCAGCCGGCTTCAGCCGATGGTCAACGGGCCAAACCAAAAACCCCTCGAGCCGGCTTCAGCCGATGGCAAGGCGTATCTGCGGGCTGGTTACAGCGGCCCCAGGACGCGGGTGGGGCACAAGACAATCACGCCAGCAGCCACCGCCTCCCCCCGAAGTAGGTATTGCCACCGGCTTCAGGGCCTGTTGAAAAAGTCAAGTCGGGCCTTGGCACAAGCTCGGGTGGGGTGTATACTCTCGA
>CBDUSE010000169.1:0-6850 GCA_965369835.1 uncultured bacterium
GGTGGCGCCGACCGACTCGACCGTGCTCATCACCGGCGAGAGCGGCACCGGCAAGGAGCTGGTGGCGCGCGCGCTGCACTACAACAGCCCCCGGCGCGAGCGGGCGTTTTGCGCGGTGAACTGCGGTGCGCTGCCCGAGACGCTGCTCGAGTCGGAACTGTTCGGCCACGTGCGCGGCTCGTTCACCGGCGCGCACGCCGACAAGGAAGGCCTGTTCGAGGCGGCGAACAAGGGCACCATCCTGCTCGACGAGATCGGCACGATGAGTCCGGCGATGCAGATGAAAATGTTGCGCGTGCTGCAGGAGCGCGAGATCAAGCGGGTCGGCTCGACCGAGGTCAAGCATATTGACGTGCGAGTGATCGCGGCGACGAACGAGGACCTGGCCGAATGCGTCAAGCAGGGCCGGTTCCGCGAGGACCTCTACTACCGGCTTAGCGTGATCCCGATCGAGATCCCGCCGCTGCGTGAGCGCCGCGACGACGTGCCGCTGCTCGTGCGGCACTTTGTGGAGAAGCGCCACGAGCGCTTCGGCGTCGAGACGACGATCAGCGACGAGGCGATGTTTGTGCTCGAGTGCTTCGAGTGGCCGGGCAACGTGCGCGAACTCGAGAACGTGATCGAGCGCGCCGCCACGCTCTGCGAGGGCAACCACATCGCCGTCGGCGACCTGCCCGAGCGCCTGCTCGAGGGGCACGACCTCACGCTCGTGCACGACAAGACGCTCCGCTCGGTCACCCGCGATACGCAGCGCCGCCATATCGCGCGCGTGCTGCGCGAGACCGCCGGCGATAAGAAGGCCGCCGCCAAGGCCCTCGAGATCAGCGTCCCGTCGCTCTACCGCAAGCTCGACGAGCTCCACCTCAAAGAAATCTGAAGCGCCGATCCACGCCGCGGCGCCTCCGCGGTCTCTGCGGTTCATTCTTGGTCTTCGGCAGGCCGGGGAAGAACCGCCCCACAACCCCGGCGACCGGAAAAGGCTAGACCGCCTGCGGCCTTGATCCTAAGCTGTTTTCACTTTTTCGCGGAGGATGAGGCCGCACGATGGGAATCGCACAGCCCACATACGAAGACATTGCACGCGCAGTTCGGGCGCTGAAGCAAAAACGCAACGCCATCATCGTGGCGCACAACTACCAGCCGCCGGAGATCTACGACCTTGCCGATTTTCTGGGCGATTCGCTCGAGCTGAGCCGGAAATCGGCAGCGGTCGAAGAGGCGGTGATCGTCTTCTGCGGCGTGCTCTTTATGGCCGAGTCGGCCAAGATTCTCAGCCCCCCAAAGACCGTGCTCCTGCCGGAGCCTGAGGCGGGGTGCACGCTGGCCGACTTCGCCGACGGCAAGGCGGTCCGCGCGAAGAAGGCGGAATATCCCGACGCGGCGGTCGTCAGCTACGTCAACAGCTCGGCCGAGGTCAAGGCGGAGTCGGACATCTGCTGCACGTCGTCGAACGCCGTCAAGGTCGTCAATTCGCTGCCGCACGAGCAGGTGCTGTTCCTGCCCGACGGCAACCTCGCCCGCTACGTCCAGACGCAGACAGATAAGACGATCATCCCGTGGGAGGGCGACTGCTGCGTGCACGATTACGTCACCACGGAGCTGCTGGCCGCCACGAAGGCCGAGCACCCGAACGCACAGGTGATGGTGCACCCGGAGTGCCGGCTCGACGTGATCCAGATGGGCGACTACGTCTGCAGCACGGGCCAGATGCTCACCGTCTCGCGCGAGGAGCCGTACGAGGAGTGGATCGTCGTGACCGACCCCGGCATGTGCGAGCGGCTGCGGCGCGAGGCGCCGGGCAAGACGTTCTGGCCCGTGCCGACGATGGACCCGTGCCCCGGGATGAATATGACTACGCCCGCCAAGGTGCGCGACGCGCTCGTGTCGCTCGAACCGAAGATCGAGGTTCCCGAGCCGGTTCGCGTCAGGGCCGAGCGCGCGCTCAGAAAGATGATCGAGCTGTGAGCACGCGTCCCAGCACGACATGCCTCGAGCGGATCGTGCGCCAAGCGCTCGCCGAAGACATCGGCCGCGGCGACGTGACGACCGCCTCGATTGTGCCGCCGGATGCGCGCGGCCGCGGTAGGCTCATTGCGCGCGAGGCAGGTGTGATTGCCGGGCTCGCTGTAGCGCGGGCGACGTGGCGGGCGCTCTCGCAAAAGGTGAAGTTTTCTGGAAAGGTCCGCGACGGGGAGGCGGTCCGCTGCGGCGCGCTTCTTGGCGAGGTGCGCGGGCCGCTCCGGGCGATCCTCACCGGCGAGCGAGTGGCGCTCAACTTCCTTCAAGGGCTTTCGGGCATCGCGACGCTCACGCGGGCGTACGTCGAGCGCGCACGACCAGCGAAGGTTCTCGACACGCGCAAGACAACGCCCGGCCTGCGCACGCTCGAGAAGGCGGCGGTACGGGCCGGCGGCGGCACGAATCACCGCTCCACGCTCGACGAGCTGGTCATAATCAAGGACAACCACATCGCGGCCGCGGGCTCGATCGGCGAGGCGCTTGCTCGCGCGCGAGAAGCGCACCCGCGTCGGCGGATCGAGGTCGAGACGCGCACGCTTGCCGAGGTGCGCGAGGCGGCGGCGCTGCGGCCCGACATCATCATGCTCGACAACATGCCGCCCGCACGGCTGCGCAAGGCGGTGGCGATTATTCGGGGGATGAGCCCGAAGACCGTCGTCGAGGCCTCGGGCCGCATGACGCTCGCGCGGGTGGGCCGCGTCGCTTCAACCGGGGTGGACTGGATCAGCGTGGGCGCGCTGACGCACTCGGCGCCCGCGCTCGACATTGCGCTCGAAGTCTCGAGCCACGTCGAGAGAGGGATGCGATGAAGACCGACTTCCTCATCATCGGCAGCGGGATCGCGGGCCTGAACTTCGCCCTGCTCGCGGCGAAGCACGGCCGCGTCGTGCTGGTCACGAAAAAGGAGATCATGGAGTCGAACACGAACCAGGCCCAGGGCGGGATCGCCGCGGTGATGGCGGCGCACGACTCGTTCGAGTCGCACGTAGCGGACACGCTCCGGACCGGCTGCGGGCTGTGCGACGAGCGCGCCGTGCGCGTGCTTGCCCGGAGCGCGCCCGGCGAGATCAAGCGCCTGATCGCGTTCGGCGTCGGGTTCAACCGCGAGCATGGTCGGTTGTCGCTCTCGCGCGAGGGCGGCCACAGCGAGCGGCGGATCGTGTTCGCCGGCGACGCCACGGGGCGCGAGATCGAGCGCGCGCTCGTCTACAACGTGCGACGCTCGCGTCGCCTAAGCCGTTCCTCCGGAACGGCCGTGCGGCGCACGAAGGCGATCACGGTGCTCGAGAACCATTTCGCCACCGACCTCGAGGTGCGCGACGGCGTGTGCGTCGGCGCGCACGTGCTTGACGTGCTGGGCGGACGCATGCTGGCGATCTCCGCGAAAGTCGTCGCACTCGCCACAGGCGGCAGCGGCCAACTCTACACGATCACGTCGAACCCGGAGATCGCCACGGGCGACGGGCCGGCGATGGCGTGGCGCGCGGGCGTTGTGTTGGCGGACATGGAGTTCGTGCAGTTCCACCCGACGACGTTCAACCGCCGCGGCGCGCCCAACATGCTGATCTCCGAGACCGTGCGCGGCGAGGGCGCGGTGCTCAAGGACGCGCGCGCGCGGCCGTTTATGAAGCGCTACCACGAGATGGCCGACCTCGCGCCGCGCGACGTTGTCTCGCGCGCGGTGATTGCACAAATGGCCAAGGGACCGGTTTTTCTCGACATCAGCTTCAAGGATGCGCCGTTTATCAAGCGGCGCTTCCCAACCATCTACCAGCGCTGCCTCGAGTACGGCGTGGACATGACGACGGCAATGATCCCGGTCGCGCCCGCGGCGCACTACATGTGCGGCGGCATCCGGACCGACCCGTATGGGCGGACGTCGCTGGCGGGGCTTTTGGCGATCGGCGAGTGCGCGTGCACCGGCATCCACGGGGCGAACCGCTTGGCGAGCAATTCTCTGTCCGAGTCGCTGGTCTTCGGCACTCGCGCAATCGGCCGGGCGATCAAGTACGCCGAGCGCATCGAGCCGCCGCGCCTGCGTCGCGCGCGAGTGCGGCTTGTCGAACCGCCACGTAGTGAGCTTGTTGAACCGCCACGTGGTGAGCTTGTTGAACCGCCACGTGGTGAGCTTGTCGAACCATCGCCGGCGTTGCTGCGGCGCATCCGGAAGCTGCAGCGGCTGATGTGGAAGCGCGTCGGGATCGTACGAACCGAGGCGGGGCTCGACGAGGCGATCGCCGAGCTCGATCACATGGCACGGTATGTCGAGAAGCGGTTTTCCGACGGAATCAACGTGCCGCTACTCGAGATGCGCAACATGGTGACGGTCGGCCTCTTGATCGCACGCGCGGCCCGCTGGCGCGCCGAGAGCCGTGGCACGCACTTCATGGCCGAACACCCGGAGGAGGACCCCGCGTTTCACAAGCACCACACCATGCGCCGGGAGGCGTAGGCGGCGGCTTGCGCTTGGGGGCCGGTGGTGCTAGAAGGAGATTTTTTCACGGACGGAGGAGACAGGGCCGGCGCGGTCCATTCTCCACAGCCACGACGAAGGATGAGATGGACGACGACGATATCGAGCGGGCGCTCGACGAGATCCTGAGCCACTACGACCTCGACGATCCGAAGCAACGCCTCGAGGCGCTCGAGGCATGCGTGCGCTACGCCGAGGAGGAGCTCGGCGCGGACCCGGCGTGCAACCTGTTCCTCGAGATGGCCGCCGACCGGCTCGGCCAGGACCAGCCGGTGCACTTCGACTGGGTGCACAACGCCGTGCCGCCCGACGAGAACTCGTTTATCCACTGCGATTACGACGACGAGCAGGGCTTGCAGGTCTCGGCCAACGCGCCGGGGCTGCAATTCTTGATCGAGATGCTCCAGTCGCTGCTCGATAGTGAGAGCACGGCGGACCACACGCACCTGTACTTCCAGGAGCCGCCGCTGACGCTGAGCTCGCAGCCGATCGCGTTCTTCCGGGACCCCGATGAGTGGTTCATGGACCGCAACGAGGAGTACGAGGAACCGAGCGAGCCGAAGCCGCGGCCGTTCGGCCCCGCCGACGTGGTCGCGCTCCAGCCGCTGACTTACCCGCCGGAGTCGCTCGCGATGTCGCGCGGCACGCTGTACCGTGTCTATACGTGGAAGCCGTATGAGGGCGAGACGGTCCCGCGCAAGGACTACCCCGGCCCGCCCGAGCGCTTCATCCTGTTTACGATCAACGACGATCGCGGCGAGCGGGTGCAGATCGCCTGCCACCTCGACGATTTCGATGTACATTACCTGACGATGAGCAACCTGCTGGTGCTCCTGCCCGCTCGCCGTCGGGGCGGCGGCACGGGAGGCTAGCCGAAGACGTGGCCGGTTCGAACACCTACTGAAGTGACGGAGTGCACCAATGCTGACGTACAGGGGCCCCACCTATGAGATGGCCGTGAAACAGTTTGATATCGCGGCCGACTACCTCGAGCTGGATCAGGAGGCGCGCGAGCGCGTGCGCGTGCCCAAACGCGCGATGATCGTGAGCGTGCCGACGCGTCTGGACGACGGGCGCGTGGAGATGTTCCCCGGCTTCCGTGTGCAGCATAACCTCTCGCTTGGGCCGTGCAAGGGCGGGCTGCGCTACAGCGCGCGAGTCAACCTGGGCGAGGTGGCGGCGCTGGCGATGTGGATGTCGTGGAAGTGCGCGCTGGTGGGCCTGCCGTATGGGGGCGCGAAGGGCGGGATCTGCTGTAACCCGTCGAAGATGAGCCCGGGCGAGATCGAGCGCATGACGCGGCGCTTTACCGTGGAGATCCTGCCGCTCATCGGCCCGTCGGTGGACATCATGGCGCCCGACCTCGGCACAAACGAGCAGACGATGGCGTGGATCATGGACACCTACAGCGTGCATGCGGGGCATGCCGTGCCGGGGATCGTCACCGGCAAGCCGGTCACCATCGGCGGCTCGCTCGGACGACGGGAAGCGACGGGGCGCGGCGTGTTCTACTGCGTGCAGGAGGCGCTCAAGCTGCTGAAGCTGCCGCTGGAGAACCTGCGCGTCGTCGTGCAGGGCTTCGGCAACGTCGGCAGCGTCTGCGCGGCGTTGTTCCACGCGAGCGGGGCGAAGGTGATCGCGGTGAGCGATGTGAAGGGAGGCGTGCGCCATGCCGACGGACTGGACATCCAAGCGCTTCGGCGGCACGTGGGTGAGAGCGGAACGGTGGCGGACTTTGCCGAATCGGAACCGATCACGAACGAAGAGTTGCTCACGCTCGAGTGTGACGTGCTGATCCCCGCCGCGATCGAACGGCAGATCACCGAGGAAAACGCGGGCCGGCTTCGGTGCCGCATCCTTGCCGAGGCCGCCAACGGCCCCACGACGCCCGAGGCGGACGTGATCCTGGACAAGACGGACATCTTCGTCATCCCTGACATCCTGTGCAATACGGGCGGCGTCATCGTCTCGTACTTCGAGTGGGTGCAGGACCTGCAGAACTACTTCTGGAGCGAGGACGAGGTCAACTCCCGGCTCAGGGAAATCATCAGCCAGGCGTTTCACAAGGTCCACCAGCTCCAGGTGCGCGAGCGGGTTCCGATGCGCCTGGCGGCCCTGTCACTTGGCGTGCGCAAGGTGGCCGAGGCCAAGACGCTGCGGGGCCTGTTTCCATAGCAGGCTGCCGAAAAAGACCGCCGTCCGGTTGAATCGTTGAGCCCTCAAGGGCGTTTGGCAGGAGCCTATCAGCGAACGGCAGGATTCCGAAGCCCCGCAGGGGCGGATGGTAGTAGCCTCGGGCGCTCGCCCGTGGAACAGGGCGACAGAAAGAACAGAGCCCCTTTGGGGCGATTCAACACG
>CBDUSE010000170.1:0-6797 GCA_965369835.1 uncultured bacterium
CAAGGGCAATCTGCACACGCATACGACGCGCAGCGACGGGGAAGTTGACGCGGACGAGCGGATCGCCGCATACCGTGAGGCGGGCTACGACTTCATCGCGCTGACGGACCACTCTATCGTCTCGAATGAAGCGGGGAAATCCACCGACGAGTTCCTCGTCATTGACGGCGTCGAGTGCCACGTGAATGAGCCCGAGTCGGGCGAGGTCTACCACATCGTCGGGCTGAACGTGCCGCCCGGCCTGCCGCTCGAGGACCCGATGGCTGTCGAGGAGATCAAGCGCGTGCTCGTTGACGCGGGAGCGCTTGTCGTGCTGGCGCATCCGTACTGGTCGGGCAATACGGTCCAGCGGATGCTCGGCGTGCTCGACGGGTTGTTCGCAATCGAGGTGTTCAACGCCACAACGTGCTCGACCGGCAAGGGGACTGCGCGCGTGCACTGGGACGACTTGCTCGATTGGGGCGCACGCGTGTGCGGGCTGGCGGTGGACGACGCGCACGGGACCGAGCACGACGTGTTCAAGGGGTGGGTCATGGTCAGGGCGCCGTCGCTCGACGCGGCGTCCGTGCTCGCGGCGCTCAGCGCCGGCGCATTTTACTCGACGACAGGCCCGCGCATCGAAGAGGTCGTATTTGACGGCGGCCGCATCCGCGTGCGCTGTTCGCCGGCGACGAGCATCACGTTCATGGCGCAGCGCTACCACGGGCGTCGGTTCGTCGCGGGGCGCGGCAAGCGGCTGCACGAGGCGCTGTATGCGCTCGAGGGCGAGGAACGCTACGTGCGGATCGAGGTGGCGGACGCCGGCGGCGGCACGGCGTGGACGAACCCGATCTATTTCTACTGACCGCTTTGGCGGCCGCGGCTTTGGCCGCCGTTGCCGGCGAAGAAGTGGAGGAGCTTCGCCAGCGTCGAGCGCAGCTCCTTGCGCGGCACCACCATGTCCACCATCCCGTGATCAACCAGAAACTCGGAGCGCTGGAACCCCTCGGGAAGTGTTTGGCGAATCGTCTGCTCGATCACCCGCGGCCCCGCAAAGCCGACAAGCGCCCCCGGCTCGGCAATGATTACGTCGCCGAGCGAGGCAAAGCTCGCCGTCACGCCGCCGGCCGTGGGGTTGACGAGGATCGTCACGTAGAGCAGGTGGGCGTCGTGGAGGCGCGCGAGCGCGGCACTCGTCTTGGCCATCTGCATCAGGCTCAGGACCGACTCCTGCATCCGTGCGCCGCCCGAGGTGCACGTGATCACCACCGGCAGGCGCTCGGCGATGGCGTGCTCGATGAGCCGGGTGACCTTCTCGCCGACGACCGAGCCCATGCTGCCGCCCATGTAGCCGAAGTCCATCGCCCCGAAGCAGATCGGCACGCCCTCGACCGCGCTGGTGCCGGTCACGATCGCCTCGTTCAGCCCCGATGACTCGGTCGCCTTCTGCTGGCGCTGGCGGTAGGGGGCCGTGTCCACGAACTCGAGCGGGTCCTGCGGCGTGAGGTTCTCGTCCATCTCGACGAACGAGCCCTCGTCGAGCAGCAGCGCGATCCGCTCGCGGGCCGACATCTTGAAGTGGAACTTGCACTTCGGGCAAGTGTTGAGCGTCTCCTTGAGCTGCTCGGCGTCAATGATCTGGTTGCAGGCGATGCATTTCATCCAGCGCCCGTCGGGCACCTGAACGCGCTTGACCTTGATCGTCGAGTAGCGCGGCTTGCCGAAGAATGGCATTATTCGTCCCTCCGACGCCACCGTCCGGCAGCCATCAGGCTGCCGGAAGGTGACGCATTATGCGTTGAGCATCTTGCGGAGCAGCTCGCCCGCGAGCTTCGGGTTTGCCTTGCCTTTCGTGGCTTTCATGACCTGGCCGACGAGGAAGCCGAAGGTCTTCTGGTTGCCGCCGCGGTAGTCGGCGACCGGCTTCGGGTTCGCCTCGAGCACCTTGCCGATGACCCCTTGGAGCTCGCCCGTGTCGCTGATCTGCACGAGGCTTTTCTCGGCGACGATGGCGCCGGCCGGCTTGCCGGTGGCGAACATCGCCTCGATGACCGTCTTGCCGATCTTGCCGCTGATCGTTCCGTCGTCTATGAGCTTGATCATCTCGACGAGCATCGTCGGCGTGACCTTCAGCTCGTCGAACCCGATCTTCTCGTCCTTCATCAGGCGGAACAGGCTGCCGGTGATCCAATTGCAGACGACTTTCGGCTTGCCGTACTGCGCCGTGCAGGCCTCGTAATAGTCGGCGGCGGCCTTCTGCGCGGTGAGCACGCCGGCGTCGTACTCCGAGAGCCCGAACTCCTTCATGTAGCGGAGCTGGCGCGCCAGCGGCAGCTCGGGCAGCGTGGCGCGGATGCGCTCGATCTCGTCGGGCGCGATCACCACGGGCACGAGGTCCGGCTCGGGGAAGTAGCGGTAGTCGTGCGCTTCCTCCTTCGTGCGCATGACGGTGGTGCGCTGCTTGTCGGGGTTCCAGCGGCGCGTCTCGCGCTCGACGGTGCCGCCGGACTCGTAGACGTCGCGCTGGCGCTCGAACTCGTACTCGATTGCGCGGCACACGCCCGTGATCGAGGCGACGTTTTTTATCTCGACGAAGCCGCCGATGCGCTCGCCGCCTGTGGGGCGCACGTCCACGTTCGCCTCGCACCGCATGCTCCCCTCTTCCATGTTGCAGTCGCTCACGCCGAGGTACTCGAGCAGCGTCTTGAGCCGGGTGAGGTATTCGACCACCTCTTCGGGCGAGTGCATATCCGGCTCGGAGACGATCTCGAGTAGCGGCACGCCGGCGCGGTTGAAGTCCACGCCGCTCGTGCCGTCGTCGAGGTGCAGGAGCTTGCCGGTGTCTTCCTCGAGGTGGGCGCGTCGGATGCGGACCTCCTTGACCGTGCCGTCGAGCAGGATCGGCAGCCGGCCGTTGGAGGTCAGCGGCTTGTCGTACTGCGAGATCTGGTAGTTCTTCGGCATGTCCGGATAGAAGTAGTTCTTGCGGTCGAACTTGCTGAAGGTGGAGATCTCGCAGCCGAGCGCGAGCCCGACGCGCACGGTGTGCTCGATCGCTTTCTCGTTCAGCACCGGGAGCACGCCCGGCAGCCCAAGGCAGACGGGGCAGACGTGCGTGTTGGGTTCGGCGCCGAACTCGCTCGAGCAGCCGCAGAAGACCTTGCTCGCGGTCTTGAGCTCGACGTGTACCTCCATGCCGATGACGACCTCGTAGTCCATCACACGCCTCCGCCATTCGTGACAACCGGCGGTACGCGCGTGTGCCAGTCCGTCGCTTGTTGGTACGCGTGGGCGAGCGTGAGGAGCGTCGCCTCGTCGAACGGCTTACCGATGATCTGCAGCCCGACGGGCAGCCCCTTGCCGTCGAGCCCGCACGGGACCGTTAGCCCGGGCAGGCCGGCGAGGTTCACCGAGATCGTGTAGGTGTCCGAGAGGTACATCGTGAGCGGGTCGCTGACCTTCTCGCCGATCTTGAAGGCGGTCGTCGGCGAGGTCGGCGCGACGATGCAGTCCACGCGCTCGAACGCCGCGTCGAAGTCCTGCTTAATGAGCGTGCGCACCTTGAGCGCCTTGAGATAGTAGGCATCGTAATAGCCTGCGCTCAGCACGTAGGTGCCGAGCAGGATGCGCCGCTTCACCTCGGCGCCGAAGCCTGCCTCGCGGCTCGTCCTGTACATGTCGAGGACGTTGCCGTCGTCGCTGCCGCGCTGCCCATAGCGCACCCCGTCGTAGCGCGCGAGGTTCGACGAGGCCTCGGCCGTGCAGATGATATAGTAGGCCGCGTTTGCGTAGTCGAGGTGCGGCAGGCCGATCTCGACCACCTCTGCGCCGAGGCCGCGCAACTCGTCGATCGCGTTGCGGATAGCCTGCTCGGTCTCGGGTTCGATGCCGGCCGCAAAGTACTCCACCGGCATGCCGATTGTCAGGCCGGCGAGGTCGCCCTCGAGCGCGGCGAGGTAGTCGGGCACCGGCTCGTCCACCGAGGTCGAGTCCATCGGGTCGTGGCCGGCGATCACGCCGAGCAGAAGCGCCGCATCACGCGCGTCGCGGGCGAGCGTGCCGATCTGGTCGAGCGACGAGGCGAACGCCACGAGACCGTAGCGCGAGACGCGTCCGTAGGTCGGCTTGAGGCCCGTGACGCCGCAGAACGAGGCCGGCTGGCGGATCGAGCCGCCGGTGTCCGAGCCGAGCGCGCCGAAGGCGAGCCGCGCGGCCACCGCCGCCGCCGAGCCGCCGCTCGAGCCGCCCGGCACGCGCTCAGTATCCCACGGGTTGCGGGTAACCGTCACGGCGCTGTTCTCCGTCGAGGACCCCATGGCGAACTCGTCAAGGTTCGTCTTGCCGAGGAAAACGGCGCCCGCTTCACGCAGTCGCTCGACGACGGTGGCGTCATAAGGCGACGTGAAGCCGGAAAGGATCTTCGAGGCGCACGTCGTCTCGCCGCCCCGAACGACCATGTTGTCCTTAATCGCTATCGGCACCCCGCCGAGCGGGCCGAGTGTTTCGCCTGCTTCGAGCCTTGCGTCGAGCTCGGCGGCGCGCTCAATCGCCCCGCCGGCGTTCACGGTCACATAGGCGCGCACCACCGGATCGAGGCGCTCGATCGCCTCGAGGGTTGCGCGCGTCAGCTCGGTGACGCTCACCTGGCGGGAGCGGACCGCCTCGGCGACTTCAAAGGCACTCTTTCTCAAAAGGCTCATCGGATTCCGTTCAGCCCGGTCGGGTGGCAAGCCGTTCTACTCGACGACGCGCGGCACCCGGAACAGCGCGCCGGTTCGCTTCGGCGCGTTCTGGAGCACGGCCTCGGGATCGAGCGAGGGACGAAGCTCGTCGGGGCGCGTCACGTTGCGGACCGGGAGAATGTGTGCGGTCGGCTCGACGGACTCGGTATCGAGCTCGTTGAGCTTCTCGACGTAGCGCAGGATGTCGCGAAGCTGGGACGTCATCGCATGCTTCTCGTCGTCGCTCAATTCGAGTCGCGCCAGCATGGCGACGTGCTCGACGTCCTCGATCCCGATTTCTTTCATGGGATTCCCCGATCGGCTGCGCGGGTCCGCACGAGCGCGTCACTCAGGCCGGCAAATTGCTGGAGCGCGAGTTGCTCGCCCCGGCACCGGGGGTCGAGCCCGCACTCGCGGATTGCAGCAGCCACCCTATCGGCTACGTTGTCGTCGGTAAGTGCACCCCATTCTAGGCGCCGCAGGGCGTTTTTCAACACTTTTCTCCGGGCACCGAACGCGGCTCTGATAAGGGCGAACATCAGCTCAGGCTCGCGCGGTGAAACCGGCGGCGTTCGCCGGGCAGTGAGGCCGATCAGGACCGACTCGACCTTCGGGACCGGTTCGAAGGCGGTGCGGGGGAGCTTGAGCAGGCGGCGCGCCTCGGCGTGGTACTCGACGAGGAAGGTGATGGCCCCGCGGTCGCGCGACCCGGGCGGGGCGAGCAGCCGCTGGGCGACCTCGCGCTGCACGGTTAAGTACGCGGCCCGGAACGGCACGCCCGACTCGAGCACCCGCGTAATTACCGGCGTCGTAATCGAGTAAGGAAGGTTGCCGGCAAAGACAAGGTACTCTTGGAGCGAGCCGTTCAGCACCGCTCGTTCCGAGAGCAGGCGCAAGTCAACTTCCAAGAAATCCTCGCATCGGATGTCGAGGTTCGAGGTGTTTGCAAGCTGCGCTCGAAGCACCGGCTCGAGGCCGCGATCCACCTCGAAGGCGATCACCTGCCCCGCCGCAGCCACGAGGGCCTCGGTCAGCGCGCCGGTGCCGCCGCCGATCTCGATGACAGTATCGTCCGCCCGGAGGTCCATCGCCTTGATGATGCGGTCCCGCACGTTTGGGTTGACGAGGATGTTCTGGCCGAGCCGCTTCGTGAGCCGCAGGCCGGCGCGGCGCAGCGTGGCCGTGAGCGCCGAGCGGGTCAGCACGATCGGGACCTCGCTGAGCGCCGCGTGAGCCGGGCGGCAAGGCGGATCGCCGCTTCCATGCTTCCCGGGTGCGCGACGAATCGCGGGGCGATGTCGTAGGCGGTCCCGTGGTCGGGCGAGGTGCGGACAAACGGCAGCCCGAGCGTTAGGTTCACCCCGCTGTTGAACGCGACGATTTTTACGGGGATGAGGCCCTGGTCGTGATACATCGCGACGACACCGTCGAACTCGCCCCGGCGATGGCGCGCAAAGAGCGTGTCGGCTGGAAGCGGTCCGGTCACGTCGAGGCCACGCCGACGCGCCTTCTTGATGGCGGGCACGATGCGGCGCGCCTCCTCATTTCCCATCAGGCCCCCTTCGCCCGCGTGCGGGTTGAGGCCGCATACAGCGATGCGCGGCGCAGCGATGCCGAAGAACCGCTCGAGCGCGTCGTGGAGGCGCTCGATCGTCGTCAGGACGCGCCGGGGCGTGATCGTCTTGATCGCGCGTTGGAGCGGTTCGTGGATGGTCACGAGCACAACGCGCAGCCCGCCCCCGACAAACATCATGGCGACGCTCGGCGCACCATCTGCCCCGCCGTCGCTAGCGGAGCCGACCTCGGCAGCGATGAAGTCGGTGTGCCCCGTGAACGGGTAGCCCGCGCGTCGCAGGCCGATCTTGTTGATCGGTGCGGTGACGACGGCGTCGAGCTCGCCCGCAAGCGCGTCTCGAACCGCGGCACTTACGCATTGCATGGCGGCCCGGGCCAGTGCAACCTCCACCCGGCCCGTGCCGGCGCGACGGCGCCGCAGGCGGGTGGGATTGACGCAGGGAACCGCGCCCTCGATCAAGGCAGCCCTGCGCACGTCCGAGACGGGAACGATGCTGAGCCGCGCGCCGGCCCGTCGTGCCG
>CBDUSE010000171.1:0-6698 GCA_965369835.1 uncultured bacterium
GCCTTCACAGGAGCTCCGGCGGGCATGCGCCCGAGGCTACTACCATCCGCCCCTGTGGGGCTTCGGAATCCTTCCGTTCGCTGATAGACTCTTACCAAACGCCCTTGAGCGCTCAACGATTCAACCGGACGTCGGTCTTTTTTAGCAGCCTGCTAGGAGGGAATCGCCTTGGCGGGTTCGACCCAAGGGCCATTCTCCGAAGGGGCCGGAGGCGCCCGGCCTCAGTCTCGGCCGAGGTACTCGCCGGTGCGGGTGTCCACCTTGATGCGCTCGCCCGTCTTGACGAACAGCGGCACCTGCACGACGAGGCCGGTGACGGTCTTGGCCGGCTTGGTCGCGGCGCTCACGGTATCGCCCTTGATGCCCGGCTCGGTCTCGGCGATCTCGAGCACGACGCTGGTCGGCAGGGTAAGCGTGACCGCGTTGCCCTCGTGCATCCCGACCTCGATGATCATCCCCTCGGCGAGGTAGTAGCGGGCGTCGCCGACGACGTCGGCATCAATGGCCACGGACTCATAGTCCGCCTGGTCTATGAAGTGGTAGTGCGTCTCGTCGCTGTACATGTACTGCATCCGCCGGGCGTCGAGGTAGACCTGCTCGACGTCGTCGCTGGAGCGGAAGCGCTGGCGCAGGATGCGGCCGGTCCTGAGGCTCTTCATCGCGGTCTGATTGTAGGCCGGGCCCTTGCCTGGCTTGACGTGCTGGTAGTCGGTAATGACGCAGAGCTCGCCGTTGTGTCTGATCACCATGCCGCGCCTGAGCGCCGAGCCTTCGACCATGCCTCCGTTCTCCTCGATGGTCTGTGTTCGAGAGGCGTGGATGATGCCCCGAAGGCGCGAACATGTCAAGCGCAGCGCGCGGGGCGCTCGGGGTGGTCAGGAGGACGAGGGGCCGGCGTCGTTGCGGTCGGATTGGATGTCGTATTCGTTAATCTTGCGGTGCAACGTGCGGCGGCTGATGCCGAGGAGCTTGGCAGCCTGGGAGATGTTGAAGTCCGTCTTGTGCAGCGTCTCCTCGATCAGGAGCCGCTCGGCCTGCTGGAGCGAGGTGCCCGGCGGCAGAAGCAGGGAGCCGGGAGGCTGCTCGCCGACGTCCTGAGCCTGTCGAAGGGCTTCCTTGAACTGCGCCGGCAGCACGTCGAGGGTGATCTCCGGCGACTGGGCGAGCACGATGAGGCTCTCGATCGTGTTGCGCACCTCGCGCACGTTGCCGGGCCAGTCGTAGGCGATGAGCGCGTCGAGCGCCTCGGGCGCGATACCGGTGACCTTCTTGCGGTTGGCGGCGGCAAACTCGGCGATGAACGCCTCGACGAGGATCGGGATGTCGTCGCGGCGCTCGCGCAGCGGCGGCACGGTGATGCTCACCACGTTGAGGCGGTAGTAGAGGTCCTCGCGGAATGCGCCGCTCTTGACGCGCGCGGCCAGGTCGCGGTTCGTGGCGGCGATCAGCCGCACGTCCACCCGGATCGGCTTGATGCCGCCGACGCGCTCGAACTCCCAGGTCTCGAGCACGCGCAGGAGCTTGACCTGCACGTCGAGGTCTATCTCGCTGATCTCGTCGAGAAACAGGGTCCCGCCGTCAGCGCGTTCGAGTCTGCCGGGCTTGCTTGAGACCGCGCCGGTGAACGCCCCGCGCTCGTGACCGAATAGCTCGCTCTCGAGCAGCGTCTTGGCGAGTGCGGCGCAGTGCACGGCGATGAACGGTCCCTCACGGCGCGGCGAGTTGGCATGGATGGCGTTGGCGATCAGCTCCTTCCCGGTGCCGCTCTCGCCGAGGATGAGCACGTTCGCCTTAGAAGGTGCGATCTGGCGGATGCTCTCGAAGATACGCTGCATGGCGGCCGAGCCGCCGAGGATGTTCTCGAAGCCGAACTTTGCCTCGAGCCGGCGCCTGAGCTCGATGTTTTCGGTCATCAGCTCGCGCGCCTGGATCGCTTGGCGGACCAGCAGATCGAGGTTGTCGAGGTTGACCGGCTTGGTCAGGTAGTTGAACGCGCCGTGCTTCATCGCCTCGACGGCGTTCTCGACGCTGCCGTAGGCGGTCAGCATGATCGTCTGGGTGTTTGGGCTGATCTTGCCCGCCATCTTCATCAGCTCGAGGCCGTCCATGCCGGGCATCCGCAGGTCGGTGAGCATCACGTCCACGGTGTGCTGCTGGAGCGCCTCGATGGCGGCCTCGGCGCGGTTGGCGAGCAGGATGGTGTACGCGGTGTTGTCGAGGCCCTGCTTGAGGCCGCGCAGGGTGTTCTCTTCGTCGTCAACGATGAGTACGGTTTTCCTCTCGGTCATGGCTGTCTCGGCTTGCGCGGTTTGGATGTGGGCGTTTCGATCGGTGTCGGTTTCAACGTCGCGTCCTCGATGAGACGGCGCTGCGACTCGACCACGGGCAGGGCGATGGTCACACGCGTGCCACGGCCCTGGGTGCTCTCGACATAAATCCGTCCGTTGTGGTCCGTCACAATTTTGTAAACGATCATGAGGCCGAGACCGGAGCCGCTGTCTTTGGTCGTATAGAAGGGGTCGAAGATCCTGCCAAGGCGCTCCTCGGGCATGCCGACGCCGGTGTCGGCGAAGCTCAGGACGATCTCGTCGCCCTCGAGCTTGGTCGTAACGGTCAGCAGCCCGCCATCGGGCATCGCCTGCACGGCGTTCTTGATGATGTTAAGGCACGCCTGTTTGATCTGCGCCTCGTCCATCAACACGCGCGGGATCGCGGGATCGTAGTGCTTCTCGATGCCGATATGCGCGCCCGCGATCTCGTAGTAGGCGAACTCGAGCAGGCCCTCGATGAGCTCGTTGATCTGGACCGGCTTATAGTCGAGTTTCGAGGGGCGCACGGCGCCGAGAAACTGGCGGATGATGCCGTCGAGCCGCTCGATCTCCTGCTTGCTTGTCTCGACGCGGGCCGCGAGCGCCTCGCGTCGCGGGCCGGGTTCGAGTCCAGCGATCTCGCGCTCGAGGAGCTGCATATGGATGCCGAGCGAGTTGAGGGGGTTGCCGATCTCGTGCGCGACGCCCGCGGCCAGCGTCGAGAGCGCGCCGAGCTTTTCGGACTGGAAGGCGGCGAGCCGACGCTTGCGCTCGGCGGTGGCGTCGTGCATCACGATAACGGTGCCGAGGCGCCCTCGGCCGTCTCCGCTGCGCAAGGGAAGCGCATTGATCTTGAGCACCATCGGGCGCGGGTGGCGCACCTCGATCTCGGTGCTCAGGGCGCCACGTTCCCCGGTGCTGGAGGCGCCGGCGTTGCCGAGCGGCTCGCGCTGGAAGAGCTCGAGGAGCTCGCCGTCAACGAGGTACTTGAGCAGCGGGCGGTTGACGGGGTCGGCGGCGGTCACGCCGAGCAGTTGCCTGGCGACGCGGTTGATAAAGACGATGCGCCGCTCGGGGTCGAGCACGATGAGGGCGTCCTCGATCGTGTCGAAGACGCTTTGGAGGAAACCGCGCTCCCGGGCGAGGGTCGTGAGGTATCGCTCCTGGCGCTCGGGGTCGAGCTTCTCGAACCGCTCGACGAGTTTGTCCCAGAAGGTCGTCATGGTTGCCGGTCCGCGACGTGTACGCGGGGTGCCGCGTGAGCCGATCGCTTGTGCGCGTTCGACCTCAGTATATGGAAGCGCCCGCGTCGGCGGCAACGCTTTTATCGCATGGCGACGCTTCCGATCGGCATTTGGAGGAGACGGAAAAGATTTTGCTTGACAAGGCGGGCGCGCGTCGCTATTCGATAGTAACGCCCTTTCACCTCCAGTGGCGTTATTGGCGCGGTGAGCGTATCCTCCAACCGGAGATTCAGCCATAAGGAGGCGGCGATGCGCATTATTTCCATCGCCAACCAAAAGGGTGGCTGCGGCAAGACCACCACAGCAGTCAACTTGGCTGCTTGCCTGGCCGCCAAGGGGCGCCACACTCTCCTCGTTGATCTCGATCCCCAGGGCCATTCCACACTCGCGCTTGGCGTGGAGCACGAAGGGCTGAGGGCCTCGATGTACGAGGTGCTGGCGCGAACGCGAGCGCTCGATGACGTGATCCTCGGCGTCGGGGAGCACCTCGATCTGGCGCCGGCGGAGGTGCGGCTCAGCGCCATCGAGCAGCAACTGGCCGGTGTGGAAGGCCGCGAGCACCGGCTTGGCGAGGCGCTCTGTTCGCTGGGGTCGGGCCGCTACCAGTACGTGATCGTGGACTGTCCGCCGAGCGTCGGGCTGCTCACCTTCAACGCGCTGGTGGCCTCGGGCGAGTTGATCGTGCCGATCGAGGGGAGCTTCTTCTCGCTGCACGGGCTGGGCAAGCTGCTCGAGACCGTCGAGCTCGTGCAAGAGCACACGGGCCACGAGATCGAGGTGCGGGCGCTGGCGACGATCTACGATCGGCGGACGCGGCTTGCGCGCGAGGTGCTCGAGGAGGTCCGGGCTTCCTTCGGCGAGCGCTGCTTCCACTCGGTGATCCACCGGACAGTGCGGTTGCGTGAGGCCGCGGGGTTTGGGCAGTCAATTCTCGACTATAGCCCGACCTCGGTCGCTGCCGAGGACCACATGTCGCTGGCGAGCGAGGTGCTCTTGGCCGAGGCGAAGCTCGACTCGAAGCAGGTGTTCCGGGTCTTCAGTGAGGCGCTGATGCCCGAGGTCGAGGGCGAGCGCGTGCGGTTCGCCTACGAGGACGGTGAGGCCAAGCAGGTGCAGGTCGCCGGCACGTTCAACGACTGGCAACCCGAGCCGTGCGAGCAGGCCAACGCCGCGTGGGAGCGCCGCGTGACGCTGCCCGCGGGCACCTACCAGTACCGCTTCGTGGTGGACGGGCGGTGGGTGGCCGATCCGCGCAACCCGGTGAAGGTGGCTGACGCGTTCGGCGGACATAATTCTGTTTTCGACGTGACGTAGTCCGGCAGGCGCGTGGGCGTAGGAACGTGGTTCGCGCAGGGAACGTGCGCGGCCGAGAACTATTGACCCGGCCTGAGAGTGCGCATGAGTGCACGCAAGCACCTCGGGAGGGGACTGGAGTCGGTGTCTCACCTGTTCCTCTCCCGACGGCGACCGTCTCGAGAAGAGGCGTCGGCCCCGGCGGTGGCGTCCGGGGCCACAACCCCGTATCTCTTCGTGGCATCCGGTTCCGACGTCATCGGCAAGTCGGTGGTGGCGTGTAACGTGGCGCTCGAGTTCGCGCGCCGCGGCCACACCACGGCGGTGGTGGATGCCGACCCGAGCTTGCCGACGATCCGGTTGCTCATGGGCGCGATGCTCGGATCGGACGCGGGCCCGGAGCGCGTTGCCGTGGGCGGATCGTCCGGCCTGGTGTTGTTTGATACGCTCGAGCAGGCGATGGCCGCCGACGAGGCGTGGGACTACGTGGTGGTCAACGCGCCGAGCCGGCTGCTGACGGGCGAGGCGCCACCGGTGGGCACGACGCGGCTGCTGCTGGTCGTCTCGCCGGAGCTGCGCGAGCTTATCCGCAGCTACGCGCTCGTCAAGCGCACAGCGGGGTGGCAATACGCGCTGCAGCTTGGTATTGTCGTGAGCGGCGGTGGGGACGCGGCCTCGGCGCGGGTGTTTTTCGATCAGTTTCTCGAAGTGCTCGAGCGGCAGCTTGATGTGCAGCCCGCCTACTGCGGCTTCCTGCCGGAGCACGACGAGATCGGGCGGTCGGTGCTGAGCCGCATGCCGGCCGTGTTGGGACCGGAGGAGTCGGACCTTGTCGAGCAGTTGCGCGGCATCGCGGCGGCGGTGGCGCGCGAGTTCGAGCCTGGAGGGAGCGGGAGGAACGAATGAAGCTGTGCAAGCGAGTGCCGTTGACGAGCAAGGCGATCTTGCTACCGTTCTTGCGCGAGCATTTTCTCGTGTCAGAGCCACCGTACGAGGTGCTTGCCACCTCGTTCGAGTTCCGGCCCGGCGAGGGCGTGGACGTGCTCGCGCTCACGCCCGAGGGGCGGCTTGTCGTCGTGCTCGCCCACCTCGAGGCGCCCGCCGCGGTGGTGGACGAGCTGCTGCGGCGGCTGCATTGGATGATCGAGAACGCGCCACTGGTGCAGCGGCTGTTCCCGGCGGCGGACCTTGACCCGACGCGCCCGCCGCGCCTGGTGCTCGCGGTGCCTCGGCTCGAGGAGCGCGTGCGCGACGTGCTGCGCTACTTCACGGCCACCGAGCTTGCCGTTTACGAGTACCGGATGGTAGAGGTCGAGGGCGAGCTCGCGCTGCTCATGGAGGTGGTGGCGCACTACCCGCACGTCGAGAAAGAGGCGCCCACCGCTGTGCCGCGCCCCGCGCCTCGGCCGAGCGAGGAGGCAGAAGCCGCGCTCGACGAGGTGGTTACCCGGCATGAACCGCCGTCGCCCAGTCTCGTTGACGATGCGAACGTCGAGATCCACGTGGACGACATGAACGTGGCCGAACTCGGCGTGAGCGAAGAGGAGCTGCTCGAGCTGCTCAACATCCACGTGCCCGGCCGCGACCCGGAAACGCCCGCCCGCTAGAAGTTCGCTCCATCGGTTCTCGTCGGTATTCACGGGCTGGCGTCTCGGGGCTCTTCTCAGCAAGACGCGCTGCCACCGCCGATCACCCACGAGCAAGTGCTCTCCCATCGGCATCGTCTCTGCTTCATCTTGATTGCGCCCCGTCCCTTCGGGGCAGGCTGGCCCGATTCTAACCCAAGTTCGTCAGTTTCGGAAGTGCTGTTGTTGCATTCCAATGACTTACGACGCTCAGGGGCCCGTTTTCG